>NZ_CAMFLP010000004.1:0-236870 GCF_945957625.1 uncultured Chitinibacter sp.
CAGTCGTACCCGACTCCGCTTGGCGCAAGGCGAAAGCGATCTGTTCTTCTGTGAACTTCGATTTTTTCATGACAAATCTCCTACCCGGATAAGGTTAAATTTGCCAGGAATCTCTACTTTCCACCGCTACCATTTTTTGGGGGGAGGTCACCCTACCGTGCTACTGGATTATTACCCAGATTCCTGAGTAGGACCTCCACTCTTCAAATAAGCAAGCTACTTTTGAATCTTCCAATTGGCCATCTAAACTTGACAAAACCGTTAACTGGCGAATCAATTCATTTTTCATTAAATGATGATTTTTTATTGCCAACTCAAAGCCAACATCGCCATACTTTTCTGTTATTAAATTTTGGACATACATATCAACAGAATCAATACATAGTTCCGAGATATCCTTGGCCACATCTTCTCCACATAAAACTCGATTAAGCATCTCAAGCGATGCCACAAAGTCTAAGCACAAACTTGCAAAAATATCATCATACTCATTTGTGTCAGGCGCGAGATCCATCAACTCATCTACAGTAAAAAAATCAAGAGCAGAACCACATAAAATTGAATGCTCAACACCCTTCAGGGCCTTAACAATAGGCTCCACATCTCTGTGCTTATATACACCATTAAACTTAACAAATGATGGATACAATGCATAAACACAGCTAATAGAAAAAAGAAGTCTAGCCCTTTCATTTAAATCAATAAGACGAGACGAAACTTTACGTGTCATGTCATCGAAAAAATCACTCATTTCCTTTCTCCTTGGATTTCAATCCCTCGCGATTCAAGAAACTGCTGACAATTCTCGCATACTGGCCGACTAGCACCAACAGATACAATTGTCTCTCCTTGTTCCTCTTCTGCCTTTACAGCTGTGACCTCAGCATGACCGTCTCCCTTAACTGCAGCTTCGTTGCTATTAAGCATATTTCGCTGCGCTCTACGTAAACTCTTTTCACTCGACCCAACAATTAACTTTCCATCAGCAGTCCTTGCAACCGCAATTGTTGTTTTGGACTGCGTGATTTTTGAAACTGCTTGATGGATCTGTTTAGCGCGGTCACTTAGAGAAATCGCATTTTTCGTGATTTTGGCAACACGAGCCGCATTTTCCAATGTTTTTACTGGATTTAAAGCCCCCACGGCTGTATCCGTTAACGCACCAACAACATTCCATTGCCCTGTTGTTAAGTAATTCAGGCCAAGATTGATGGCAAAATCAACTACTAGCTTTGGATTTCGCCCGTCCGGATCAAAAAACTTAAACGGATTATTGTTCGCGTACGCGTAGCGGTTAAAGCTGTGGATTGGATTGACTTCATTCCAATCGACAGGATCAATCGCAGTAAAACGACCCAGCACCGGATCATACCAGCGGGCACCGAAGTAACTCAGACCTGTGGCTTCCTCATGTGGTTTGCCAGTGAACCATTGCTGGTTTTTAATCTGGCCAGTTGCACCGTCATGAGTTTTCTCACCGAATGGGGTAAATGCTGTTCGCCATAACAACTTCCCACTGGCATCGGTGGCTGCGATTGGACTTCCTAAGGAGTCATTATGGAAATATGTGGCTGTACCATTCGCTTCTACATCAACAAGCTTTTGGCGCCCCATATACAGATGATTGATGCTTGTTCCAAGCGATAGATCTTTCTCGAAGTAAAGCAATCCATCTAAACCCGTAAACTCGAGTTTATTTTGACCTACTCCGTTTGTGAGAACGCGGATTCCCGCAGCATCATAGACATATGAAATCTGACTTGGGGTACCTTTATTAACCCAGCGTAAATTGCCTGCCGAATCGAATTGATAACTTTGCCCATCACCTCGGCTGATCAGATTGCCCCAGCCATCATAAGACATGGCGAATGATTTATTCCCAGTAACAGACTTAAGTTTTTGCGTTGCGTCATAGGTGTATTCAATCCGATAGTCGCCAGCAACTTGCTTCACTATGTTGCCATTTCCATCGTAGTAGATATCACCCTCACCCCAGTAGCCATCAGAGACGACAAGGCGGTCAACTTCATCGTAGCGATTGACTCGATTCCATTTCGGGTAAACGTTATCCCTGATCTCCTTAAGATTTCCGACGCCATCAAACGAATAGTTAGTATCAACTAGCAGCCGTGAAGCCACTGAAGCTTTATATGCAGCCAAATCTTGGTCATATTTTGCCTTAGCTTGGTTATACGCTACTGTCGCTTGCTGATGCTGCTGCAGGGATTGGTTGTAGTTTGCTAAGTTGGTTTGATATTGCTGATTTTGTTGGTTGTAGGTGTAAACTTGTCCACGATAGGTCGCCCATGCGGCAGCCTTAGGACGCCAGTCGGCCAAACACGGATTCAGCTTCGTGTTTGTCCAAGTATTCAGTGCGCTTTGATATTGCTCGGGACGTACAAATTGTGAAGGCAGGGGAGCAGGATTAGCGGCACGGCATCCGGCTTGACCATCACTCCAGACGACACCTCTTTGATTCCAATTGGTTGTGCAGCCTGCCATTTCACTTTGCCAAGTTGCAAAAGCAGCGCGATAGCGATCTGCCGCGCCATTAAGTCCACTAAAGTCACTGAGGAGTGGTTCTCTGTACAGTGCTCGGCAAGCAGTATCTGCTGACATTGTTGCACCAGGCTCAGGAAATGCCAGAGGTGCCGGTGGAGTCGGCGCAGTAGGTGGCGTTTGATTAAATGGGGCAGGCGGAACAGGCGCCACAGGCTCTTGCGGAACCTGATCATTAATCAATGCTAGTTTTTGGGATTTAGGCCAACCTCGTCCGGTAAACTCAAAAACATTATTACGGCCGTTTGCACCGTAGTACTGAAGCACCTGATGGCGAGGATTATATTTGATGCCTGAGATGAATGAGCCCAGCTTGGTTGGGCGACCAAACAAGTCTGGCGCAAGCTCAATACGCTGTCCATTTGGATAAACCAACGCAGTCTTAAAGTCATTTGAATCATACTCATACTGCAGCGAGTAAGTTGACCCTGCGGTGGATAGGGTCTCTTTCGTTGGGTTATTATTTGCATCATATTCAAATGAGCGAGTAACAGAGTTGGTCTTTTGCTCGATCAGATTTGAATTTTCATCATATTTTAAACATGCTGGCTCAGCTGATTGATCTGCGAATGAAATGCTTTTTAGCTTGTTGTTTCCGTCATAGGTAAAGCTTGTTGCAGGCAGCTGATTGACTTGTTTGGTCAGCACGTTGCCAACTGGGTCATTAACAAATGTTGTAACTCCAAGCTCAGGGTCAGCTCTTTGCACTAAATAGTGTTTGCTGTCGTAGCTCCAGGTTCGAGATACATTATTTTGAGTAACTTTAGTTACTTTACCCAAAATATCGCGCTCAATAATCACTGTGTCATTCACTATTGCCGGGGACACACGAACCAATTTCTTTTCATCTGGGTCGCCAATGGCACGGTATTGATAGGTTGTCTTTACCCCACGTTCCTCTGTGATCGCAACTTCACTACCTTGATAGCTATAACTCCGATACGAACCATCAGCATGAGTTTCTTTTGTGACTCTCCCCAGGGCATCATAGGTGAAGCTGTCCCCTTCATTGGGTGTGCCCGGATAACTTTGGTAGATTTTTCGGCCTAGGCTGTCAATCACACTGCTTGTGATGAATCCATTCACTATCGTTTGATTGGTACGACCAAAACCATCCCAACTTTGAAAGTCTGTCGTACCACCACGGGTAGCAGTTCTCGATGTTGGGGTCCATTGAATTGTCGTGGCACTGCCTCTGGCTGGTGTCACTGTGATGGGGCGACTCATGTTATCGTAACGATATGAGATCGTATTGCCCCGAGGATCCTTCACGGACGTGATATTGCCAAAATCATCAACAGTTCGACTCGTGGTAACTGAGTTAATATTGGCCGGACAGGAGGGGCCTTCTTTTCCTGTGGCAAGCTGCTTAACTTCAATTTGTGGGACGCCACGATAGTAATTGTCATAGGTCGTGACTAAACCCCGCGGATCTTTTACTGACCTGACTTCCCCATTTGGAAAATTATCATACTCAGTCACCACACCATTTTTGTTTTCAAGCAGCAAATTGCCATAGATATCGAATGAACGTGCGATGGCCGAGTGCGCAGGCTGGCCAGATCCCGGACTGATTGTCTCTGACTTCACGCGATCTAATCGCCAAGCAGATGCGGGTGTTTCGTATGCATATTGCGTCCACGTATTAACCCCATCACCTGAGGCCAGAACAGTCAGCGGACGAGCAAAGGCATCGAAGCTTGTTTGAACCGAATATGAGCTGCCTTGGCGTACTGTAGTCTTACGTTCGTTTAGAGGAAGTCGAACCTGCTGACCAACGCAACTCATTTCATCGTTGGTTTTTAAAGTCAGATAGTGATGACCAAAGTTATTGATGACTAAAGAGGTCCAACCAAACTCTGTGGTTTGAAGTACATTACCGGCTTGATCAAGCAGCTCACTTTTCTTTTGTAATCCGATTTTCCAGCGATCTGTAGCGCAGCTAGGCACATCGGCAGCATTCATATAGCTGGTAATCTCAGATGATCCATCTGGACGGATTACTTTTCGAATATCAAGCGGAGTCGTTGAATTACGATTGATGAATAAATCTGCACCAGGTGCATAGGTGCTATAGACCCAAACACCACCATCCGAGGTCGTTTTTTTCCAAACAGCGGCTGTTGAAGTGAGCGCGTTACCAACCAAAGCATTTTTGATAATGCCTTTACACTGGGCTTTGTCTGCGGGGGAGGCATCAACACGCAAACAAGCAGGACTGTTCAGATTGGCATATGCATTAACATCATAGGGTTGCCAACCGTGCTCATAGTTAATTACGCCACCTTGCGGTGTGGTTAGTCGATTTGGAATACCCACGAACATATCAAGGGGCCTGAGTGCAGGTACCCTTGAAGCTTGATAAAAACCTACTTTCCAAGTTGTGCCATCTGGATTCGTAATAACGACATCAGGCTCGTTTACGACTTGTGGATTTGTAGAGGCATAGCCAGAGAATTGCCAAGCACGATCACCTGCACGAAGCCCCGTCAGTATTGCACCAGAATAACTGAGCTGCACAAGACGGCCATCAGAGGCTGAAACTTGAACCAACCGCCCCCCCTGATAGGACAGACTTAGACTCTCCGTATTTGGAGCCTTAATTTGACTTGGCGATAGGTACGAAATTGTGCTCGATGTCGTGCCATATTCAGTGCACGTGTTTAAGTTCCCAACTTGGCATTTAGAGAAGTAGCCCGGCAGATAATCCGTTTGCTGATGCTCAACAATATGTTTTTGATCCAGCCGATAACTTAAACCATCAGGCGAATCTAGCTGCGCAGTATTGGGCCCTGAACAGGTCAGTCGCCATTGGTTTGCGGAGATGAACGCCTGAAATGTTGAATCTTTTGCATATAGCTCGAAAGTCGAGCCATCAGGCATTTCTATGACGGGCTGTAGTCCGTCGTACTGATAAAACCCCTCTGTACGGGAATGCTGCGCGGGGATTCCACATAAATTCTCATCACGACCTGAGAATTTCACTCGTGGAACAAAGATACCCCTACTCTCTGGCGAGCCCTGCCTATAGCTCCAGCTCAGGTTTATCGGCAAATGGCCATTTCCCTGCCACGAAAGGACTGGGATATTAATTTTGAGACGCCCACTGAATGGATCAATAGTCTCATAGTGAGCATCAGGGGAGCTTGTTCGTTTCGTTGGAAGATTGTCTTCCATGAAAATGTTTTTGACGGGTAAACCTGCGCCGCTAACAGTTGCTTCACCATGCGCAGAGTTCAAAAAAAGGCCAAGTACAGAGCAGAGGATAATTCGGAGCACAACTCATACCAAAACTTGTTGTTATTCTTGCCATTTTACCCATGTGCCATACAAGCTTACAACTCAAAATCAGCTCATTTACTAGCCATAATCCGGCAAAGTAGATACAGCATTGAAGTGCCTCAAGACTTTCTCACCAAGATCAAACAAAATAGTTATGCTGACTGATAGCCCGAGTTTCAATCCGGTCTGCCAGTTAGTCTCATTGGTGTGATATGGGAATCTAGGTGGATGAATCGAGAGCAACCTCGCTTGATTGAAATCAGACTTGGGCAAATTGAAGCGCCCAGAGAGCCTGCTCAACGCTATGGCCATCTTCAAGCCGATCATCAACGAACGACCCGAATTCCCGTATGCAATCAGGATGAGCTTTACCTGCAGGCCTGCCTGAGTCCCATGATTGTCACAGGGGCTACTTCAAAAGCCTCTGATCAACAACGATACATTTTCATAGCTGGTTTTAGAACATTAGCGATGTGGCATGATTTCATGGATGCCAATCCGATGCACAAAACTCAAGACCGTCCACTTCCAGCCATCCTTTTCCCAAAGCCGTCTCGAGAACAGCTCAAGCAGCTCCCATTCTTCGAGACGTTTCTTAGCCCATTCACATCTCAGCTGAGCAAAGAAGATTTTGCACAGCTTTATTGGGCCCAACAAGATGAATCTCAGCCGGAAAAAAATGCGGCCAAGCAGGGGGCAATTGCGGAAATATATGGTTCGCAAAATCGCTTTTTGAAATACGCGCAGTTGACTCGCGCAACGCTAAGCCGGAAAAAGAAACTCATCAAACCGCAATCGCTTGAGACCTCCGTCATTTCAAGCGAACACCAAGGCCTCACGATGGATGATGCAACAGCGAACTTGTACGCGGCTCGAGATCTGCGGATAGACGAATGAAAGAATGGGTGCCACTTAGTCTATGCTTTCCGGATCTGGACAACGAGCATCTATTCAGCGCGTTGAGACGAATTGATGCGCCCCCCGATCTGATGGGACTATTTCATGTGGTGGGACATGCGCCAAACTTCCTGCAAACTGCACAAGACTTTGCAGAGATCAATCACAAGGCAAACTTAAATAAAGAGGAAGAAAAACCCTTTAAATATAAATTCAGTGCGGACTTTGAGCGCGACCAATTAATCTTTAAAAATCTCACTGATGCATTAAAGCAAATAAAAGCCACCACCCCTGAAAGCCTCACCCAGTACTTTCCACTCATTTTCTTTAGTCCGAGCGATATCAATCCCAATGGCCTAGGTAGAAAAACGCTTCGACCTCATACAGAAACCCATCCTCTCTTTTGCGCACTTTGGTACGGTTGCGCATCAAGTCTGTTCAGAAAGAAGCATGAAATACTATCGGCCTTTGCCCTATTCACGCTGAACCAGCCACATTTTATTGATAAACAAAGTAAACGAGCAGATCTCGGAAGATGTTTGCGCAAGCTTGGGGAGCTTGCATCCGCAGGCCTATTGGACTCGGTACCAGAGAAGCCATGCTCTGTGGCTGAAATGTTTAATGAAATTCAAGCGGGCATAACCAATCATTCTAAGCTAGGCAGGAGCACCGATGAGCCGCTGCAATTCTTTACCCGTCGAGCATTAGAGGCATGGGGCTTATTCAATGGGGAACTAAAGAAGCGCACGCCCGCTAAACCCAAGGGTGGAAATGGTCAGGGGGGTGGCAAGATGATCGGCCAACCTAACCGTGGAGAACTCACAGATGAATCCTTGCCCCCGGATGAATTCAAATTTGAGCACGATCTCCGCATTCAGGAGATCCTGCAGAGTAAAGAAACACAGATTCCAGGCGATGCACGTCACGAATTTGGTGTAGAGACTCAGACCATTAGCATTACACCTATCACACCCACAGCAAACACCAAACGGATTGATGTGATTAGGATGCGCCGCAGCGCCAAAGGGCTACACAACGCGCTCGCTCGTCAGCGGCAGAATTTGCCATTTTCATTAAATCAGGCGACACCAACCGAGATCAAACGACTACTGCAAGCGCTTCAGAGTCGTGACTTAGATGATCCCGCTCAATGCCTACTCTGGCTAATCATCATTAGTGGGCGCACCTTTGAGGAAATTTATAGGGTGCAATTTGCAACGACGACTGGGGCTGCAGCCAAACTTAAAGCCGCCCAACTCAGCAAAGCGGGTCACGATTGGTTCCTGACGGTGCCGACTCATTCAACGCAGAGTGACAAGCTCCTAACGCCAGAGCAAAAAAGAAACTATTTTCCAGTCATTGATCGCCTGAGCCTGCCACTACCAACCAAGCTTGGGGATGCGATCCAAAGCCTCAGGGGCAGCCCTGACAACAATATTTGTTTCACGCAACATCGCGATACCTTGCAAGACAGAATCCAAGCCATCCTGAACTCAATACATCGACCTGGAGCGTACCGATGGACACTTCACCGAATTGAAGCCCTACTTTTTCATCGGCTCATCCAAATGCCGGGAGGTGATCCATCCCTAGCCAGCATCATCACAGGCCAGCAACGTGAAGTTTATTTGGTTCAACTGGCATATACCGCCTTACCAGAGAGTTTCCTGCTTCAACGCTATCGTGAGGCATTACATTCACTGCTGACCAGTGATGGCGCGCAGCCTTTTTGGCCGGCATCTGCGCTTACAACCCCATCTCACACGACATCCGAATTACAAAGTGAGAACACGATTGGCTCTCGTCTAAAACCATTCATGACGCCGTTGAAGCAGTGCATTCTTGACCTGCAAAAGATCACTCAGGAAGGTTTGAAGTCATACCGCTTGCAGGATTTGCATAATGCATATGCGGTATACACACTATTGATACTTGGATTAGCAACCGGTGCACGCCCTACCAGTGGCGCATTCGCCAGAGATACGGATCTAGATCTTGAGCAAGGATGGTGTCTTTTGTCCGACAAGGATAGTGATGATTTCGCGCATACGCGAATTGTTTATCTGCCTAAAGTTCTTTGTGCACACATGCGAAACTTCCTCGAATATCGCAAACGACTGCTCACCCGACTGGCTTCTCACAACCCAGCGGTGTTTGCAGAACTAAACCGAAACCCCAGAAAAGGCGCAACTGCACGTAAAACAAAGAATAATGCCACGAGGAGCAATGCAGTAAGCGCATGCCCTATCGAGCAGATCCAGTCCCTGCCCCTCATCTTCTTTCTGAATCATGAGCATTCGATTATTGAGGTAAGCCCTCAAAGCTACCAAGATAAGCTTGAGTACTTTCTCAATATCCGCCCAAACAGTAATCGACATCTTTTGCGTAGCGTATTGCTAGAAAATGGGATGGGACAAACAGCATTGGCAGCGTTTATGGGCCACCATCGGTATGGCGAGGCACCGTGGTCAAATTACTCCAGCATGAATCCGCAACAGTTCAGAAAAAATATTGAATTACACCTTGCCCCGATACTTGAGGAACTCAGCATTCGAGAAATGGCATGTCCGATCCTGTAACTGATTCACTCTGGCAGGAACACCTCACCAGGCAGCCCAGCAAGGTCTCTGCGGGACATCAACGCAGGATGCATCAAGAGGCCGCCGTTTACGAGATCATTCGGACTGAGTTTCCGGATTTGCTTGATACCAACGAACTGAAGTCATTGAAAAACGAGAAGTTGCTTCAGTTATATGAAATTCTTCAAAAGGGGCTGCACCCTCGAGATAAACAATTAAGACTCGCATATATCGGGCGGGTCATAGAGGCAGTCAACATCCTCGCAGGTACTACGCTGCCTCAGCCACCTGCAATTTCCTTCAGAATTCCAGCCAAACGTTTTACCCCTGATAAATTTGCGCTCTATCAGCAATGGCAGCTGCTGCAAAAAATGTGGACTGAGCAGCTAACGTTGCGCAGTTCTGGTCCGAACTGCTTATTCACAGATGTCCAATTGGCATTTATTGGCTGGTTAGTCTGGACTGGGCACCCTCCTCCACACACCACTAAGTCGGCACGTTTAAACCTATACCTATTCGAAACACTACAAAACCAGAAGCATCCACATTGGTTGCCTCCAGAGCTAACCGCTTTAATTAAAAAGTTAAATATTCAACTTAACAAAAACCCTTTCAAAAAAAATGGCGCCATCTTTGCGGGGATCAAAGCACGTCTCAAAACTCGTTTACCATTGAATGTGAATTTCAAAGCGTTGCAAATTGGTAGGCAAACGGCACTCTCGCTGACACTCCCTCCTTATCTTTGTGATTTGCTTTACGGCGTCAACATCGCTACTCCGCTACCCACGCCAGATATTCAGCGAATTCTGATGGGAATGGTACTTCGCCCCAACCAAAGCTTGGCGGTTGAGGCTACAGATTTGCCTCCCTCGCCCAGCCTGGAATTAGCGACTGCCAGAACCTATGAACAACAGGACTTTGATCCAGCCATCCTTACGAGCCTGCGCTCAGCAATCAACACCGGAAAAAACACCTCTGATTTCAAAAATGCAATCGTCGCCTTTAAGGAAACATATCAGGCCTCATACGATTCAATGACTGGTCTAATCGTGGCTCGTGCACTTCATCTGCTTAAGCATGGAGGTCTTCAACGGAAGGTCCTTCGAGTTTCCTCCATCAGACGCTATTTGGGGTGTTTTTACAGTCGTCTTATCAAGGCCGCAAAGGGTCAAAATGTGTATGAATTTGATGAAGAGGATTGGCGACAATGCTATGAAATCGTGATGCAAAAGGCGGCACGGCGAGGGGATATTAGTTGGAATTTGAGTGAATTCCATACTTGGCTGTCCAATGAGTATGGCATTACCCCAATTGATTTTAAAACGGTTGAGGGCTTTTGCCACGCCACAAAAAAAATTCATGCCAAGCTCGTGTCACCTCTAGATGTAGATCGCGCCTGCGATTTAATCCTTAGTTCTGCAGCACAAAACGATCAGCGTTCAGCTAAGCTCGCAACCATCATCCTCAAACTCGGGTTTTATTGTGGTTTGCGGCGCAATGAAATCCTCTTTCTTCGTCGCAAGGATCTTCAGGGCACGCATGACCCTTATTTGATCATCACACCGCATAAAGCACGAAAACTTAAAACAGAAACATCGCGAAGACAGTTGCCATTGAGGGCCTTATTGCCAGCCCCACTCCTTGATGAGCTTTTGCATCTGCGAGACGAAGAAAATAAGTCGCGAGAAAAAGACTCTTTCATCTTTGCAGATGCGGACCTGACCTATGAAAGGATCAAGGCCCCTTGGCTGATCAATATTTGCCAACGCGCATTACGACTTGCGACGGGTGATGAAGAAGTAGTATTTCATAGCCTTCGGCATAGCTTTGCCAACTGGGCAATGATCCGTTTGGCGGCAGTAGAAGAGCACAGGATTCTGGACCGCGACTATCCCCTATTTGAACATCCCTTTTTTGAGAGGGATGCATTGGTGCGGTTTAGGAGTGCCTTTATGGAAGAAACATCTCAGCAAGCGGCAATCAGCCCAGATCGTCGCGGGCTGTATGCAATCAGTTCGATGATGGGACATGCTGAGCCTGGAATTACTTTAACTTCGTATATCCATCTACATGGTTGGTTGTCAGCACGTTTAATTCAGCTCAATTCCCCTCTCCTATCGCGGCATGTAGTGGCCTGGTTAGCAGATAAACACATTAGCAAGACCTACCAAGCAAATGACAATAAATCGCAGGACTATGGTGATCCCATTTCGTCACTGTTCCAGTTTTCCGCCGATAAAAATCAATTTTATGAACAAGTCACTACGCTATGTCATTACCAGAAGCCAACAATGCATTGGCCTCCTGGAAAACCTGCAATTTCAACCGAGCAAGTTGTAAACATCCTCAAGTGGCCACGTGAAAAAAACTGGGCCATAGCGCCCCTGATTGCAATGGGCTACGCTCCAGAATCTGCCGAGCGCTGGGTAAGAAATGCCAAGTGGATAGAGTCACTACAATCACAGAAAAAAAGGAAAGATGGCTCCCGCCATCGTCGCATCCCTAAAATTAAGCTCCCCCCGATGGCCCTAATCGCAACATACCGAGCTTGGTTGGCGCAGCTTCAAAAAGCCTGGAAAAGGGATCCGATACTGAGCGAGTCCATCACGAAGATAATGCTGCGACGTTTAGTCCCTCGGGAACATATTTATGAATTCCGCGAACGAGCACAATTTTTAAGTGTCATCAATTGGCTGGTTCATGAAGTAAAAATTGAGCATGAGGCACTCGTAACCACCATTCGCACCAATCAATCCGTGACTCCAAGCACAGCCGGGATATGGACAGATTGTTTACCCGCTGGGGTCAATCTGAATCTGTCTCACACTTTAAAGACAAGAAATACTTATGCCGAATTAAAGATTCGTGCAGCGCAAGCGATCAAGAAAAAAGACAATGGTCAGGAAACGCAAAGCACACCGCACGTAATGGCCTATCAAGTATTTGAGCAGGCTCTTGCGGCTACCGCACTTGAGTCCAGCACCCTGGCCTCAGAAGGCAGTGTGATGAATCAAAAGTGACATCACCAATCAAAGTCTCTGTCTTGAATCACTGAGGCAGATACAATAAAAATCAGATCTGAATTAAATCAGGGATTGGTTAAATTAGGTTTATGTGTATGATGTAGATTAGTTGTCTGTGATGCACGCTTAGAATGTTTGCTCGGACGGACTACTGCAACACAATAAGTACCTATAGTAATTAAGGAAAACACATGCAACTTGATAACAAAACCTACGAAGAACTGAATTCATTGCTCACTCAGATTAATGCTGAGTTGGCTAGCCGTCGCTCGACTGAGATTGAAAAACTGCGCGCTGAAGTGCAACAACGTGCAGCGAGTCTGGGCCTGAGCATCGCCGACCTGTTCGGCGGCAAAGCGGGCAAGAAAACCGCTAAAGCAGTTGCGGCAAAATACGCAAACCCACAAGACCCATCACAACAATGGACAGGTCGCGGCCGTAAACCTCAATGGGTTCACGATGCACTGACTGCTGGCAAAACGCTGGAAGAACTGGCGATCTAATTTGATCGACTGAGTAAGTCCCTCAAACGCAAAAGCCCCATCCTTGGATGGGGCTTTTTATTGTCTCCGTTATGGATGCACTTGCTAGAGCTTGATGTGCTCAAACCCATCAGGGTCGACCAGCTTTGACAAGGGCACACCGAGGGCTTGTGCCAGCAAGCTCATGCTATCGATTGAGATATTCCGCTCCCCTCGTTCCACTTCCGACACATAGGTTCGGCTCATCCCGGCCTGCAAGGCCAGCGCTTCTTGCGAGAGGTCTTTAAGTCGACGTGCCAGCCGGACATTGTAGGCAAACACTTGTCGAGCTGTTGCGGGTTGGGTTGTATTTTTCATGCATTGCAGCATGCCCAGTTGCCGCACGCTTCACTACGCGCTATCGTTGCATATATGACAACTATCGTTATCTTTTTGTTATGCAATAACAGCGAGAAGTTGCTGATCAATTACAGCCTGTCCTGCGCGAGGCCCCGCTATGAAACGAATCCTACTCCCCCTCATTGCATTACTCTGCCTGAGTCCCCCAGCCTGGTCTAAACCCAAGACTGGCGCAGAATGGGACCGCTGCGTGCAAAGTGTGCCTGAGCAGGTCTTCCGAGATAGTGGTCGCTTTGGGGTGGATGAGTGGGTGGCAAAACATTGCGGCGCCACAAAACCACTGGAGGGCGGCAAGCTGGCCAAAGGCGACTGCGATCGCTTGTTCGAAATCCAGCAGGAATGCAAACGCTTCAAGGCAGATGATCTGTGGTCACTGTCGAATGCCAGCCGGGGCAATGCCAATAGCCTCTTAGCAGGACCCAAGCTGGAGCAGTTCGATCAGTTATGTGGTGCAGTCGGTCGAGGTCAGGCTTTACCGACGCAGAAGGCCTTCAGCAAACAATACTGCACACAATGATGGAGTGTCAGGCTATGAATCAGACGCCCATTGAGCTCGACGAAACGAACTTCAACGCCTTTTGCCAAGCGCGTGCTTTTCGGATGCGGAATTACTTCTTTGGGAAGCGCCTCGTGGGCTTCACGAGTCTTAACGGACTCGTCCTTGCCCCTGAGCGCCGCGAACGAGAAAAAATCACCAGCCACTACGGTCAACACCCGGGGTTTGATACCCATAAGCTGTATGTAACGTCCAAGACCGAGGTTGATAGCCACTTCTGGCTATTTGATCCTGCAGTGGGTGAAGTCGAAGTGGATTTACCTAAGTTGGATATCTCGCTACGCGAAGGACAAGTGCTGAGCCTGCTCTACGCCTCGTCTCAGTTCAAACCACTGATTGGCAAGCCCGAAATCCGCACGCTGCCGATTGGCATCGTGAATCACAGTACGCAACAGCGCTATCTCTTGGCCAGCGCGAGCGATATTCGGGATGCCTTCAAATTGCGTGACTTTATGAATGTCCCGACGATCTTCACCCCAATTGCAGTGCTCGGGGCCTGGCTTGCGAGTTTCGCGACCAATGACGGCAGGCTGATCATGGGTTTCGGTGGACTGGCTTTGTTGTACGCCCTGATGGCGCGCTGTTATTTGATCTTCAATATGACGGCGGCACCCGAAGTCGGCTTTGCATTCGACTGGCCGCAATTCTGGATGGTGCACAAGCCCAACTTAGAGCGAGTCGTCAATCGTTTGCTGGAATGCCTAGCGGATCCAGAGGCGGTCACGTCCGAAGAGCTGGACCCTACCCCTGAAATTTCATTCTCATACAACAAATCCTAGATTGATCATGCGACATCCACACCCGCTCACCACGAGTCTTCTGATGCTGACCACGCTACTCACCGCTTGTGGTGGGGGTAGTGGTACAGGCGCCTCGACCAATACCGGTACGTCGACGAGTACCAGTACGCCTGCCCCCTTGGTGACCCCAGCACCGACAGTGGATCCATCGCAGACCACTGCGACAGCCACCGTAGCGGCGCAAGCGTATTTGAATGCCGCGCGCAATGAATGTGGGTTCGGCGCCATCACGACTTCAAGCGCCCTCAATTCAGCAGTGGTTGATGCCAATAACTATTATCTCAACCGAGTAGCCGAAAACGATCTGAGTTATGTGCATACTCAAACCGTGGGTAAGACTGGTTTTACCGGTGTCACCCCAGCCCAGCGAGCCAGTTATCGCGGCTATCCCAATGCCAATAGTGCGGGTGGCATGACGGGGACTCCTCGGGTTGCAGAAACCCTCACCACTCAGAGCTTGCCGGCAGGCTATACCTTCCAGAGTTTGAATACAGCCGGCCAAGCCATGGCTCAAAGCCTATTGAATACGGTGTATCACTTGGGGGCCAATATGTTGCCGCTCAGTGACGTGGGAACATCTTTCGTCAAAGCCACCACCGCTGATGGCAGCGAGCAGTTCCGGCTGACCTTCCTGCAAGGGGATTTGACCTTCGTGGATGCAGGCAAAGTAGGCCAAGATCGTGCCAGAACCTATCCCTGCCAAGGTTCCAAAGTCCCCAATGAATTCCGCCCTAATCAGGAAGTCCCGAATCCCGCACCGGATGTTGGCGCTCGTGTAGTGGGTACCCCGATTCTGATTCAAGTGCCACAAGGGGTCACACCTTCAATCATCTCAGCAACGATCAAAAACACCAGAACCGGCCAATTTGTACCGGTTCGTCGCATCCAAAATGGGTGTACCAATCCAATTCCTGGTGATCTAACGGGCTGCTATCAGGGTGAGTCGGGCTTTGATGCTGCCCAAGCATTCTTGCTCCCGATGGACCCGCTGGAAGCTAACATCGTGCATGAGGTGGTGATTAACCTGAACACCTTGCCGCAGATCGTGTTCAGCTTTACACCGATCGGAGCGCTCAATCCAGTTCTGGTTAAAAAATAATCAAGGGTGGTGGAGCATCAGAGTATCCATTCCCTTCAAGGGGCACGCAAACGATAGGACTAATCATGCTTGGTTTGGCCTACTATTTTCAACTGACAGACTCGCAGCTTGCAACTCAACACGAAGCGGTTTATCTCCTGCTAGATCTATATGTACATCCCGTTGTGGGAAAGCTATCGCTATGTTGTGCTTTCTTAGAGTTGCTTCAATCATAAAGCGCAAATCACTAGCAATCTGCCGGCCCGTCATTGAACCATTTAGATCAACCCAATAGTACACACCAAATACCAAGGCATCTGCAGCAAAGTCTTCAAGTAGGATTTCTTTCTTTTGATGCTGGTCGATATGCCCATGCTGCAGAAGAACGTCTTCAAGTAACCGAGCGACCAATCTCACATCACTACCGTACGCCACACCGACTTGCACACTTTGTCTCACAAGACTACTTGAGTAGGTCCAATTCGTGACGTTTTGCTCCAAAAAAGTGCTGTTGGGAACTAGAGTATCAATGCCGTTAATATCGCGCAAAACGGCAGCACGAACACTCATATCAACGATAGTGCCACGTAACCCACCAACTTCTACAGTATCTCCAGGCTTAAATGGGCGCTCTAGGAGCATCATGAGTCCACTAATGAGGTTTTTAAGAAGTGTCTGAGTACCAAAACCTAGACCAATTGCAATGGCACCACCAAGAAATGCAAACGCAGCCAACGGGATACGCACCAAAAGCAAACTATTAATCAATAGAATCAGGAATGAAAATGAAAGCAACCATCGCTTAGTAATCCGAATTGCAACTGGGGACCAGCATGAATGTTGGCGCACTTGCCGCTCAATTAAATTACCAAGCCAGATACACACAGAAAAACCGACAGTCACCAATAGAATTGCAACGATAACCTTGCCAACGGTAACACTTCTTCGAATTGAGATATTTTGTCCATCAACGTTAATATCATCGTTAACATTGAACAACTCAAAACTCCAACTATTTTCAACAAATGACAGCAATGTATCCTGCCATTGCGAATAACGGGCACCAAGGCTTTGGGTTACTTCTTTTCCTGCGAACTCATCAGCCCAGCGACTGAATAGCATCCGATTATGTGTAATCTCTGCTTTAGCTTCTGAATAGCGCGCTTCGCGAGCTTGCCATAGCTGAGCAAGATTTTGGCTATGGGGATCCTTTTCCTGAAATAGCCGAGCTGATTGGCTTTGTGCCACCAATATGGATGATTCAAGATTTTCTTCCAGACCAGATAGATGCTTAATCCAACCTAGAATTTGCTCGTAAACAACGGCGAGTTGATCACGAGCCTCACTTTGACTTATTTCAAATCTTTTCTTCCAGAATGTACTTTCAAGTGTATTTGCTAAAATACTATCAGACAGCAAACCAGCACTAATCGCATTGCTTTCTAGGCGCATCTGCAAAAGGTATTCATCCTGCATTAGCTTATTAAGCTGATGAGAAAGGAGTCTCCTTCTCTCGTCTGCCTGTACTTTATCACTTAATGGATATAGTCTTAATTCTTGCTCCAACTCCTGCCGTCTGGCAATTAAATTACCAAGGCCCAGCTGTAGCTTGTTTTCCTCTCCATTCAATTGCTGTTGCTTAGTTTTAAGTTCTTTCTGGCGTTTAGAAATGCTACTCAATATGCGATCTAAGTCCTGCTTTTCGAATCTAGGTGCGGGGGAGACTTTCAAGAGGCTAGCATTCAATGCATCACGCCATTCGCGCTGTGTTTGCAACTGGGCACGTGTAAATCGTTGTCGAGCATCTTGTGCCGCCAATATTGCGGAATAAGCTTCCTGCTTCAGCTGTGCAATCTGAAGAGCCTGTAGTGCTTGAGTCTTTTTACTGGAATCGGATACATTTTTATCTAGATCTTCTGTTTTCTGACGTAACTCGACCTCACTATTGGTAAGATTGCTTCGATTCTGCTCAAGCTCTTTTTCTTGCATAGTCAAACTTGCAATTAAATTTTTTATTTCATTATCTGCTAATTGAAGTTGACTCCGCCGGTTATCAAGATCTACTATATTATCGACTGGGAATAATGGCTGAGAGATAATAGACTTACGAAGTTCGATTTGCCCAGCAAGTCCGGCAAGTGCAACTTGATTTTGCTGGTATGCATAGATTTGTAGCTCAAGCCAGATACGATTGTCGTTCTGATCGCCACTATCTGATGCATTGAGTCGATCGATAGCCTGCTGAGCTAGGGCGATTTTCTGTGCCAATCGCTGAGGATCATTCTCCGTCATGAGCTTTGTAGGCCCACTTGCGTTTTGACCATCACGCTGAATCTGGGATGGAAACAAAGCATCTAGACCTGCATTGCTATAGAACGACAATAACAATAAAAAAATCAGCACAAAGCGAAGCTGCATAACGTTCTTAGGTTGGTAGATTAGTTAACCCTCATTGTTGTGTAGCTGAGGCCTAGTTGCAAGCAAGTAGACGCCTAAAAATGATTATTTTATCTGTGCATGCTAGTCACCAAGATCCATCTTGATGTAAACCTAATGAAAAGATGATGATCTAAGATGGTTTATAATATTTGGGGGGGCTTCGTACCTCTAATGACACGTTCGAAATTAAAGGAGTCTTTGTGAGTCAATTCGTTGTTACAACCAGTAGCAAATGGGTTACTACTTTACTTAGCTCCATCATCCTCTCGTTCGTGGTTGTTGCCTTTTCCGGCTGTGCAACGCCCCAAAATCGAACCTCTCCTCTTCCGAAGGCTTTAGAGAAGCAAGCTTTTATCCCTGATATACCAGAGGCACGCTACTGGGGAGATCAAACTCCAGATGGGTTTGAACGCTGGAAAAATCTAAGTGATAGTGAATTGGAGTCGAGGTTTTCAGCGATAATGAATCGCCCTCACAATTATCTCGTTGTTTCAGGAGGGGGCGCCGATGGTGCTTTTGGGGCTGGACTTCTGGTCGGTTTATCTGCAGCAGGCAAACGCCCAGAATTTCAGATTGTTACAGGTGTAAGTACTGGAGCACTGATCGCACCTTTTGCTTTCTTAGGCGCTGAATATGATCCTCAATTAAAAGAAATATACACAAGTTACTCATCCAAGGATCTGATAGAAGTCCGAAGCATTTTATCAATTATAAGTGGTGATGCGGCTGCAGATACAGTTCGCTTGAAAACACTCATTAAAAAATACATCAATGATCAAATGATTGAGAAAATTGCGATTGAAGGCCGCAAGGGACGATCATTGTTAGTTGGCACGACGAACCTAGACGCCACGCGTCCGGTGACATGGGACATTACCAAAATAGCGGCTAGTGGCAGCCCAAATGCAAAGGAGCTTATTCACAAAGTGATTCTTGCCTCTGCATCCATCCCTGGGGCTTTCCCACCTGTGCTTATTGATGTCAATGTGGGTACTAGAGTGTACCAGGAGGTTCATGTGGATGGCGGTGTAACTTCACAACTATTTCTGTCTGCACCGGGTTTGAATTGGAAACTAATCGCACAACGACTTAAGGTTGAAGGCACCCCACAGATTTATGTAATAAGGAATTCAAAGTTGACACCGGAGTGGGACAACGTTGGACTTTCTTTAGTTCCAATTCTAAGCAAGTCGATTTCATCACTAATCCGGACCCAGGGAATAGGCGATTTAGCCAAAGTTTATATTCTTTCGCAAAGGGATGGCATCGGCTTCAATTTGTCCTGGATCCCAATGGATTTCAATGAGAAGCCAAACGACTTCTTTGATAGAGAATACATGAAAAAATTATTCTCACTAGGATATGAAAGAGCATTAAATGGAAATGCATGGCAGCATCAGGTCGCCGTAAATCACTTAGATTTACCTGAAAAGTAGTTTTACAAAAAAATTAGAAATAGACTTGAAAGCTATATCGCCACCCAACGACCTATAGCATGCTTTATTTAAGAATGCTCGTGCTGGCCTCATGTGAGGGTGTGCAGAATTTTGTGTAAATCGGCTTCGTTGATTACTGAGGAAGTCGTTCCTCAAACTGGATAGTAAACCGGGTTAGCGCCGCTTTCCAATCCCGCAGTGGCATCGTCCATCTCTGGCTAATATTACGCAGCGCTAGGTAGAACAATTTCAGTAACGCTTCATCGCTCGGGAATGAACCCCGGTTTTTGGTCAGCTTGCGCAGGCTCATGTTCATGGACTCAATCGCATTGGTCGTGTAAATCACTTTGCGGATTTCCGGTGGGAAGTCAAAGAAGGGAATTAGCCGGGGCCAATTGCGCCGCCAGGATTGGCTGATCGGCAAGTATTCTTCATCCCAGCTCGCTTCAAATTCAGCTAGCCGCTGTTCGGCTTCCTCGACCGTCGCCGACTGGTAAATCCGCTTCAGATCTTCCGCCACCGCTTTGCGCCGTTTCCACGAAACATAATTCAGGCTGTGACGCACCATATGCACGATGCACAGCTGCACCGCTGTTTTGGGGAAGACCGCTTCAATCGCTTCGGGGAAGCCTTTGAGTCCATCGACGCAGGCAATGAGGATATCCTGCACGCCGCGATTGCGCAGCTCGTTGACGACCTGCAGCCAGAATTTGGCGCCTTCAGTCTGGGCAATCCACATTCCTAGCACCTCCTTCTCACCCGCCATAGTAACGCCCAGTGCCAAATAGACCGCTTTGACACGCACGCTACCTTCGCGGACTTTGACGTGAATGCAGTCTACATATGCAATCGGATAAACCGCGTCTAGCGGCCGCGATTGCCAAGCTTTGACTTCGTCGATGACCGCATCGGTAACCGATGAAATCAGGCTGGGCGACACCTCGGTGCCATACATTTCTTCCAGATGAGCCTGAATCTCGCGCACCGTCATGCCACGTGCGTAGAGCGAGAGGATTTTGTCATCAAAGCCAGTCCAACGGGTCTGGTGCTTGAGCAGACCCTGCTCACCGATGAGGTCTTCGGGTTTTTGGTAGTTAGCCAGCAGGTCTGTGATCAATTCATCAGGAATGGGGTGCTTTGGGCGTCATGCCGGCGAGTTCTTCGCGCAATTGCCGAACCCATTTATCCATGGTCGACTTACCTACGTTCATTGCCTGAGCGGCCTCTCGAACGGAATAGCCTTTGTTGAGCACAAGCTGCGCACATTCGAGGCGAAATTCAGGCGTGAATGTGGGTCTGGTTTTGATGTTCATGAAGTCACCTAATCACTGATGAGGTGCAGGATAACACCTCTAATCAGGTGGCCAAATTCAGTGTGCCACTACAGATTTGACCTTCGTGGATGCAGGCAAAGTAGGCCAAGATCGCGCCAGAACCTATCCCTGCCAAGGCTCCAAAGTCCCCAATGAATTCCGCCCTAATCAGGAAGTCCCGAATCCCGCACCGGATGTTGGCGCTCGTGTAGTGGGTACCCCGATTCTGATTCAAGTGCCACAAGGGGTCACACCTTCAATCATCTCAGCAACGATCAAAAACACCAGAACCGGCCAATTTGTACCGGTTCGTCGCATCCAAAATGGGTGTACCAATCCAATTCCTGGTGATCTAACGGGCTGCTATCAGGGTGAGTCGAGCTTTGATGCGGCCCAAGCATTCTTGCTCCCGATGGACCCGCTGGAAGCAAACACCGTGCATGAGGTGGTGATTAACCTGAACACCTTGCCACATATCGCGTTCAGTTTTACGCCGGCCACTGCAATTAACCCAGTAGTCATAAAAAAGTGACCACGACTTATCACGACACTTCTCTGTTAAGGGAATCCGCAGACTAGGGAGCATACGGACCAGATGGCTTGATTTAAAACGCTGGTGCCGGAACACAAGCGTGCCAATGGGCACAACCGACTGTTAGCTTTCATGGATCATTAACACGAAACGATTGAGAAGAAATAGAAAACCTGCATAACATGTTGAATCGGCTATACATTAGCCCTATTCAAAACTTCTTCAAAAGGTGCCCCACCATGAAAAGCAATCCTGTTGGCTGGTTTGAAATCTACGTTCAGGACATGCCTCGTGCTAGGGCATTTTACGAAGCGGTCTTTGATGGCACATTAGAAGAGCTAAAAAATCCTGATCCAATAGGCTTCCCAGAGATGGAGATGTGGGCATTTCCAATGTCAATGGAAGATTCAGGTGCAGCTGGAGCGCTGGTAAAACTCCCTGGCTGCCCTTCTGGAGGGAGTACATTGGTCTATTTCTCTTGCGAGGACTGTTCAGTTGAGGCTGCACGGGCGGCGGCAAATGGTGGAGAAGTTTTTAAACCTAAACTGTCTATTGGTGAACACGGTTTTATTGCGATGGTGGTCGATACTGAAGGCAATCTGATTGGCCTTCATTCAATGCAATGATGGCCTAACGATTCTTCGGGAGGAGGTCATCCACTCGAAGACCTAGCCTGCTAGGCCCGATTTCCACCCCACGCAGCACGTTGAGTGGATGTACAGCTACTTAGAGTGACTGGCTATGCATACACGTACGCTAACTTACCGATCTGAAGCGTTGAGTAGCGTCGCGAATTGAATGGCGTGATGCTCATAGACAAACCAAGCTACAGCATGTTTAACATGAGGCTCGTCTGGTGCAACGCGATGAACTGGATAGCCTGGGGACTCCTCACCCAGAATTGGGCCTGCAGATGACCACTCTCCATATTGGCCAACGATGTAACGGGTGAAAGGTTGTTTTGATGCTGAGCTCATGCAGAAAGTATCTCGACTGTTTTCGCAATCGTATCAATTTTTGAGCAAGAATTGAAAACTGTTGAGCACTAGGGAAGGTGGTGAAGCTGCTGATATTGCAGCCCTGCAAATATGGAGCTTATCCGGACAATACGGCAGTTTCCTGCCAAATAACCATTTACACAAAATTAGGACACCCTCCAGAGGTAGGTCAATTCAGCGTTCGCAAAAAATGCCCAAAGCATTAACTTCTTCGTTTAAGCTACGTTTTGGCAAAAAATATGCTGCTTAGCCTTTTCCAAGTTTTAACTTCAGTTGACTTTATGAGAACTCTAGGTCTAATTTTCCTCAGCCTAGTTGTTTCATCGCTTTGGGCTAAAGAAGTGAGAATTAGCGCCAATGTGGTGTCAACTTGCGCCACGAAATTGCCTCCTGCAAGCGCCCCGCTCGACATCACAACCACGCAGCAAGGCCCAGTTGACTGTAAACAAGGCCGACAGTGGGCCGCTATCAGCAAAAGGGAGGAACAACAATGGCAACGCGTATTTATCGACTATTAGCCACGTTCTTGCTATGCGCCCTCAGCACATTCACGCAAGCGGCGGCGACAAGCCAATTGCAGCTACAAATTACCGTGCTGGGCAGTTGTAGTTTTGTGACTGGCGAAGATTTAGTGATGGACTTTGGCGAGCTAGGCCATGGCGATCGCACACTGCAAAGCAGCGTGCCTGTCACCTGCACCAGCGGCACCGAATTCTACGTTCGGCTCAGCGATGGTTTATATCCATCGGGAACACAGCGGCAAATGGCGGCTAGAAATGGCAATGCGCGCCTACCCTACGCCATTACGGTGAGCCCTAGCTCGGGCATCAGCCAAGGCAGCGTGATTGATTTACAGCTCAAAGCCACCGTATTGGAAGCCGACTACGCCACCCGCCCAATTGGCACCTACACCGACACCGTTGTACTGAGCGTTAACCCGTAAGCTTCGATGTAATATTACACGCCGTCGCAGTGGACTACTGCGATGAAGCGCACTCCCTGCCTCATTAAACTGTGAACTAGGTTTATGCGTTTTAAACCCATTGTTTTCAAAAGAGGCATCATCATGAATAAAATTGCGACCCATCTACTTGCAGCGCTTGCGGCAGCCACTCTAGCCACGTCGGCGGTAGCGGCGAGCAAAAACGTCATTATCAATGCCAATATCGTCGGCACGTGTGCCTTTACCGATGCGTCTGACGTCACCATCAATATGGGCGACTTACGGGCAGGCCAAGGCGATGTTAGCCAACCCGCGTCAACGCAATTTTGGTGCAGTGCAGGCGTGCCATACACGATTTCGGCCGACTCTGGCCGGAATGCCGAAAACGGCAGTAATCAATTAATCAGCGGCGCGAATAAACTGCCGTATGAATTGGCACTAGACAAAGAAAGCGGCACCGGGGCAGGCATCGCCAGCCCAGAAACACTCAATTTAAGCGCCAAAATCAAAGGCAGCGATCTAGACGCCGCCGCGGTGGCCAATGGTTATACCGACACCGTCGTACTAACGCTCACGCCTTAATCCACGTATTGAGCCACTCGCCAATGCACATTGAGCTACGCTGTCGCTCGGGTACACCACTCGGTGCCCGCAAGCCCTAAAACGGCCTGCATTGGCGAGACAGGCAGCTAAACTATCAGCACACTCTTTATCCGCAAGTGGCCACACTATGCGCTTTGTTTCTGCTTTCTTCATCGGATTATGTTGTTTATCGAGCTGGGCTGGGCAATTTGCCGTTTCCCCCATTCGCGTTGAGCTGAGCCCACACGATAAATCACAGGCCATTATGGTCAGTAACCAAGGCGACAAGCCGCTGCGCTTTGCGCTAGAGCTCAAACGTTGGACGCAAGACGAGCACGGCCAAGAAACGTATACCGACGCGCCTGATGAATTGATTTTTTTTCCGCGCCAATTTGAAATTGCCCCGCAGCAAAAGCAGATTATTCGGCTCGGGCGCAAACTAGCCGCCACGGCACAAGAACGCGCTTATCGTTTATATATTAACGAGCAACCGAATACGCCGAGCGAAGAAACGCAAGGTCAGGTTGCGATGGTCGTGAGTTTTGGCGTGCCGGTTTTTGTGCGCCCCAGCCCGCGGCTGGTGCAGCTCAAGAGTAGTGTCATTGAGGTCGGTCAGCAGCAATTGCGGTTTGAGCTACACAATAACGGCAACACCACCCAGCGCCTTACGCGGGTGCGTATCGGTCATGATGGCGACGAGATCAATCAGTTCGATCAATGGTATTTGCACCCAGGCGTACGCCGCAACTACCAATTGCCCTTGCCTGCTAGCGCGTGTTCGCATAATCAAGCACAACAGATTGTGATTGAAACCGACCAACAAACCCTCAGCCAATCGATTTCAATACCTGCCTCCGCATGCAGACCCTAGTTCGCTGGCTATTACTGCTGTGTTGCAGCACCAGCGCCCACGCGCTGGAGCAAGTTTTGCTCAATCTGGTCGTAAACGGCGTGGCGCAAGGTGATGTAGAAGCCATTTACGACCAAGAGGGGTATTGGATTGCAGAGCAATCATTAAAAGGCGCCGGAATCAATACCCTTCATGGCGAACTAATTAGCCACGATCAGACACGCTATTATCGGGCCGACACCCTAGGCGGGATTCAAAGCCGCATCGATACTTCAACGCTCACCGTGTACCTTGACGCCCCAGCGAGCGAATTTGGTGACAAAACCGTCTCACTGCGGCAAACGCATACCGAGCTTTACCCTGCCGCAGCGCCTTTTTCGGGCTATTTGAGCTATCGGCTCTCCGCGCTCTACCAACAGCAAGGTGGCCTTGCGTATCAAATCAGCCCAACGCTGAATCTCAACGCGGCACATTTCAATTTTCGTAGCGAACACGATTATCAAAGCGAAAACCAGCAATGGCGACGGCTTAATACCACATTGGACTACGATCAACCCGAACTGATGTTGCGCGCAACGCTGGGCGACTTAAGCCCGCGCCAAGCTGCGCTGGGCTTTAATCAAACGATGGCGGGTATCGGCATCTCGCGCGTGTTTAGTATGCAGCCCGATTTCGAAAGCGCGCCCAGTTTTAATAGTCAGGCCGCGATCACGCAGCCGTCGACTGCCGAAGTGTATTTAAACGGCCAAAAGATTAAGACAGTTAATCTACAACCCGGCATGTACCAGTTTGGCGATTTGCAATATTTCTCGGGGCTGCAAAACGTCGATATTGTGATTAAAGATCAGTACGGTGGCGTGCAGAATATTGCAATCCCCTACTACTTTGACGACTCTCTACTCAAAGCCGGTTTAAGTGAATTTAACTACAACCTCGGGCTGGCGCGGCAAAACGGCAGTTTCGATCATTATGAAGGCTTGGCCTACGCGGCTTTTCACCGCTTTGGTCTAAGCGATTGGTTAACGGTTGGGGCGCAGGCCAGTGGTAATCCGGATGATCGCAGTTATGGTGTATTTGGCAATGTAAAATTAGGGCAGTATGGCGTGCTAGGCCTTGTAGCGTCTTGGGCTGAGCATGACACCCAACAAAATGGCCATGCCCAGAAATTTCAGTATCGCTATAGCAATGGCGACTTTAGCCTGTATGCCAATGGTCAACGGCAAAGCGCAGGCTATTGGCGCACTCATTCCGAACTCACCCCACTTACGCCTGCGGACTGGTCGGTCAATGTGGGCGCGAGCTGGGGCAACCAGCGCTTGGGCCATATCAATCTGGAATATGGCCGGCAAAGTAGTGACGACCCACTGCAAAACTTACATCGCTATACGCTGGGCTATTCGATTTCACCGTGGCGCAATGTGTCTGTAAGCAGCCAAATTCGCAAAGTCGACCATCAATTAGGCAGCGACTGGAGCGGGTACTTGAATCTATCATGGTATTTTGGCTCGGGACATAATCTCTACAGCGGGGCTCAGTACCAAAACGAGCACATGCGTTATGCCAGTACCCTGAATAAAAGCGCACCGAGCGGCGAAGGCTGGGGTTATAGCTTAAGCGCACAGCAACAAGACAATGGGACTGATTATTTAGGCTGGCTCGAAAGCAATTTGCGCTACGGGCAAGCCAGTTTCAATGTGATGCACACCGCTGGCGCACAAGGCAGCAACACCAATTGGCGCGCTAATTGGCAAGGGGCCATCGCCTCCGGCCAAGGCCGCTGGGGTGCAACGCGGTATATCCACGATAGTTTTGCTTGGGTTGATACGGGGCTGCCGAATATTGGCGTCACCCACAATAGCAGCGCCATGGGGAACACCGATGCAGATGGTTATTTATTGTTGCCCGATATTGCGAGCTTTAATTACCAGCAAATTGGCTTAAACCAAAACGATATTCCGATTGAATACAGCGTTAATTACCTGCAGTACGAAATACTTAGCGGCAATCGCGATGGCCGCGCGGTGATGTTTCGATTGCAAAAGCTCAACGCCGTTAGCGGACAATTACTTGACGAGCTGGGCGAGCCATTACGCAATGTCGTCCTAAGTAGCCAAGTAAACGGCAAGACCGTCACCATCAGCACCAGCTTGGATGGCTGTTTTTACACGGAAGAGCTTACCCCTGGAGAGTATCTCTTTGAAGCAAAAGACTGTACTGCCCGCATCAGCATTACCCCACAGAATGAAGTTGTGACTGAATTGGGCCCGATACACTGCCTGCGAAAAGGGGCGCAATAAATGAGCAAACAATGGTTCGCCCTCGCGCTAGCTTCTTGCTTGGGCTTTCCCGGTGCAAGCTGGGCGATGAGCTGCTCGATCAGCTCCTTACCCATCGGGGATATGGGGGTTTACTTCCCCGATATCGACATTACGCGCCAATATGCCATTTTTCTCACGTGTACCAGCGGCGGTGCCATCGCCAGTCTAAGCGCAGGCCCATCGCTAAACACGGGCAGCATTGAAAATCGCCGCATGAAACATGATAGCCGCAGCGATACGTTGCGCTATCAGCTGTGCTTAGATGGCGCTTGCAGCACCATCTTTGGCAATAGCGGCAATCAAATCGGCACCATTATGATTACCGATCAAAATCAGGGGCGGTTTTCGTTTTGGGTGAAAGTGTTTGGTGGTCAGCCGTTAGTGGCCGCAGGCACCTATCGCGATACGGTGACAATCACACTAAGCCCGTAGCCTAATCTAGCGATGCCACGCGTTCTCAGTAGCAATTAGCCTCAGAGCACGTCAGACACAATACTTGATTTCTCCGCGAATGATTTGGCATAGCCCGCCAGCATGAAACTTAATCGCGTGCGGATCGATATCTAGATATGGAGTTCCCTAGGGCGTTCTTGTGTATGCTAATTTTCGTAAAATCAGCTTGCGTGTACCAAGACTGTACGTCCGCCAAGGCCGATGTGTCGATGACGAAGCTGTAAAAATGAAAGGCCGCTATCAGATTGCGGCCTTTTTTTGTTGTGCGGCATTCTTGTGCTGCTCAGCCATAGCGGACGCCAAACCATAGGTATCGACTTACCTTTCAAATTGATATTTTTGTAGAGTTTACAACCTTTCTGTTTTAAACTCTACAAATGAAACTAATTTCTCTTATCCTTACTTTGCCAACTGAGACCGCCACTGTGCGGATGCGAGCCTGGCGTACGCTTAAATCTTCCGGTGCAGCCGTTGTACGCGATGGTGTGTACTTGCTGCCTGCCCTTGAAGCTTGCAGGCAAACACTGGCCTCGATTGCAACAGATGTTCAGGCCGCTGGTGGTTCAGCTTACGTGCTCGACATTGAGCAGCCTGAGGCTGATGAATTTAGCCATCTATTCGACCGTACCGCAGATTATGTGGCGCTGCTTGCCGAAATAACAAAAGTTCGAGCGAGTCTGAGCGCTGAGACGGTTCGAGAAGTGATCAAACAAGTGCGTAAACAGCGCAAAGCGTTTGCAGCACTGTGCGAGATTGATTTCTTCCCGAACGAAGCCCAAAAACAGGCCGATGCCGCATTGAAAGAGCTGGAGTTAGCTTCGGCACGAGCCTTAGCGCCGGATGAGCCCTATCCCACTGAGGGAGATGTAGCGCGACTGTTTTTGAGCGAATACCAAGGTCGAACATGGGCAACGCGCCGGCGACCATGGGTGGATCGCTTGGCCAGCGCTTGGCTGATTCGCCGTTTTATTGATCCTAAAGCCAAATTACTTTGGCTGGAGTCTCCAGCGGATTGCCCTACAGATGCATTGGGATTTGATTTTGATGGCGCTCGTTTTAGCCATGTTGGGCATCGCGTGACCTTTGAAGTCCTGCTGGACAGTTTTGGGCTAGAAGCAGCAGGGCTGAAACGACTCGGTGCCTTGGTGCATTACCTCGATGTCGGTGGTATTCAACCGCCTGAATCAGTCGGCATCGAAACCGTGCTCGCAGGCCTGCGCGACGCCATCACCAACGATGATCAACTTTTACTCTCTGCCAGTGCTGTGTTTGATGGCCTGCTAAGCAGTTTTGAACAAAGAAATTCCTCATCATGAACAAACCCGAATTGCTTAAGGTTGAGCAGACCGAATTACCGCCACCGGCGGTGAGCTTTTGGCAGGCATTTTTGTTTTGGCTCAAGCTCGGTTTTATCAGCTTTGGCGGGCCAGCAGGTCAAATCTCAATCATGCACGAAGAGTTAGTTGAGCGTCGTCGCTGGATTTCTGAGAAACGGTTTTTACATGCGCTGAACTATTGCATGGTCTTGCCCGGCCCTGAAGCGCAGCAGTTGGCAACCTATATTGGTTGGCTAATGCATAAAACTCGTGGGGGTGTTGCAGCAGGCGCCTTATTTGTATTGCCCTCTCTGGCGATACTCATTGCATTATCGTGGGTTTACATTGCATTTGGCGATGTGCCACTGGTTTCTGGGTTGTTCTATGGCATTAAACCTGCAGTTACGGCCATTGTCGTCCAAGCCGCACACCGCATCGGTTCGCGAGCTCTGAAAAACAATGTCCTGTGGGCAATTGCTGCAGCGTCATTTGTTGCAATTTTTGCGTTGAATGTACCATTCCCCATCATTGTGGCCGTTGCAGCATTAGTCGGTTATATCGGCGGTCGCATTGCGCCTGACCGCTTCAAAACGGGTGGAGGCCATGGCAAGGCGGATAAATCCTACGGCGCGGCGCTGATTGATGACCATACGCCAACACCAGAACACGCGCTATTTCGCTGGTCGCGTCTGGTGCAAATTATCGTCATTGGCGTACTGCTGTGGGTCGTTCCAATGGGCTTGCTGACTGCCTATTTTGGCTGGGGTCACACGTTGACACAGATGGGGTGGTTCTTTACCAAAGCGGCCTTACTGACTTTTGGTGGTGCCTATGCGGTGTTGCCCTATGTGTATCAAGGGGCAGTTGGCCATTACAACTGGCTCACACCAACCCAAATGATTGACGGCTTGGCACTTGGCGAAACCACGCCTGGCCCATTGATTATGGTTGTGGCTTTTGTCGGTTTTGTTGGTGGTTATGTCAAAGCCATATTCGGCCCTGAATCAGTCTTTCTGGCTGGTGCAGTTGCTGCCACACTGGTGACGTGGTTTACCTTTCTGCCATCCTTCATCTTTATTCTGGCTGGTGGCCCATTGATTGAAACCACGCACAATGATTTGAAATTCACCGCACCATTGACTGCCATCACAGCTGCTGTAGTCGGCGTGATTTTGAATCTGGCACTGTTTTTTGGCTATCACGTTTGGTGGCCAAAGGGCTTCGCTGGTGGAATTTTGACTTCAGTAGACTGGATCTCAGTACTGATTTCTATTGCTGCGGCCATCGCCTTGTTCAAATACAAACGCAATGTTATTCATGTTATCGCCGCAAGTGCGGTTGTTGGCTTGCTCATAAAAGCCTTGACTCTGTAAGGATGCTTGCAAGCAGTGCGTTAACGCACTACTCCCGCCCCAAATTTGATCATTTCAAATCATGGGGCGGGAAGGCCTTTCCATAAAACAGGATCCCATTTTCCAATCACACACTAAGCAATTCCTGCAGACAAGGCCATAACCTTAGGCTAATATCCTAACCCCCAGGATAGGATATAGAGTTATGGGTACGCACGCATCACATCCCGACATCATCAAGCGCTTAAAACGCGCCGCAGGCCACCTCAATAGCGTCATCGCCATGCTCGAAAACGAGCGCGGTTGCTTGGAAATCGCCCAGCAATTGCAGGCGGTTGAAAGTGCGGTGAGCAGCGCCAAAAAGACCTTGGTGCATGACCACATCGATCATTGCCTTGAGCACGCAGTGCAAGATCAGAGCGCGGATGCTATCCGTGAATTTAAAGCCATTACCAAATACCTATAAGGTGGTCGCATGACAGAGTTTTCTACGCTATTACAGCAAGGTGCTGCGAATGCCTGGCTATTTATTCCAAGTGCAATTTTATTAGGTGCTTTGCATGGCTTGGAGCCAGGTCATTCCAAAACCATGATGGCGGCCTTTATTGTTGCCGTGCGTGGAACGATCACGCAGGCCATTTTGCTTGGCGTTTCAGCAACGATCTCTCACACCGCGGTAGTCTGGATTATTGCTTTAGGCGGTATGTACTTCGGCCAGCGTTGGAGTGCAGAGACCAGCGAACCTTATTTGCAGGTGGCTTCAGCGGTCATCATTATCGCTACCGCACTATGGATGGTTTGGCGCACTTGGCGCAATCAACAATTCGCCTCGCACTCTCACGACCACGACCACGACCACGACCACGACCACGACCACGACCACGACCACGACCATCATCATGGTCATGATGAAACGAAGCGAATTGATACCGGACATGGCGTGGTTCGACTTGAAATCTTTGAAGATGGCGTTCCGCCACGCTTTCAATTATTCGCCGATAGTGGTCATACATGGGCGGCAAATCAGGTCAAAATCGAAACCGAACGCGCCGATGGCAGCATTCAATCCTTCACGTTCGTACAACGTGACGGCTTTTTGGAATCTGAGCAAGAAATCCCGGAGCCGCATGAGTTTATAGCACGTTTAAGCTTGGGGCACGGCCACCATAGCCACGATTATGATGTGGAATATGTTGAGCACGACCATCACTATCACGCCATCACTGGTTATGCTGAACTGGATGTCTCTGCACCTGGCTATCAAGATCCGCACGAATTAGCACACGCCAATGACATTCGCCGTCGCTTTGCCAATCGTGAAGTCACAACCGGTCAGATCGTCATTTTTGGTCTGACTGGCGGACTAATTCCATGCCCAGCCTCCATCACCGTACTGTTGCTCTGCCTGCAGCTGAAAGAAATCGCTTTGGGTGCAACCTTGGTGCTGTGCTTCAGTATTGGTCTGGCATTAACAATGGTTCTATCAGGTGTTCTGGCGGCCTTGAGTGTAAAACACGTTTCAACCCGCTGGAATGGCTTCGGTGAGTTTGCTCGTAAAGCGCCATATTTTTCAGGGGCATTAATCATGCTCGTGGGCTTGTACGTGGGCTATCACGGGTGGATCAATTTGCCCTAAGTTGGCAACGGCACAAAGAGGTGATTTATGCCGTGACCTTCTCCTTACAAACCGAGCGGTCTGACTTAGAGATCCCGGGCTTCAAGGTGGGCAAGCCGGAACTCGCTGGGAGTCCGGTCGCCCAGCGAGCTATGCGGCCTAAACTCATTGTAATCCTGTCGCCAACGTTCGATCTTGTCACGGGCATCATCCAATGACAGAAACCAATGTACGTTCAGGCACTCATCCCGCAAGCTGCCATTAAACGACTCGATAAAGGGATTATCCGTGGGTTTTCCTGGTCGCGAGAAGTCCAGCGTCACACTTTGTTCATAGGCCCATTGATCCAGCGCCAGAGAAATAAATTCACTGCCGTTGTCCACCTGAATCCGCTGGGGCGTACCGCGTAAAGCTTGCACATGCCGCATCGTCGTGACGACATCCTCGGCCTTAAGGGCGAAGTCTAACGTGATCGCCAAGCTTTCCCGACTAAAATTATCCACTACAGTTAAGGCTCGGATATTAAAGAGCTGATCGGCGACGAAATCCATGCTCCAGCACGCATTCAAATGGATGCGGCGCGCCCCATAGCGAATGCGCGGGGCAGCAATTTCCCGAATGCGCTGCCGCTCGGCACGAGGGTGGGGGCGATAAAAGTAGGTTGCTTGCTGCTGCTGAAGAACGGCCCTGGCACGCCGGATACTGACGCGATACGCGCCAATCAGGAAGTTAGCCAGCTCGCGTTTGTTAACCGGTTTCACAACCTTTTTTGGATGACTTACTGCAGCATCTGCTTATTCAGGCTCAGATCCGCAACCATGCGCTTGAGTCGGGCGTTTTCTTCTTCCAGTTGTAGAAAGTCGCCTCGGAGATGCCCATTTTGCGGCAGACTTCCCCGACTGTCGTACCCGACTCCGCTTGGCGCAAGGCGAAAGCGATCTGTTCTTCCCTGAACTTCGATTTTTTCATGACAGATCTCCTACCCAGATAAGGTTAAATTTGCCAGAAATCTCTACTTTCCACCGCTACCATTTTTCGGGAGTAGGTCACAGGCCAAGCTCGCCTATATGAAGTTAATGCGACAGAAGCTAAGCAAGTAACTCCGAGAGAAAACTGTCACCCTGTTTTGAACCGCGTCGTTTTACCTGCCATAGTTTTTCTACAGTTACCGCTAAGCGACACTCACGAAGTTAATGCGACAGAACCAGCAGCCACTACGCTACGTTGCAAGCAATAGCCCAGTGCCAGTGCGTAGACTAGCAATACTACAGGTATCATGATGTAGGCCAATAAATAAAAAAGCCACCAGCTTATACCCATGGATAGCGCCAGCCAGCTTAAGCGACGCAGCCAGCGTTCAGGGAAAATCTGCCCCATATGTCGTAACTTGCCGCCCGTAGGCACCCGCAGGCGGTAATCCATCCATAGCAGGAAAGGAATGATTTTGGCTAGCATGGCGGTAAACACAGGCAACAGGCCAGCCAGTAGCCAATGGCCGGCTAGGCCGACAGGGATACTCTCGGGCAATGCATCCAGCCATGGCACAATCAACAGGGGCAACAGCAGATTCAAGCCACCCCAAGCCCATAAGTAGCGGGCAGGATCAGCTTTGCGCTGACTGGTGCGTAGTTGCCGCAATAATGCCACCACCCAGATCAGTAGCGGCAAGGGCAATATGATCAGTGACCGCGCATCCAGTGCGGCCAGGAATGTCAGTACCAGCAGAGCCGGTAGTAGCCATCGCCCCAGCCAGTCCGGCCACGACTGCGTGACCAAAAACATGGGAACCACCGTCAACGCCACAGCCAACAGCAAGCCCGACACCCAGCCAATAATACCGAGCAGCACATGGGCGCGCAACAAATCGGGCAAGGGTATCGGCATCCAGCCCATTGTTAACAAGAGCACAAGTGCAATACCTGCCGTAACGGTTAAAGCGAGCGCCAACGTGGCATAGCGCAGCCCCCGGCTCGTGGCATCGCGGGCTCTACTACGAAATAGTGCGCTTAGCAGCCAGATCGTCAGCGGGAATAGACTTAACCCCAACACACCCGCTGCGCCTTGCAACAACAAGGGCTGCATGGTCCACAGTCCGACTGCCAGCAGCGCCGTACCCAGCTGCAAGCCACCCCACAGCGCCATACCCCAGCGTAGCGACTGTTTCGCCCGCACGCCCGCTACCACGGCCGATACCTGCAGCAAAGCCCCCAGCATAATATTGCCGGCAAAGCCCAACATGAGTAGATGGGTCATAGCGAGCAGTGCCGGATTATAGCGGTTATGCCAGTCGCTGCCATCCAACCCGAAGCCGGCCAAAGCCGTGATCGCTAGCCATAGCGGAGCCATACGGAAAAACCGCATGGGCAAAGCCACCGGCAAACTGAATTCTGGATTGAACATGCTTTTAACCTTGCTGGCCGTACTTCGTTGCGGAGCATGGGCAAGCTCGCCACCACAAAGAGTTTACCGCTTTACGCATCCCGCCAGATCGTCACAATGGTTGAGTTATCGGACTGCTCGACGCATTGCCAATGACAGGGGCGCAGGCGTAAATGATCGTAAAGCGGATAAGGCACATGCGGCAGGTGTACGATGAGTTGCTCACCGGCACCAGCCGAATCCAGCCAGTGCAGAATGCGCTCCAGCGGTTCTGGCGGCGCCAGCCCACGCAGATCCAGCACACTCATGCCAAGCGATCCGCAAATTCGGGGATGGTGCGATCACACATCGGATAGAGGATATTCTCTTCTTTCATATTGTGTTGCTGCAGCAAAATCAGCAGCGTTTCAGCGCAACCGGTAAAGTCGTCAGCATCGAGGTTTTGTGCTGCCTCCTGCAAACCGCTCATCAGATCACGCGCTTGGGCATGCTCCATGCGCATCACCTGCGTCGGCCCGCCGACCATGCCGCTGGCCGCTTCAAAAGCCGGAAACAGTTCATTTTCCTCAAGAGCGAAGTGCTTGATGGTCTGCTGGCAAAATTCATCGGTGGCGGTTATACAGTCAGGCCACCGACCCGCTCGAGCGGCCGTTTCGGCTCGGGCTAGTGTTTCGTCGCAATGGCGGTGCTGGGTTTGCAGAATGTGGCTAATGCTCATGTTATGTGGACTCTATTTGCTAGTGAAATGGTGAAGTAGTACGGCAAAAGTTCTGACGCTTCCTTGCCACGCCGTATGCGTACACTGCCTTCGGCTTTGTGCAAGACGTTTTGAGTGGACACTTAAACGAAAGTGGCCGCTGATTCATTCGGTTGACCGTATTGCCGATTTCGGCCGAAAAGCGGGGATGATTTCAGAGCGGGTTTCTAGGTAGGGGCCTTCCATTAGCTGGATGCAATAGGGCACGGCGGCAAAGATGCCTTTAATCTGCAATTGGCCTTTGTCGTCACGCACCCCCTCCAGCGTTTCCTGAATGGATTTGGGCTGCCCGGGTAGATTGAGCATCAGGCACCGCCCCCGAATCGCGCCAATTTGCCGGCTCAGTATCGCGGTCGGTACAAAATTCAGGCTGATCTGCCGCATTTGTTCGCCAAAGCCGGGCATCAACCGGTCCGCCACCGCCTGCGTGGCATCCGGCGTGACATCGCGCAGGGCCGGCCCGGTGCCACCGGTGGTCAGAACCAGATCACAGCCACACTCATCGACCAGCTCGCGGAGCGTGGCTTCGATCTGGGCCTGCTCGTCGGGAATCAGGCGCTCTTCAAACTCACAGGTATTCAGCAAGGCCTTCTGTAGCCAGTCACGCAAAGCGGGAATGCCTTCGTCCTCATAGATTCCCACACTGGCCCGATCCGAAGTCGCCACCAGACCAATACGCACAACATCCATCACGTCTTACCCCAAAAGTTTGATCCGCCACAGCGGGCGGGCATATGGCCATTCGCGCTCAGGCTTGTCCGGCTTGCCAGTGGCCCGATTTGCCGCCACGTTTTTCCTGCAGATGAATATTGCCAATCACCATGCCCCGATCGACAGCTTTGCACATATCGTAAATCGTTAGCAGTGCCACGCTCAGGGCGGTGAGGGCTTCCATTTCTACGCCAGTTTTACCAACGGTTTCGCAGGTCACCCGGCATTCTATGCGGCTTTGTGCCTCATCCGTAACAAACTCGGCCCCCACATGGGTCAGCGCCAGCGGGTGGCATAAAGGGATCAGATCGGCCGTGCGTTTGCTGGCCATAATGGCCGCGACATGGGCAATGCCCAGCACATCGCCTTTTTTATGCTGGCCACTGTTAATCATCTCCAGCGTGGCCGGTTGCATGCGGATTTCACCGACGGCCCGGGCTTTACGATGGGATTCCATCTTATGCCCGACGTCTACCATATGCGCCGCGCCTTGCCGGTCGAAGTGGGTGAGAATCCCATCGTGCTGCGCCTGTAGCCTTTGTTCCATGGGGGCCATATCTTCGCGCTGATTCAGATTGGGAAAGCTGCCCGCCGGAAACTGAACTTCGGCTGCATCAATAGCATCGAGGAAATCGCGCAAACGCAGCTGGCCGGTTTCCAGCCGGTGAGTCACTACCGGCAACACGGACTGGCGTAACAGGCAGATGGCCGGATGCAGCACATCCGAGCAAGCGACGGCGGCCTGCGCACCGGACTCCAGCTTTTCCAGTAGTTTTTCCAGTAGATTGTCGGGTAGCACAGGGACATCGCAAGGGATAACCAGCAAGAGATCGGTGCCTACAGCCTGCAGGCCGGCTTCGATGCCGGCCAGTGGTCCTTTAAAATCCGGTGACTGATCATGCACGATATGGGCAAAACCCAGCCGGTGATATTCATCAAAATTGCGATTGGCCGACAGCCACAACTCATCGGCCGGACGGCTTTGCAGTAATAAGGCTTCACGGCACCACTCCACCAGACTGCGCCCACACAGACGCAGCAAGCCCTTATCAATGCCCCCAAGGCGGCTACCCTGCCCGCCGGCCAGAATCAGTGCGCTCACTTTCATTCGATATTCTCCCAGCGTTGACGGGCCTGCTGGTCGGCTTCACGCGCATCGACCCACTGCCCGCCAGTTTCGCCTTCTTCGTACTTCCAGAATGGCGCGATGGTTTTAAGATAATCCATCACAAAGCGGTTAGCGTCGTAAGCAGCCTGACGGTGCGCACTTAAAGTCAGTACCAGTACGATTTGCTCGCCGGGCAAAAGACGGCCAACCCGGTGAATAATGCGCACCGCCGCCAGCGGCCAGCGTGCTGCGGCCTGTGCGGCAATCTGGTGCAGGGACTTTTCGGTCATTGCAGGGTAATACTCTAAAGTCATCGATTGGATTAGATTATGGCCCGATACCCCTTCACGCACCCGCCCGACAAAGACAGCAACAGCCCCATACTGGGTATCATTGGCAATCAGTTCGGCATATTCCTGCCCCAGGTCGAAGTCGGCCTCGCGCACCGAGATGGAGATCGCTGTCATTTAGCCTCCGGTCACTGGCGGGAAAATCGCCACTTCGGCCAGATCGGGAATCCCATCGCTCATCTGTGCCAGCTCCTGATTAATGGCCACGCGGAATACGCGACTGCCGCCCAGCTCACCGGCCCAAGCTCCGCCACGCGCCACCAGCAAGGCTAGCAAGTCTTGCACCGTCTGGCCCGCTGCCAGTTCCAGCGTTTCTTGCTGACAGCCCAGCTCGCTGCGCAAACGGGCAAAATAGAGCACCTCAATTTTCATACACTTCTCCAGCCACGCAGGGGCCAATAGCGCAGCACATCACCGGGCTTCACCGTTTGCCCTGCGGGCAGCAGCGCTAATCCATCGGCCCATACCGCGGAAGTCAGCACGGCAGAGCTTTGATTGGTATACGGCTGAAGTGCATTATTTTCAATGCGTACACGCAGATACTCATCCCGCTGCCCGGCCTTGGCCAAGCTAAAGCCCGCAGGGAGTTCAAGCCACAGGGCTTGATACTGCCCCCCTTGCCGCGCAGCCAGAAAAGGCTGCACCAGCAACTGAAAGGTCACAAAACTCGATACCGGATTGCCGGGTAGCCCAATAAAGTCGGCTTCGCCGATCCGGCCAAAAGCAAACGGCTTGCCCGGCTTCATGGCGATTTTCCATAAAGCCAGCTCGCCCAGTTCGCTGACGGCCGCCTTGACGTGATCTTCTTCACCCACCGACACGCCGCCGCTACTCACCACCACATCGTGATCCTGCGCGGCGGCCTGCAGGGCTGCCCGCGTATCAGCCAGCATATCGGCCACGATACCGAAATCGCTGACGCTGCAACCCGCTTCGCGCAGCAGCGCACCGATTGCATAGCGGTTGCTGTTGTAGATTTGCCCCGCGCCCAGCGGCTGCCCGGGTTCGACCAGCTCTTTGCCGGTGGACAGCAGCGCCACCCGCAAAGGCGCGCGCACTGCAACATGGGCAACACCGATGGCCGCCAGCAAGCCCAGTTCGGCTGCGCCCAGCCAGCAACCTGCCGGCAAGATTTCCCGCCCCGCTTGGACATCTTCGCCACGGCGACGGATATGCTGCCCAAGCGTTAATCGACCCTGAATCTGTAAACAGCCTTCGACTACCGTGCAATCTTCCTGCATCACCACGGTATTGCCACCGGGTGGAATTGGCGCACCGGTAAAGATACGAGCGGCTTCACCCGCCATCAGCGCCCTGCCCGTTTCACCCGCAGCAATCCGTTGCACAAGGGTATAGCTATCCAGCTTATTGATATCATCTACTGCAAGGACATACCCATCCATTGCGCTATTATCAAAATCAGGAACAGCCAGTGAGGAAATCACCGCACTGGCCAGTGTGTAGCCCAGCGCTTCGTCTAAAGACAGGGTTTGAATACGCGGATTAAGGCGTACCTGTTGCTTGAGCGCATCCAGTGCGGCAGAAACGGTTAGCATGTTTGAATATCCAAAATTTGCAGAATATAGTCGGCGATCCGGGCAGGCTGATTCAGATCCAGCCAGTACCGGCCTGATACGGGGGCATCACTGGCCACGGCCAGAATCGCCGGATCCTCCGGATATAAAGGGGTTTGCCCGCTGGCGGCACGCCAAACTTCGATTTTAGGGTGAGGTTCGCGCTTAAAGCCCTCCACCAGCGTCAAATCGGCCGGCACCAGCCGCGCCACCTGCTCAGCCAGCGTCGGTTCGGCCGCGCCGTGGAGTTCATGTACGATGGCATACCGATACGGCGAGGCCACCAGTACTTCCTGTGCGCCCGCGGCCCGCATCCGCGCACTGTCTTTATCCGGTGGTTCCAGCTGCAGATCATGGTGGGAATGCTTGATGGCGTTCACTGTTAATCCCCGCTGGCGCAACTCGGCCAGCAAAGCCAGCAGCAGTGTCGTTTTGCCCATGCCGGAGCGGCCAGTCAGGCCAAAAATCCGCTGAGGCTGCATCATCTAGCCCCCAGTCTGCGACATAAAACGGATGATTTTCTGCGGGGCTTCGTTAAATTCGTGGCGCTCGGGCTTCAGTTCGATAGCCTCGCGAATCACCTGCTGCAATGCCTCATCGCTAATGCCCTGCCGCAGCAACGGACGCAAGGCCACACTGTGTTCCTGCCCCAGACACAGATGCAGCGTGCCATCCACCGTCAGCCGTACACGGTTGCAACTGGCGCAGAAATGTTGCGACATCGGCGTGATAAAACCGATGCGTCCCAAACCATCCGGCGTTTTCCAGTAACGGGCGGGGCCGCCGCCCAATTCGATAACCTCCGGCTGCAGGGCAAAGCGCTGCACCAGCATTTCGCGCACCGGCCCCAGATCCAGAAACGCAGTATTGCGGCCACTCTCCCCCATCGGCATGGCTTCGATCAGCCGCAAAATAAAGCTATGCTGCATGGCAAATTCGGCCATGGGGATAATGTCCTGCTCGTTCACTCCACGCATGGCCACCATATTCAACTTGAGCGGGGTTAGCTCCGCCGCTTTGGCCGCCATAATGCCGGCAAAAATTGCGGTATGCGCATCCCGTCCGGTAATTCCCGCCAGACAGGCCCGATCCAGACTGTCCAGACTGACATTCACCCGTGTTACGCCGGCTTGCTTGAGCGCCGGTGCGAAACGCAGCAACTGCGTGGCATTGGTCGATAGCGATAAATCATCCAGCCCCAGCGCCGACAGGCTGGCTGCCAGCTGGGGTAGATCTTTACGCAACAGCGGCTCGCCGCCGGTCAGACGGACACGGCGCACGCCCAGCGCAGCAAACGCAGCGACCACCCGCCGGATTTCGGCAAAGCTGAGCCAGTGCGCCGGCTCTTCAAAACCCTTGAAGCGCGCCGGCAGACAATAGCTGCAGCGCAGATCGCAACGGTCTGTCACCGACAGGCGCAGATAATCAATCGTACGTCCAAAACGGTCTTGCAACATGGCATTATCTTTGGTTGGCAATAATGGGTATAGCCTTGTAGCTTATTAATATTAATATCTACAAGGCTATACTCTGGTTATTCAATCCCTGCCGCGTCATCCGACACAATACTGGCGGCATTGCTGGCATTCGGGTTGGCGGGGTGCATCAGCTCGGGGGCAATCCCTTCTTTCGGTGCGCCGACATGCTGTTGAACATTGGGCAAATGATGGGCAATCCCTTTATGACAGTCGATACAGGTCATACCGCTGCTCAAGCCTTTCTGGTGCATGGTGGCGGAACGGCGATTTTGCTCCATATAGTCGAAGTATTCGTAGTTGTGACAGTTGCGGCACTCCTGCGAATCATTGGCTTTCATCCGTGCCTGTTCGTGCTCGGCTAGTTGCTGGCGCTTGGCCAGAAACTTGTCTCGGGTATCGATGGTGCCGGTTAGCTTGCCCCAGACTTCGCGTGAAGCCTGAATTTTACGGATCATCTTCGGGCCCCATTCATGCGGCACATGGCAATCCGGACAGGTGGCCCGCACGCCGGAGCGGTTGGTGTAATGCACGGTTTGCTGATATTCCGGATACACGTTGTCCGCCATTTCGTGACAGGACAGGCAGAATTTTTCGGTATTAGTCAGTTCCAGCGCGGTGTTAAAACCACCCCAGAACAGAATGCCCAGCGCAAACATGCCGATCAGCCCCCAGAAACCCAGGCGGATCGCACGCACTTTGCGCCATGTATCGGTTAATTTTCCCATTATCCGCCCCTTATTTAATCAAACCGTCAGCCGGCTTGAACTGGTTGCCCACCAGCGGTTTGGCATCGGTTTGCGGCACATGGCACTGCACACAGAAATAGCGGCGCGGCGAGATATTGCTCAATTCCCCCCCTTCACGCGTTTTAAAGTGTGTAACCGAAACACGCGGCGCACCAGTTTCGGTAGCACGACTCCAGCCATGACAATCCAGACATTTATTAAATTCTTTGGTAATCATGTAGCCTTTGGTGGTGTGCGGAATCAGCGGAGGCTGTTGCACATACTGCCGCTGCTGCGCTGGTTTGTCGCGCTCGTAACGGTAGTTTTCCGATGGCACATCGCCCTTAACCGCTTCGCTGCCGCGCAAGGATTTCAGTTCCTCGGCACTGGCCTGCATGCTCATCAAACCCGCCCAGAGCGCCAGTAGCCAACCACAAAGTTGTTTTTTCATTTTGCTTCCCTCTCCATTCAAATCATCAACGGGCTTTTAATCGACCTGCCGGTTAAAGCGGTGCGTTAACCTGAAAACCTTTTCATCGCAAACTTCAATACAGCGACCACAATTGGTGCATTCGCCCGAATTAATTACCGGACTGCCCTGCCCTTTTAGCGCAAAGCGGATAACCTGAGGCTCCGGGCAAACCTGAAAACAATCCATGCAGTCATCACAGCGATTGCGCAAGCGTGCCGAGACTCTTAGCAGAGCAACGCGACCAAGCAGGGCATAAAATGCACCGACCGGACACCAGTGCCCACACCAGCCATGCCGCTGCACCAGGAGGTCGTAGGCAAAAATAGCCAGTAACACGAGCCAGCCCAACCCCATACCAAATAACAAACCGCGCTGCAGCCCCGTAACGGGATTAATCCATTCCCATGCCAGCGTGTGCGTTAAGGCGGCCAGTAGCAAAATCGTCAGCAACACCGCATAGCGGGTCTGTCGTGACAGATTGCTACCGGTTTTCAAGCCCAGACGTTTGCGCAGCCACGCCGCCAAATCAGTTAATGGATTAACCGGACAAACCCAGCTACAAAACACCCGCCCGCCCACCAGCAGGTAAAAAACCAGTACCACGGCTGCGCCAATCCATGCCTGTTTGGCGGGCGTAAAACCAGCCAGCAGACTTTGCAGCAGCAATAGCGGATCGGTCAGCGGCAAGAAACCGAAGCTATAGCTGGATGCCAGCGTGCCTTTCACCCACCAGATACCCCACCACGGCCCGATTAGAAACAGCAGCAAAATACCCAGCTGCGATAATCGGCGCAGCAACAGCCAGCGTCCGGCCTTTAGCGCGTTCATGGCGCAGAATCCGGCAAACGGGCGGGCAATTCGATCTGCTCACTGATTAATGAACCACCGGCCTTCTGCTTTTCTTCCCAGCCTTTGCGGTAATGCGCGGCCGCCTCACCTTTAGCCAGCGCTACCGGAAAGACGCTAATGGCGGGTTTGGGCAGCACACAGGCTTTTTCACACTTGCCACAGCCGGTACAGAAATCCGAATGCACCGTGGGTAACAACATGGCATGCCGATCCGAGCGCGGGTTATGCACTTTTTCGAGCGTAATGGCCTGATCAATCAGCGGGCAGACGCGGTAACAGACATCACAGCGCAAACCCAGAAAATTCAGACAGGTTTCCTGATCGTGCAGTACCGCTAAGCCCATGCGAGCCTTGTTGATATCCGTCAGGCCGTGATCCAGCGCACCGGTCGGGCAGACTTTTACACAGGGGATGTCTTCGCACATTTCGCATGGCACATGGCTAGCAATAAAGTACGGCGTACCCACGCCATAGCCACCCCCTAACCGCGCTAGTTGCAGTGTGTGGTAAGGGCAGTCGCGCACACACAAACCACAGCGCACACAAGCGGCCAGAAAATCATCGCCAATCGCTCCGGGCGGGCGCAGCGCTACAGCCACCGGCTGGGCGCTGGCCTGCTTGGACAGCGCCCCAAGGCCGGAGCCCAGCGCCAGCGCCGTACCACATAGCGCCGCGCCATCCTTTAGCAATTGACGACGATTGATTTTCATAGGTATTGCTTTACGGCCTTTTGTTTTAAATGGCTATACAGTCATACCCACTAAGCTTTAACAATCTTAACGGCGCACTTCTTGTAGTCGGTCTGCTTGGAAATCGGGCAGGTGGCATCCAGCGTCAGCTTGTTCACCAGCCGGCCTTCATCGAAGAAGGGAATAAAAATCAGCCCCTTAGGTGGCTTGTTACGGCCACGGGTTTCCAGCCGGATGGTGATTTCGCCACGGCGGGAAATCACTTTCACCACCATGCCACGCTGCAAACCGCGCCGTTTGGCCTCGTCCGGATGCATGAACACCATCGCTTCCGGCACCGCTTTATGTAGTTCCGGTACACGGCGGGTCATGGTGCCGGTATGCCAGTGCTCTAGCACCCGACCGGTACATAGCCACAGGTCGTATTCCTTGTCCGGCATTTCTGGTGGCTGCTGATAAGGCAAGGCAAAGATATTGGCCTTGCCATCCTTATTGCCATAAAAGCGCAAACCCTCGCCCTTTTTCACGTACGGGTCATAGCCTTCGCGATAGCGCCATTTGGTTTCCTTGCCATTCACCACCGGCCAGCGCAGGCCGCGTGCCTTGTGGTAAGCCTCGTACGGAGCCAGATCATGCCCGTGGCCGCGCCCGAACTCGGCATACTCTTCAAACAGGCCTTTCTGGATGTAAAAACCAAAGGTTTTCGCCTCGAAGTTTTCAAAACCGGCTTGCAGTTCATTATTTTTAAACTTATTCACCTTGCCATTGGCATACAGCACATCAAACAGCGTTTTGCCCTTGACTTGCGGTTTTTTGGCAATCAGCTCGGCCGGCCAGACTTCTTCTACCTTAAAGCGCTTGGAGAACTCGACAATCTGCCAGAGGTCGGATTTAGCCTCACCCGGCGCATTCACCTGTTGCCGCCAAACCTGGGTACGGCGCTCGGCATTGCCATAACCGCCTTCTTTTTCCACCCACATCGCGGTCGGCAATACCAGATCGGCCGCCAGCGCCGAAGCATTCGGGTAAGGGTCGGATACCACGACAAAAACATTGGGGTGTCGCCAGCCCGGATATAGTTCGCCATTAATATTGGGGCCGGCCTGCATATTGTTATTGCACATCTGCCAGTAGAACTTGATCTTGCCGTCCTTGAGCGCCCGCGCCATGGCCACGGCATGCAGGCCGACTTTGTCGGGGATAGTGCCTTCCGGCAGTTGCCAGATTTCTTCTGCGTGATGGCGATGCTCCGGATTGGTCACCACCATATCCGCCGGCAAACGATGGGCAAATGTACCCACTTCCCGGGCGGTGCCACAGGCCGAAGGCTGACCGGTCAGCGAGAACGGGCTATTCCCCGGTTCGGCAATTTTGCCCACCAGCAGGTGGACGTTGTAAATCATGTTATTGGCCCAGGTGCCACGGGTATGCTGGTTAAACCCCATGGTCCAGAAGGACATGACTTTGATTTTCGGATCGGCATACAGCTCAGCCAGTGCCTTGAGCTTGTCTTCCGGTACACCGGAAAGCTTGCTGACCTTGTCCACCGTGTAGTCGGAAACGAATTTGGCAAACTCATCAAAACTGATGGGCTTGGACTCGGTTGGCATGGTTTTTGGCTTGCCATCCGCACCGGGGTAGCCATTGGCCTTGGCGTTCACTTCCAGCGGATGCTTGGGGCGCAAGCCATAACCAATATCGGTTTCACCCAGTTTGAAATTCACATGCTTGCTGATAAAGGCTTTATTAACGCGGCCGGTACTGATGATGTGGTGGCAGATAAAATTAAGAATCGCCAGATCGGTCTGCGGGGTGAAAATCATGCCGTTGTCGGCCAGCTCGAAGGAGCGGTGCTCGAAGGTGGATAGCACAGCCACTTTGCTATTCGGATTAGACAGCCGGCGGTCGGTAATGCGACTCCATAAAATCGGATGCATTTCGGCCATATTCGAGCCCCACAGCACAAAGGCATCGGCGACTTCGATATCGTCATAACAGCCCATAGGCTCGTCCATGCCGAAAGTGCGCATAAAACCGGTGACCGCCGAAGCCATGCAGTGGCGGGCATTCGGATCAAGGTTATTGCTGCGCCAGCCAGCTTTCATAAACTTGGAGGCGGCATAGCCCTCCATAATCGTCCACTGCCCCGAACCAAACATGGCCACCGAAGTGGGACCGGCGGTTTTCAGCGCATCCTTGGCCTTAAGCTCCATAATGGCAAAGGCTTCTTTCCAGCTAACCGGAGTAAATTCGCCATTTTTGTCATACACTCCGTTTTTCTTGCGCAGCAAAGGGCGGGTGAGACGGTCTTCGCCATACATGATTTTGGACAAAAAATAGCCCTTGATGCAGTTCAGGCCGCGATTGACCGCTGCATCGGGATCACCTTGCGTGGCCACTACGCGGCCATTCTGTGTACCCACCAGCACGGCACAGCCGGTACCACAGAAACGACAGGGGGCTTTATCCCAGCGGATACCTGCTGCTGCGCTGGCAACTTCCTTGCCGGCAGCTTCCACCACGGGAATTCCGATACTTGCGGCTGCAGCACAAACGGCGCTGGCCTTGATAAAATCACGACGATCCATTCTATTTGCTCCTTTATGCTGCAGAAATTCCGGCAACAAGGTCTTTTGCCTCATCGCTATATTCGTAAGCCAGCGTGGCTGACATCACGTCGGCCAGTTGCTGCACCAGCTTCAGCGCATCGCTGGCTTTCAGATCTGCGGTTTCTTCCACGGTGACAATCAGCCGGCCTTCATGCTCCAGATGGATTTCGGCACCGGCAATGGTGAGTACACCTTCACGCACCTGCGCCGTTTTTCCGGGAACCGGGCGCAATACCAGACTGTATACATTCATGTTTTCCCATCCTTTAAATGGCCATTGGCCTACTTCACCGTGATGGCTTGTGCCGGGCAGAGACTGACGCAAGCGCCGCATCCATTACACAGATCACCATCCAGTTGGGGCTGTGCCATTTTCCCAAGCTGCAAGCGGAACCGAATCGCCTGCTGCGGGCAGCCCTCACCACACACCCGACATTCCACCTGCCGATGTGCCAGACACTGGGCAGAAATACCTGCGCGATAAGCCCATGCCTGACCCTGCAATTGCAAAGCCCCGCTCTGGCACGCCGTGACACACTGTTCGCAAAAATCGCATTCGGCTTGGCGGAAGTCGGGCTGCGGAAAGCCCCCGTCACCTTTGCGGAGCAATCCGGTTGGACAGGCCACAATACATTCACCACACCGCGTACAGTCTTCCGTAAAACGGGAAGTGGCCCATGGCGGCTGCAAGGCAGTGGGGGCTTGCGGCTTTCGGCCAAATAGCAGATTGCGACGCGACAGATCCACTTTCTGGGCGCTCCATTCAGACACTTTCCTGTCAGCTTATGCGTACAATCTTTTTCGGCTAATCCCCCCTTGGGGGTAAGCCCCTCTTTCACGCCAGCAAGCTACCCACAAAGGGTTAAATGCGGCGGAGCAAAAGCACAGGAAAATAAGGTGGCAGATCATGGGTCTGCGAGACCGGAAAAGTTTCCGGATATTTGGAGGTAGTGTTGCTACTTAATCTGCCACACCGGCGTTCAATATTGATGCATCTGTCTGCTGCCATGCTGCTGCTGGTACTGCCTGCCCTGATCACGATTTTCCTGTCGTGGTGGCTGGCCGCACATTCCAGTGGCGGCGGAGAAGCCATTAATGTGGCGGGTTCTTTACGCAAGCAGGCGTTTTTGATGGCAGCAACCGCACTGGCGCCTCCGCCTGTTGTGCCGGGTAGCCAGCCAACACTGACAGAAGTCGTTCGCGAGTTCGAAAGGCGCTTGTATTCACCACAATTGCAACAGAACACGGACCCGGCCAGCACGGTACAGGTGGGCTGGAATCAGGTTGATCTGGCCTGGCGCAGCGAAATCTATCCTCTTATCCAGGAATCACAGCAGCTACAGAAAAATCCGCAATTGCTACCGGTCATTCACCATTTTGTTGCCCAGATTGATGACTATGTAAAACTGCTGGAAGCCGAGCACGAAGCCAAGCTGGCCAGACTCGCCCAGTTGCAAGGACTGGCACTGGTCGTGATGGCTCTGGTGATTGTGCTCACGCTAGCCTGGCTTTTTCGCCGGATTACGTCGCCTCTGCTGGAAATGGCCCATGTTGCGACACTGGTGCAGAACGGCCAGCTTCAGGCTCGGGTTCAAAGGCATGGGGCTGGCGAAATCGGCCAGCTTGGCGAACTGATGAACCGAATGATTGCCGATCTGGCCAGCCATTACCTGCAACTGGAAGAACGTGTTATTGAAAAAACCAGAGAGCTGGAACAAAACCGACGCACTCTGGAGTTGCTGTACCGGATCAAGGAATTACTCTCTGACGAAGAACCAAGCGAAGCCGTCTTCGACGCTGTGCTCAGCGAAGTACGCACCCTGATTGATTTCGATAGCGCGGCAATTTGTTTAACCGATAGAGAAAATGTCGAGCAGGCATTCCGTATCAGCAGTGCACAGCAGTCCGAGCGGACCTGTCTGGCCAGTGACTGCCAGCGCTGCATTACCGGCCAGCCCACGGATCCGCAGCGGCCGATTTTCAAATTGAACGAAGGCCGTGTGCAGTACGGAATTCTGCCAATTCATCTGCATCAGGGACAGGTTTTGCAGGACTGGCAACAGCAATTGCTACAGGCAGTGGCCCGCAATCTGGGTACCGCACTGGCCAACTCCCGCCGCAAGCAGGAACAGGGGCGGCTGGCTGTACTGGAAGAGCGCGCAGTGATTGCCCGCGAGCTGCACGACTCGCTGGCTCAGGCGCTGTCCTACCTGAAAATTCAGGTATCCCGTCTAAGCGCAAGCCTGCCAGCCCCCTCCGCTGATACCGTTGCGACGCTTTCCGAGTTACGCGAGGGCCTGAATGCGGCTTACCGGCAACTGCGCGAGCTGCTCAACACCTTCCGCCTGCAAATGAATGAACGCGGTCTGCTGGCCGCACTGGAAGATACGGTGGATGAATTTATCCAGCGCATCGGCATTCCGGTCCGGCTGGATCACCGCTTGCTGGGCGTCGAGCTAGCAGCACAGGAAGAAATTCATGTGCTGCAAATCGTGCGTGAAGCGCTGGCCAATGTGGAACGCCATGCACAGGCCAGTCACGCCGAGATCAGCCTGCAATGGCAAGCTCCGCATATTGTGGTCACGATTGACGATGACGGCATCGGCCTGCCCATTAACCCGGGCAAACAGCACCACTATGGCCTGATTATTATGCAGGACCGTGCCAGTAATCTACATGGGCAGCTGCATCTGCAGGGCAGCCCGCTTGGCGGCACCCGTATACGCCTGGAATTTACCCCTATCACCCCTTTTGCCCGGCAGGATGCGGGTTCTTCGCAAGGCCTTCACAAGGAATATCGCAGTGAATGAATACATTCAGGTACTGGTTATTGATGACCACCCGCTTTTCTGCAAAGGCGTGGTGCAGTTACTGGCACTCGATTCCCGCTACCGGGTGGCCGGAGAGGCCGCCAGTGGGCGCGAAGGCATAGAACTGGTGCGCCAGCTTCAACCGGATCTGGTCTTACTGGATCTGAACATGAAAGAAATGGATGGCATCACAACACTTAAAGCCATTCGGGAAATGGAGCTGGATACCCGCGTTGTGATGCTGACCGTATCCGACCAGAGCAGTGATCTGGTTGCTGCCGTTCGCGCTGGCGCCGATGGTTATCTGCTGAAAGACATGGAGCCCGAAGATATCATCAGCCGGCTTGGGGATGCCATGGAGGGCAGCATGGCCATACCGGAGCGCTTAGGCCGGGCGCTGGCACTCGCCCTGCGCAATGAGGATGGCAAAGTCCGTAACGATATGCTGGCCCAGCTCACCGATCGCGAACACGACATTCTGATCGGACTGGCCAAGGGCTTGCCCAATAAACTGATCGGCCGCGAACTGGGTATTGCCGAAGGCACTGTTAAAGTCCATATGAAAAGCCTTTTGCGTAAGCTGAACTTCCGCTCTCGCCTGGAAGCCGCCATCTGGGCCGTGGAGCAGGGATTGAAAGTGTCCAAACCGGTGTAACCGAGGGATTGAAAGGATAAGTGCACGCCTGAATATCTATTCAGCGTACACTTATCACGATCAATCCACAGGGACTCGCCATGCGCCTGAATGCGTTTACGGACTACAGCCTGCGCACGCTGATTTATCTGGCGCTACAACCGGAGCAGAAAGCCACACGCGCACAGATTGCCAGTGCCTACGGTGTTTCTGATAACCATCTGATGAAGGTGGTGCACTTTTTAAGCAAGGCCGGCTATCTGGCCACCAGCAAAGGCAAAGGCGGCGGTTTAATGCTGGGCCGCCCCGCCAGCGAGATCCGCATTGGCCAGCTAGTACGCCTGTGCGAAGCCGATGTGCCCGTGGTGGAATGCTTTACCAGCCCCGCTAGCGGCGAAACCGGCTGCCGCATTGATGGCCTCTGCCGGCTTAAGCACGTGCTATTCGAGGCTCAGGAAGCCCTGTACGCCACGCTGGATCGCTACACGCTGGCCGATCTGGTGAGCAACAAGGCCGTTCTGGCAAGGCAACTTAATCTTTCTTTGCCGCAGTAAGGCCACGCTGCTGCGCGCTTTGTACCAGTGCATAAAGGTCATCCGCGTCAATATCAAGGTCATCGCCATAATGCTGCATGGCATAGACCAAATCTTCTTTGCTCAGTGGCGTAGGTCGTTGCAACACAGGCAAGGGGCGATGCGGATAGCTGTGTCCGCTGATGCGATGAAATAAATACGCGACCGCCAGCAGGGTCAGCGTATTGATCGCCACCGGAAACAGGGCGAAGCCCAAGCCCAGTTGCCCCATCGGGCCGGCGCTGGCCAGTACGGCAGTCAGTGCAACAGCGCCACCGGGCGGATGCAGGCAGCGGGCGATTTGCATCAGCAAAATGGCCAGCCCACCCGCCAAACCCGCCGAAAGCGGCGATACACCAAGGCATTTGGCGCACAGAACCCCCACGACAGCAGAGAGCAGATTACCGCCTAATACCGGCCACGGTTGCGCTAGGGGGCTGGCGGGCACAGCAAAGAGCAGTACCGCCGAAGCGCCCAGCGGGGCAATCAGCCAGACACCATGGCGGCCACCATAAAATTGACCGATCAAACCAGTCAGTAACAGACCGAACCCCGCCCCCATGCTGGAAAAGCCCGCAGACCTCCGGCCAAGCCTAGCTAGTATTGCCTTGTGGGATTTCAATTTAAACGCTTGCATCGGCATACCCCAAGAACAACCTTTAATATGTAAATATTTTACATCAACAAGACCGCAGCTTATAATATTCATTCCTTTTACATATTAAAACTCGCATTGATGAGGAGGGGCTATGGACACGCTTTCACGCCGGTGGCGCTGGCTGGCTGCCATTTTTGTTTTATCGTTTGCCGTACTGGGCTGGATCGGGCATGAAATTTACCTGAGCAAACCGCCGATTCCGGCCCATATCGTCAGCCAGAGCGGGCAGATTGTGTTTCGTGGCGGGCAGATTTCGCAGGGGCAATCGGCCTGGCAATCCGCGGGCGGGCAACAACTGGGTTCGGTCTGGGGACATGGCAGCTATGTGGCCCCCGACTGGTCAGCAGACTGGCTGCATCGGGAAATCATCGGTTTGCGGGATATGCTGGCGCAAAAGCAGTTCAAACAGGCTTTTGTTGCACTCAACGCCGATGATCAGGCCGCCATTATGGCGCGGGTAAAACGCGAAATGCGGCAAAACCGTTACGATGCCGCTACCGATACACTGACTGTCAGCGACGAACGCGCGCTCGTCATTGCCGAACTGGCCGCGCATTATCGCGGGCTGTTTGGGCAAGACCCCAAGCTGAATGATTTGCGCGAAGACTACGCCATGATGCCGGACAGCATTCGCGATGCCAGCGATCTGCAAGCCTTGCCGGCCTTCTTTTTCTGGTCGGCCTGGGCGGCAGGCACGGATCGCCCCGGCGAAAAAAACCTGAGCTATACCAGCAACTGGCCGCATGAACCGCTCATTGGCAACACCCCCACCGCCGGCACCGGCATGTGGTCGATTGCCAGTGTCATTCTGCTGATTGCCGGCATTGCGGCCATGCTGTGCTATCACAGCGCCCACCGCGAGGATGCCGACCCGGCCGCACCAGAGAAAGATCCGCTATTCAGCCTGAAGCCCACCGCTTCGATGCTGGCCACCCGCAAGTATTTCTTCGTGGTGATTGCGCTGATTGGTTTGCAGGTGGTGATGGGCATTGTGTCCGCACACTATTCGGTTGAAGGACAAACCTTCTTTGGTCTGCCACTGGGCGAAATTCTTCCTTTTGTCGCCAGTCGTACCATTCACACCCAGCTGGGCGTGCTATGGATTGCCACAGCCTGGCTGGCTACCGGTCTGTATATCTCTCCCGCCCTGTCCGGCCATGAACCCAGGTTGCAAACGCTGGGTGTGAATGTGCTGTTCTGGGCGCTGATTGTGGTGGCGCTGGGCTCGCTGGCCTGTGGCTGGGTCGGTACGCAGGAACGTCTGGGTAGCAGTTTTGCTTTCTGGCTGGGTAATCAGGGATTGGAATACACCAGCATGGGCCGGATCTGGCAAATTGGCCTGTTTATCGGTTTGCTGTTGTGGTTGCTGCTAATGGGGCGTGCGCTATGGCCTGCGCTGAAAACCCCGGGCGAAAGTCGCGGCCTGATTGCCATGGTATTTTTATCGGCCATGTGCATCGGTCTGTTTTATGCCTCCTCGCTGATGTGGGGCCAGCACAGTCACTATTCGATGATTGAATACTGGCGCTGGTGGCTGGTGCATCTGTGGGTAGAAGGCTTCTTCGAAGTCTTTGCCACCGCTGTGATTGCACTGATTTTCAGCAAGCTGGGGCTGGTACATACCCGCACCGCCAGCGCGGCCATTGTGCTGGAAACCATTGTCTTTCTGTTTGGAGGCATTCTGGGCACGCTGCACCATCTGTACTTTACCGGCACGCCCACCGCCGTGATTGCCATTGGTGCCGTGTTCTCGGCACTGGAAGTCGTCCCGCTGGCGCTCATTGGTCTGGAAGCGTTTGCCATGTATCGCCGCAGCAAAGCCGCACCCTGGGTGGCGGCGTATCGCTGGCCCATTCTGTGCTTTGTGGCCGTGGGTTTCTGGAATCTGGTTGGGGCGGGCTTACTGGGCTTTGCCATCAATCCGCCAATTGCCCTGTATTACGTGCAAGGCCTGAATATGACGCCCGCCCACGGCCATGCGGCACTGTTCGGGGTGTACGGCATGCTGGGCATCGGCCTGATGCTGTTCTGCCTGCGCGGGCTTTATCCCCGCGAGCTCTGGCAGGACAAGCCACTGGCCATTGCCTTCTGGAGCTTGAATATCGGTCTGGCCATGATGGTGTTTATGTCCCTGCTGCCTGCCGGCATTTTGCAGGCCTTCCACAGTATCAATACCGGTCTGTGGTATGCCCGTTCAGCCGAAATTATTCAATCACCACTGATGCATACCCTGGTTTGGCTGCGCGTACCGGGTGATATTGTGTTCTCGGTCGGCGCACTCTTTCTAGCAGTGTTTGCTGTTGGCTTGCTACGTAAAACCCAGCGTCAGCCCCAAGGCGAGCTGGCTGCAGAGAATATTAGTAATTGATTATCCCGCTGCCATCGCCAGCCGATGGCGGCTTTTCTTACCTTTAAATGGATTCACCCATGACTCACGATTGCTCCATTCCACTCATTCAGGAAGGCATTTACGGCTTTGATGCGCGCGGCATTGCCAAGCGCTTTCGTCATGCGGCCATTTTTGGTGCACTGCACGCTCTGCAGCGTGGCGAAACCATGCGTTTTTGCAATGACCACGATCCGCTGCCGCTATTGGCCCAGATCGATGCCCAGTTTGGCGCGCGGGTAAAAATCAGCTATGTGCGCCGCGAACCCGGCGAAATTGTTATCGATTTTCTGATCGCAGCAGACTAAGCCCACGCGTACATCCGGCTGGTTTATAGCGTTGCCTACAAAGTCCAACCGTTCCCTCCCCTGCTAGGTGGATGGTTAGGGTGGGGGCCGAGGATTTTACCCCTCCCTAGCCCTCCCCTTGTCAGGGGAGGGCGCAGCTGATCAATTCCCCCTCCATGGAGCCCACCATGAAACGTCTGCTTATTGCCCCGCACCGCATCGGTTTTTTCTGCGGCAGCGTCACACTGCTGGCCGCGCTGTTCTGGTGGCTGGCCGAGATGGCCGCCCGCAGCACCGGTAGCACACTGACACAAGCCAGCGTGCCGATGCTGCAGCATGGCTATCTGATGCTGTACGGGTTTTTTCCGCTATTCATGCTGGGCTTTATCTATACCGCCGGCCCGCGCTGGCTGAATGTGGCACCGCCACCGCTGGCCCGTTATGCGCCGGTGATTGCCGGCTATGCCGCAGGCAGTGTGCTGTTTCTGGCCAGCAGCCTGTGGCCGTCTTTACGCCTGATCGCCCTGCTACTGCATGCACTGGCCTGGGGCGCAGCCCTGCTGATCTGGTGGGGGCGGATTCGCACCAGCAAGCAACCCGATCGCCGCCATGCCATCGGCGTGGGGCTGGCTTTTGCACTGGGCTGGGCGGGCATCTTGCTGGCGCTGGACTGGCACAACAGTGGACAGCTCTCCAGCTGGCAAGCCATGGTGGAAATCAGTTTGTGGGGCTTTCTGCTGCCGGTATTTTTTCTGGTCTGCCACCGCATGGTGCCGTTTTTTTCGGCCAATGTGCTGATGCCCTATCAGCCATGGCGGCCAGACTGGCTACTGCTCTTGCCACTGCTGATGCTGGGGCATGCCGCACTGGCCATCGCCCAGCTATCCACCCTGCCCGCCGATTTGCCACTGGCCGCCGTGCTACTTTACACCAGCTGGCGCTGGCAGTTGCAGCGTAGCTTTAAAGTACCCTTGCTGGCCATGCTGCATGCTTCATTTGCATGGGCGGGTTTGTCGCTGCTGTTGTATGCGCTATCGGGCTTGCTGATTTTATCCGGCCAAGCCGGATTGGGCTTTGCACCGCTGCATGCCCTTACCCTCGGCTTTATGCTGACCATGCTGCTTGGCTTTGTGACCCGCGTGACGCTCGGTCATTCCGGCCGCCCGCTACAGGCTGGCCGTCTGGCCTGGACGCTGTACTGGCTGATGCATGGCGTGGCCCTTGCACGGGTAGGTGGTGAAATCTGGCCCGCCCGCAGCGCCCTTCTCTACCCGCTGGCCGCCCTGCTAGCCTGCGCCGGTTTTGCCCTTTGGGGACGGGTCTACCTGCCCATGTACTGGCAAGCCCGTGCTGATGGGCAGGCGGGGTAAGCCTACCTCTGCCCCAGCATGCAAATAGCCCCTGCAAGCAGGGGCTTGGATTGCTCTACAGGCCATATTTAATATGGCCTACATGGATATACCTATTATCGATCTGGCCACTTGCAGCTTGTACTTTGCGGGGGTGGGCTGACCCGGATTCATCCTGACGGTTACTTCTGCTCTGCTGCCCCGGGCAGCTCGCTGATTTTTTGCTGTATCCAGCGGGCGTCGTCGCTGTCGGCGGGCAGGTGGCTGAGCAGTTGTTGCCACCATTGACGGGCGCTGGCGATATCACCGCGTTCCAATGCGGCACTACCCGATAACATCAAGGCATCCACTTCCTTCGGGTTCAGCGTCAGGGCGCGGACCAGCAAGTCGGTAGGGCGGCCGGCAAAGCCGTTCTGAGCTACCGCCAGTGTGCCGGCAAAGCGGGCCAGTTCGCCGGCGTTGTTTTCTACCAGCGGCCAAGCTTTTTCATAGGCTTTTACGGCATCGTCATAGCGTTGCAGGGTGCGGTAGCTGCGCGCCAGCATTAGCCAGCCTTTGTCATCCTGCGGATTAATGGCCAGCTTGCTTTCCAGTGATTGAACCATCCGGCTGATTTGTGCGGCTTCCTCATCCGCAGTCGGAATCGCCATGGACTGTGCGGCCGCCGGATTGCCCAGATGCAGATACAGGCCACCCGCCATCAGCGGCAGCAGGAGTGCCACGGCCAGTAGCCAGCGCCCCGAATAGGTACGATCCATCGCATGTTGCGCAGGGGGCATTTCCAACAGCAGCCGCAATCCGGCCTCCTCTATGGCCTGCCGGTAGGCTGTTTCATCCAGCCGGTCCTGCTGGTGTTCGGCCAGTAATTCGGCCAGTTCCGACTGATGCACCGCATAACGCTGCTGACGTGCGCCCTCACCCATGGGCTGGGTGGCACTACGCCAGAGCGGCCAGGCTAGTCCGGCCAGAACCAGCAACACCAGCAGCGTGGCCCATAGTGAAAACAGCATCATGGCGCATCTCCGTCAAATTCGCGCTGCAAGGCCACCAGTTGCGCCTGTGCTTGGTCCGGTAAAGGCAGTGGCGCCGATTTGCGGCGCAAACGTCGCCAGAAAAAGATCAGCATCAGCAGCAGTAAAGCCAGTGGCCCCAGCCACAGCAGCACAGTTCGCCCCTTGAAGGGCGGACGGTAGGTGACAAAATCGCCATAGCGCTCGGTCAGATAGCTAAGAATTTGCGGGTCGGTTTTACCGGCCACAATCTGCCGGCGGACCTCCCTGCGCAAATCCTCGGCCAGCGGCGCACGCGAACTAGCCAGCGATTCGTTCTGGCAAACCAGACAGCGCAACTCGCCCGACAAGCCCAGCAAACGCTGCTCAACCTGCGGATTTAGTGCCAGCGGGTCGTCTGTGGCCACCGGCTCTGCCGCTAAAGCAGGGTATTGCCATGTGGCCAATATTATAAATAGGCTGCAAACATATACCCATACATTGATGACGCCACCCCGTTTCATTGCTGTAACTCCCGCAGTAACGGTTCGATTTTGTCGGCCAGCACTTGAGCATTTAGCGGGCCGATGTGCTTGTAGCGAATAAGGCCCGCGCGGTCGATCACAAAGGTTTCCGGCACGCCATACACGCCATAGTCGATGCCGACCCGGCCATCCTGATCGGCCGCGATAATGGCGTAGGGATTGCCACCTTGCTGTTGCAACCAGCGCCGCGCGGCATCGTCTTCATCCTTGTAATTCAGGCCAACCAGTACCACCGATTTGCGACCGGCCCATTGCAAGAGCTGCACATGCTCCTGCACACAGGCCGAGCACCAAGATGCCCATACATTCAACAGCCAGACCTTGCCACGGAGGTTAGCGGGTGAAAACGTCTGGCCAGCCGCATCCAGCCTGAGCAGAGTAAATGCCGGAGCCGGTTTACCAACCAGTGGCGATGGAATTTCTCGCGGTTTCAGGGTCAGGCCGATGGCCAGCAACACCGCCAGAGCCATAAACAGCAGCAAGGGCCAGAAACGCTTCATGGTTTTGCCTTCCGCAAGCGGTAGCGCCGGTCACAGGCCGCCAGCAATGCCCCCAGTGCCATCAGCAAACAGCCGTACCAGATCCAGCCCACCAGCGGTTTGTAGTACACGCGCACAATCCACGGACTATGCAGCGGATTGCTGCCGGTCATTTCACCCAGCGATACATACACATCGGCTAGCAGGGTATGGTGGATGGCGGCTTCGGTCATGGGCATGGCGCTGGAGAGATACTGGCGTTTTTCCGGCTGCAAGGTGGCCAGCATCTGACCCTGCTGCATCAGCGCCATCTGGCCGCGTAATGCCATATAGTTTGCGCCTTTTTCACCGCGTACACCGTTGAACTGCAGCGTATAACCGGCCAGCTCGACCCTCTCGCCCTTGTCCAGCCGCACGTCTTTTTCCTGCTCGTAAACACTCACCACCGTGGCTCCAGCCAGAAAAACTGCCATGCCGATATGGGCCAGATGCATGCCGGCATTGGCCAGAGTCGGCCAGCTACAGCGACGGCTTAGATCAGCCACGGCTGTGAGCACAATCCACCACGCCAGCGCCAGCAGCAAAGCCACGCCCCAGCGCCATTCTCCAAACAGCTGCGGTGACAAGCCACCCAGAAGTAGCGCCAGCACAGCGGGTGACCGCAGGCTGCGGATCGCATCGGCAGCCGATTGCTGCTTCCAGCGTACCGCCGTGGTTAGCCCAAGCAGGAACAGTAAGGGCAGCATCAGTGGCACAAAGACGCGATTAAAATAAGGCGCGCCCACCGACAACTTGCCCTGCCCTAGCGCATCAATCAGCAAGGGGTAGAGCGTGCCCAGCAGTACGGTGGCACAGGCTACGGTAAGCAATAAATTGTTCAGCAGCAGCAGAGTTTCCCGCGAAAACAGGGCAAACTGCCCCCCGCCTTCCATCTGGGGCGCACGCCAGGCATACAGTGCCAGCGAACCACCGATCACCACACATAAAAACAGCAGAATAAAGGTGCCGCGCGCCGGATCGGTGGCAAAGGCATGCACTGACGACAGCACGCCAGAACGCACCAGAAACGTGCCCAGCAGCGATAGCGAAAACGCAGCCAGAGCCAGCAGCACCGTCCACTGGCGGAAAGCGCCGCGCTTTTCTGCTACAGCCAGCGAGTGCATTAGTGCAGTTCCGGCCAGCCATGGCATAAAGGACGCGTTTTCCACCGGATCCCAGAACCACCAGCCGCCCCAGCCTAGTTCGTAATAGGCCCATGCGCTGCCGAGCATAATCCCCAAAGTCAGAAAGGCCCACGCCGCCATGGTCCACGGACGTGAAAACCTCGCCCACGCGGCATCCAGTCGCCCCGTAATCAGCGCCGCAATCGCAAAGGCAAAGGCCACCGAAAAGCCAACATAGCCCATGTAAAGCAAGGGAGGATGCAGAATAAGCCCGATATCCTGCAGTAGCGGATTAAGGTCATTTCCCTCCGCTGCAGCCGGCAGCAAACGGATAAAGGGGTTGGAGGTCAGCAGAATAAACAGCAGAAAACCGCTGCCCACCAAGGCCAGAATACTTTGCACCAGCGCCATAGTTTGCAATGGCAGATGCCGGCCCAACCCTTGCAAGGCCAGCATCCAGCCCCCCAGCAGCAGCACCCACAGTAGCAAGGAGCCCTCATGCCCACCCCACAGTGCCGCTAGCTTATACATGGGCGGCAACAGGCTATTGGATTGCCGCATTACATATTGCACAGAAAAATCATCGCGCAAAAACGCATAGGCCAGAGCGGAAAATGCGGCCAGAATCAGCCCAAAGAGCAGCACAACTGAGATAGGGATAACCCGCATAACCCCATACTCATTAGAAATACTGCCCTTCAAGCCAATACCCCCCAGCAGAAAGGCCAGGCAGAACGCCAGAATTAGCGAAAAATGCCCCAGCTCAACAATCATGGCTGTGCCTCGCGGGATTTGCGGTGAGCTTCATCCACTGCATGTTTGGCTTCTGGCGGCATGTAATTTTCATCATGTTTGGCCAGCACTTCGGCGGCCACAAATATGCCGTTCTGCCATTGGCCCTGCGCTACCACACCCCGTCCCTCGCGGAACAGATCCGGCAGAATGCCGCGATAGCGCACCGGCAAGCGCCGGGCAGTATCAGTCACGATAAAGGCTACCGTCACGCCGTCCGCCTGCCGATGCAAGGACCCTGCTTCGACCAGACCACCAATGCGGAAAGCCCGTCCTGTTGGTGCTTCGCCGGCCTGTACTTGTGTCGGGGTATAGAAAAACACCAGATTCTGCCGGAAGGCATTCACCACAAAATAAGTCGCCAGCCCAAGCAGAACCAGCACAGCGGCAACGGCCAGCCAGCGCTGCTGCCTTGCTTTCATGGTGCAGACTCCTGCAATTTGGCCTGCCGGCGTAACTGCCGCACAATCTGCACCCGCTGCCGGCGCAGGCTCCAGCCTTCAATCAGCACGGCCAGCACACAGGTGCCCAGCGATAGCCAGACATAAAAACCATAACCACCCATGGCCAGAAAATCGGCCCACGTTTTCCAATAAATCATCATCGTTGTTCCTGCAAATCCCGCACCCATTGTGTTTGTGCTTCACGCTGCAAAATCAGCACGCGCACCCGAGCCAGCGACATGGCCATACCGTACAGCCAGGCCGCGGCCGAAAGCAGCAGCATGGCCAGCAGCATCAGTGAGGGCATGCTGGCCTTGCCCGGCGCTAGTGAAGCCCCCTGATGCAGGGTGTTCCACCAGTACACCGAAAAATAAATCACGGGCACATTAAACGCGCCTGCCAGCGCCAGGATCGAACCGGCACGATCGGCGCGCTCGGGATCATCCATGCTGCGGGTCAGCGCAATAAAACCCAGATACAAAAGGAATAGCAGCAGCATGGAGGTCAGGCGGGCATCCCATACCCACCAGGCACCCCACATAGGTTTACCCCATAAAGCCCCTGTCCATAAGGACAACAACGCCATACTTGCCCCCGTTGGGGCCAGCGCCTGCGCCATCCATGCCGATAGCCGGGTACGAAAGACGAGATGAATCACGGACCAGAAGGCCATCACCATATAAATAAACATCGCCATCCAGCTGGTCGGCACATGCAGAAAAACAATGCGATAGGCCTCCCCCTGCACGGCATCGGCCGGGCAGAGCAAAAAACCCAGCCACATGCCAGGTATAGCTAGCAAAGCTGCTATCCATAAAAGCTTTGGATAAATACGTCCTGCAATCGGATAAAATTGAGAAGGCGCGGCATAGCGGAAGCACGGCCAGCGGATCAACACGGATTTCATAAAGACTCCACGGCCAGCTTGAGCGCCATGGCCGTTAACCAGGGCGTTACCGCCAGACTCAGACAACACAGTGCAGCCAGCAAGGACAGCTCGGACTGAGCACTTAAACCGGATTGCACTGCGCCCACAGCCCCACAGGCAAAGATCAGCACGGGTGCAGTCAGTGGCAAAACCAGCAAGGCCAGCAAAAAGCCTCCCTGCCGTACACCCAGCGTCAGTGCCGCCCCCAAGCTACCCAGCGCAGACAACACCGGGGTTCCCAGCAGCAGGGTATAAAACAGCATCCAGCGCGCATCGGCATCCAGAAAATACTGCGTCGCCAAAACGGGCGACAGCAGGGCCAGCGGCACACTGGTGCTAATCCAGAAGGCCAGCAATTTGGCTAGCACCAGCACACTGACCGGCAAGGGCGTCAGCATCAGTTGTTCCAGCGTGCCATCGCGCCAATCCGCCTCGAACAAGCGCGGTAAGGCCAGTAGATGGGCCAGCAAAGCGCTCACCCACAACACCCCACCCCCAATACGCGCCAGAATTTGCGGCTCCGGCCCGACGGCCAGCGGGAACAGACAAGTAACCAGCAGAAAAAACACCAGCCCCACAGCCAGATCACCCCGTGACTGCCAAGCCAGTTGCAGATCGCGTAGCACCAGCTTCAACATGCTGGCTTCAGCACAATCTGCTGCGCCTCAGGCAGGGATGCGGGCAGGTCGGTATGCGAGCTCAGCAGTACACAGCCGCCATTTTCTAGGTGCTTCTTCATCCACCTGGCCAGATCCATGCATCCCGCCTGATCCAGCGCATTAAACGGTTCATCCAGCAACCAGACCGGTCGCGGCTGCAGCAGCAAGCGTGCAAGCGCCACGCGTTTGCGATAACCCTGTGATAACTGTCGCACAGGCGTATCCGCCTGCGCCAGCAAACCGGCATCGCGCATGCCGGCTTCAAGATTCTTTTCTTCAAACGCCTGGCCTGATAATTCAAGCGCCCAGCGCAGATTCTCTTCTACACTCATCGCATCTTTCAGTGCATCCTGATGACCACAGTAATGCCGGCTAATGGCGTCGGAGTTGCGCCAGATAATCTGTCCCGATGCCGGTGGGCGTAATCCGGCCAAAGTGCGTAGCAGCGTGGTTTTACCTATGCCATTGCGGCCGGAAACCCGACACAACTCGCCAGAACGCACGGAAAAATCCGGCAGAGTACACAGCATCCGGCCATGACGTACTAGCGAAAGCCCAGTCACACTCAACATTGGCGGCTTACTTTGATGATTCATATAGGGCAAGGCTAACCCAGACACCAGCGGATTGAACTACCACCAAATGGTTAGTTTGCCGTCACTTAAGACCAACCCTGAATAGGCATAGATAGCAAACACAGCGTCAGCCGATAATGGCAGACACTCCCATAGGATCAACCATGCTCGCCAGCGCCCTGATTTTTCTTGCCGCTCTGCTGTATTCCTCCGTCGGTCATGGCGGGGCATCGGGCTATCTGGCGGTAATGGCATTGCTCGGCTTTGCCCCCGAAGTAATGAAACCGGCTGCACTCGCGCTGAATGTGCTGGTGGCCGGTTTAGCTAGCTGGAAATTTATCCGTGCCGGCGCCTTTTCCCGTCCGATTTTTATCCCGCTGGTAATCGCATCCGTACCGATGGCTGCACTGGGTGGCGCTATGCATCTGCCCGGCAACAGCTACCGGGTTTTGCTAGGCGTCGTGCTAATTGCAGCTGCGGCATGGTCGGTATTCCGCCTGCAACTCAATCAGGTTCATCCGGCCCGCCCGGCTCCGCAGGCTGCGCTGTTACTGGCAGGGGCCAGCATAGGCCTAATATCGGGACTGACTGGCGTGGGTGGCGGAATTTTTCTATCACCGCTACTGCTGATTACCGGTTGGGCCAGTATTCGCTGCACAGCGGGCATTTCGGCTGCATTTATCCTGTTCAATTCGCTGGCTGGACTAGCCGGCTTATGGTTTAAAGGCAGCCACTTTCCGGTCGAGCTGCCCTGGTGGGCCCTAGCTGCGGGTCTGGGCGGCTGGATCGGCGCAGAGCTGGGCGCTCGTCATTTGACCAGCACCGCCTTGCGCAGTCTGCTCAGTCTGGTGCTACTAATCGCCGGTGGAAAGATGTTGCTGACTTAGCAAGTGGTTGAAAAAACCGGGTAACGACTCAGGTAGGGCTGACGTGCTTTTATATAGTGCTTGGCAGGAAATCCTCGGTTTTTCCTGCCGCATCTTGTTTCTTTTATTGCCAGACAGTATTTTTCTAGTGGGATCTGCTGATTGGCAAAATCCGCCCAACGCGGCCAAAGTGTGTAGAGACTACCCCACTCCGCACAATCAAGGGATCACCGCTTATTCCGTGCTGTCCGGTGGCCGATGTCCCCGCATGATGCTGGCCATCTGGGCCATATCGGTATGCAGATACAGCGAGGTAGTCGCCACGTCTTCATGCCCCAAGATTTTCGCCACCGCCTGCAAAGGATGGCCGTCATTGACCAGGCGGGTGGCCAGTGTATGGCGTAGCCAATGGGCACTGGCCTGACTCAGTTCTTCGGCGGCGGCTGGATCGGTGTCGCGCGCGAGGCTGGCTGCGTGCTGCATGGCTTCTTTGATAATCCGGTGCAGATTGGCGGTGGAGATGCCTTGACCATTGCGTTTGGCATACAGCGGTTCGCTACTCACCCCGGGAATGGGCAGGGGCGATAAGCCACTGGCCGTACGGTAGGCGGCCAATGCGGACAAAACGGCTAGAAAACTCGGCTCGATTCATACTTGAGCTAATTCACTTCATAACCAGTGATTCTAGCACTTTGACTGGACTCCATTTAGAGAATTAATCCTCATATTTATATTCCCTTCTCACCATTCGTTGCGCCATATCTCTAAGCATTCAAAGACGAGAGAGAGCCGGATCGATATGACTGCATCGCCGCGTTTGTTACTACCCAATATCACCCCAGAAGGGTACGCGCCAGAAAATTCATCTGTAAGCATGTTGTACTCAGTAACCTTTTGAAGTAAACCGCCACTAATCCCGTGAAGATCAGGTAAATTGATGCGATCGCATTCTCCTTGTTTTCGCCCTAAACCGGGATGGCTTGTAGCAATATGATGCACAGGGCTATATATGCGATCAGGCAACACAGTGTTAGTTATATCTACCATGGTATAACGCAATCCTTCTGACCTAAATTCTCCTGGTACTTTTGCCGTCCGATTGGCAAGGTGGCTGTTGCGCTTATACGGATATCCCAAAGCCTGATAAAATCCAGAGTTAATACTAAGTCCTTTGATATAAAGGTCTTGTGTTACAAACCGATAATTAGCTGTTTGAAGTTCTAGGCGTTTAGGCATCTGTATGACACCAATATCAAGTGGGTCATCTTCCCTACTTATCATAAGGTCCATATTCGAAGTCAGGGCTTGAAGCCCATTTACTTCATAAAACTCTGAACCAATATAGATGTAGACTTTCTGCCCCTTCAAAAGGTCGATTACATGCGCAGCGGTTACTAGGAAACGTTTTCCTTTGTATTCCAGCAGGATTCCGCTTCCCATTGAGGTGTACTTGCGATCACCCTTGGAGTATGTGTAAAACGGAAACACCGACTTCATGTACATTGGTCAGCTAGCCTTATGTTTGTTAAACCGTACCTAGTTTTCTAGATCCTAACGAGTCAGTAGCAATCTTTCACTGGATTATGCAGATTTGCCGGTTTAGCCGATATGCGCTACCCCGAGTGCAATAAGCATTTCAGGCTTATGTCAGCTGGCAGGATATTGTCGGCCGACGCCTTAGCTAACGCAAAAGTAAGAAGGCTCATGTGGTAACAGAATAAATGAGTGGCAGCGTGGACCGAATTCCAGCCCCTCGGAGCGACCAATTTGGCCAGACATTCTTTGCTGATACCTATGTTAGCCATGCTTTTTACAATTGAACGACCAGAGTTGGTGACACCTGCTGTCAGATCGTGAAAAATAGCAGCACAGCCTCGGTAAGCAGCAGGAAACTCGCACCGTAAAGAAGCGGACCTCAAGCGGGTCATAGAGGCAAAACTGCGATAATAGGTCTATTCCATGCAGCACGATTACCATTTTGAGCCTTACGAACGCAAAAGTGACTTCTCGCAAGCCAAGCTTATTATTATCTTTAGCCTGATATCGCTTATCGTCCTATATCTGGCTTATACCCAAGGTTTACTCCCTCACTACACCTTGGTCGTCGAGGGCAATACAGTGACTTTTGTTCGGGATGATCCTGCGTATCTGGCAGAACAAAAGAAAATCGAAGACGCAAATCGGCAGATCTATAAGGTCAATGGGGTCGAAGTTTCCGAAGAGGAATACAACGCGGCTCTTCAGCACAATCAACGCATGGCTGAGCAGCAGATACAAAGCCAAGCGCAACCCGAAAATCCTCAGCAAAGCGCGCCAGAGGAATCCGATCAATATCACTCAGGCAGTAATGAGGTCCCAACCGGGCAGGCGGTCAAATGCCTGGATGCTTCCAATCGCGTGGTTTATCAAGCCCAACCCTGCTCTGCTACAGGCCTTCGTAAAACCGATATGGGAATTGGTGCCGTCTCTAACGCTCAGACCTATAGCTATAAAGACGCCGAGGCGCGCAAAGAAGCCAATACTGTTTATAAGGTTGATGGTCGAGTTGTGTCTAAAGCGGAATTTGATGCGGTGCAGGAGCACAATCAGCGAGTGAAGAAACAGAACGAGGCCCTGCGTGCTCAATATTGCCAAAGCCTTGAGCAGCGCCGGGAAAACCTTCGTTCCATGCAGCGTGTCGATTCAAATCAATGGTATCGCGATGAGTACAACCGGCTTTCCAAAGAATGGCAGGATAAGTGTTTAGGCTGGACCCAAGCGTGGTCGTGATCAGCCCACTGCCAATTCAAAACAAAACCCAGCATCCGCTGGGTTTTGTTTACTGAGTACTTCAATATCGGTTTATGGCAGAAAACCGATTGCCTGCTTTGCGGGCTGAATGCTCATCTGAGGTGGCAAGCAGGGCTGCAGATTATGTTGATGTGCTAAAAGTTCAGGCAGACTATATCTCTGCACAGCAGCTTCAACCGCGCTTTGAATATTCAGTTGCAGCGTACGGATACTCCGAGAGCGGGTAGCCAACTGAAGGGCCAAGCTGTCGGGTAGCTCCGCGGTGAAATACGCCTGAACCCCCATCTCTTGCACGATCCGGCTATAGAGCTGCCGAGCCATGGCCAGTAACTGCTCAGGGTTGGGCCGTCTAATCCCAATTTGCTCGACTCGGCTAAGTAGAGGCGCCCCCAAGCCATCCGTGGTATTGCTGGTGAGGATAAAGCTCACATGAGACAAATTCAGCGGCGGAACAATGAAGTTATCCTGAAAGGCTTGGCTGTTCTCTGGTTCAAGCAGCATCAAAAGCACATCCTGCAAACCGTTATCCCGATCTTTGAGCACCTTATCGACTTCTTCGATCACGATGATTGGATTGGCCACTTCCGATTCAGCTAGAAATTGGGCAATGCGACCAGGGCAAGCGTTCTGCCAATTCGGGGAAGAGCCCACCAGCAGCATTTGATCGCCATTGCCGGCCATATCGATTTTGAAGCGAGGTAAGCCAAGTACTTCGGCGATTTGTCCGCAAACCCAGCTTTTAGAATTGCCGGGTTCACCAGTTAGCAGAATCGGCCGAAAGCCCAGCGGTTTACCGCCAAGGGTGCGCACTTTGGTTTGAGCACAAATGGTCTCCAGCACAGCGCGCAGATGACTCTCGGCACCCAGTTGCGCGCACCAATCCTGCATGTTTTGGCACACTTCTAGTGTGGCCGCTTGCAGAGGCTTGGGCAGAATAAGGGGCGCCAGCATCGATGCCTGTCGATCTTTCAGCGTATCGATTTGTCGCTGCAGCCGAATTGGATCCACAAGATGCATACCGTCTTCGTGCAAGACCGGTGGCAATCGGTATCCGAGCGTCAAAACATGTGCGGACCAGCCCTCGGGAAGGATCTCGCGTGGAACGATGAAATCCATATTGGAATCACGCAGCAGCTGCTGTACTGAGATCGATGTCAGGTCCAAGTGACGTACATAAACTAAAGCGCGATGATGGGTCACTTGGCCACCAGTAGAGATATCAATCGACTCCCAAAAGCTCAGCTCTTCCAAGCGATCGATGACCATAAAGTCATACCCGTGTTGAGAAGCCAGTAATCGGCAAGCGCAGAGTTGTTCCGATTCGGGTTCCACCGGCAAATGAAACAGGCGGGCCCGAGGTGGGTGAGTGGGCCATCCTTCCCCAAAGATATCCTGCAAGGATATAAACCAGCCGGGTGGCTTTTGCAGAAATGCATGGTCTGGAAACAGCGCATCCATCGTATCCATGAGCTCGTCCGCATATAAGTCATCAGGTGGCGGGAAATCCAGTTCACGCACGATTTGTTCTTCAATCAATTCGGCTTCAGGACCGTGGGCCAGCCACAACAAGCGTTTGAGATGTGGGGGACGAGGTGGATTCATCACGACGAGCTCTCGCAGATGGTTAGACGCAGTTTTGGCGCGTTCAAGGAAGTCGGGCTTTTCAACAAAAGGCCCTTGGGCTGCAAAATAAGTAAATGAGCTCATACGCCACCTTCCTGTTTATCGATCACCTGATTGGCCAGTAATAACTGCTCAAAGGCAGAACCATCTCGTCGTGTGAGATTGGGTACATAACGGGAGTAAACCTTGAACAGCATTTCGGTCGTGGCATGCCCCATTTGCCGGGCTATCCACTCGGGCGCCTCCCCTGCCGCAAGCCATAAAGTCGCAGCGGTGTGGCGGGTTTGGTAAGGCCTGCGGCGGGCTAACCCAAGTCTGGCTAATAAGGGATACCAAACGCGCTTCGTCACATTGTTGTGATCAATGGGCGCCCCCTGCAGGTTGCAAAACACGTAGGGCGATAAATGGGCAGTCGCTTTGTATTGCTGCTGAAGCGCCAGATAAACTGGCTCACTCATCGCAATGTCGCGCTGTGATGAATCGGTTTTGGTGTAGTCCTCTTCGCCATATACGATCGTTTCCCGGATCAGAATCTGGCGACGCTCGAAATCGACATAGGACCATTTCAAACCATCGATTTCACCGGTCCGCATCCCTGTAAAGAAACGAACGATGTAATAGTTCCGGAAATCTGGTCGCACCGTATCGATGATCCGCTTGACCTCTTGGAGACTAAACGGCTGCACATCAGACTTAGGCACCTTCAGCGGTTTGATTCGCACATAGGGCGTGGTAAAGTCATAGCGGTCGGCGGCTTCCTCAAGGATTCTCCTCAAGGGGTCCATAATCTTGTTAATACGGTTGGCAGATAAAGATGCGTTCCCATTTCGGCCGGATACTTTGGCGAGTGATGACCGAAATTTGAGCAAATCTGCACGAGTGATAGCCCCGACCCTTACTGCTCCAAACTCAGGCAGATAGTACTTATCTATACAGCCCTGAATGGTCACGATATAAGATCGCCGCCAGGCAATCTTATTTTCGGCTAGCCAGTCGTGGATAAAGTCTATAAACAATGGCGTTTTAGACGCAGCTAATTGCCCTTCAGATGATATTTCTTCCGTTGGCGCCTTCTTGGCCGGAATTTGAGTTTCTTTTCGCTTTGGGAAAAAAGATTCATATTTGAACCGCCCTAGGCTAATTTCTGACTCAATCTGCTGTAGCTTTTTTTCAAGCTTTCGACGGTTGGCTGGAGTATCTTTCAACTCTGTCTGTTCACGACATCGTCGCCCTTCCCAACGAAAGTCAATGAAAAGCTGGCCAGATTCCTTGCGTACACGAATAGCCCCCATCATTGCCCCCTTAGCACGCCATCGGCATAGCAATTGAGTCAGTTGATGAGGCCAACATGTCCGCCTCTATAACCTCCCAAATAAAAAGAAGTTTTCGCCGCCCAAAGGGGCGTATGTAGTGACGTCCCTCAATCAAACAGTTATCAAGTAGTTGGTTTCGAATTGTTCTTGGCTCGTAGTGAATACGAGCGGCCAATTCTTCAGTCGTCAGATAAGTCATGGTCATCTTTATGCTCCTGCGTGTTAGACTAACATTCACTAGAACAACAAAAAATCACTCAAAGCGAAATAATGTCGCCCTAAGCAACACAATAGCAACAAAAATGACAATCTAGAAATAAAAATATCGTCTTAGACGACATTTGTATGGGTTAAACAACATGATCAAGTGCCATCTCTCACGCCTAATGGGCGAAAAGAAAGTACGAATTGCAGACGTAGCCCGCGACACTGGACTTCATCGCGGCACCATCACACTACTTTATGAAGAAACCGCCCTTAGAGTGGATCTGGATGCACTAGATAAACTATGTAGCTATTTTGGTTGTCGAGTAGAAGATTTGTTCGAACACATTCCCGAAGCTGTGCCCAACACTCAAAAGGAAGACTAAGGAGTCTTTAGAAGGCGAAGAATTAGATGAAGCCCGAGCAACGCTCGGGCAAAAGCCAACAACCGGATTAACAATAAAAATCAGTAAGTTAAACCCAATATTAACTTGTACTTTAAGGGTGTTTTAAGACCAATAAGGTCAGTAACCCTGTGCCCATCTTGTGCCCAGAGCAGAGCAATATGGGCACAACTTCTCAAATTGCCCGAAGGTCAAAATTAGGGCGCATCGCATGCCAACTTAACCCAAGTCTACAATTTCACATGGCCAAAATCCCTCGCTAGGGCACTGCAACGTGAAATGCCCAAAGGTCAAAAAGCTGGTTTTTAAGTCGGAGATGGGCACGAAAAAGGCACAAAATGGGCACAAAAATCACCTTTGTGCCCACCCAGCACTTTCTAGCGCGCAGAAACAAAAAAGCCCTCGATCTATTTATTCAATAGAATCAAGGGCTTTCGATTGGTTGCGGGAACAGGACTCGAACCTGTGACCTTCGGGTTATGAGCCCGACGAGCTTCCAACTGCTCCATCCCGCGTCAGGATGTTTACTGCACAATCTGGTTGTAACAACCAAATCGTAGAATTTGGTTGCGGGAGCAGGACTCGAACCTGCGACCTTCGGGTTATGAGCCCGACGAGCTTCCAACTGCTCCATCCCGCGACAGAGGGGTGAACTATATAGCTCAAGCCGCGGGCTGTCAAATTTATTTGCCGTTTCCAGCCGATATTGGTGATTTTCACAGCAGCGCTGTTGCTGCCGGCATGCCGTTTTGATGCTTGGCAAGATCGCGGCGACGGTTTTCACCTACAATCTGGCGCATCTTCTCCCCCGGCAGGCTACCCATGCAAACCATTGCAACTGCTCCGGTTTTACCGCTGGATGACATCCTGAATCTTACGCTGGAAGCGGGCTTACTGATGCATCAATCGGGCGCGGGCACGCACCGTACTTCGGCGGCGATGCAGCGGATTGCCAAAGCGCTGGGGGCGGCGCGAGTGGAGGTGATGATTTCATCGACCAATATCGGCGTCTCGGTCGAGCGGGCCGAAACCGCCGGCCACGAAACCCTCACCGCCTTTCGTAAAGCACCACATATGGGCGCGAATTTTGCCGCGCTGTCGGCGGTGCGCCGCTGGTTGCATCAGCTCGAGCAGGGCGAGCTCGATAGCCAGAGCGCCAAATTGCAATTGGCCGAGATCGCCCGCCGACCTACGCATTATCCGCGCTGGGCGATCACCGCCATGGTGGGTATCTCTTGCGGAGCCTTTGCAGCATTGTTTGGCGGCGATATACCCGCCATATTGGCCACCACGATTGGGGCGGCCTGTGGCATGGCGGTGCGCTTTGCGCTGGTATTGCGGCATTTCAAACCATCGATTTTTGCTACGGCGGCCAGCTTTGTTGGCCTGTTGTGTACCGGCGTACTGGCGCATTGGTTTAGCCAAACCCCCGATGCGGCACGGGCCGCTTCGGTGCTGTTTTTGATTCCGGGGGTGCCGCTGATTAATGGCGCGTCGGATTTACTGAATGGCAATTACCTCAATGGCATGGTGCGCTTTGCCATGAGTGCGGTGATTATTTTCGGCATTGCAGTGGGCGTGAGTATCGCGCTGCGGATTTTGGGGTAAAAACATGGCCAGCTGGTTACTCGAATCATGGGCGGCCCCGGCAGCGCTGGGTTTTGCCATGCTGTTTAATGTGCCACCGCGCACGCTGTGGGTTTGCGGCAGCCTGGCGATTGCCGGCCATGCCTGTCGCAAGCTGGTAATGGTGCTGGGCGGCGATATTGTCTTGGGTACGCTGTGCGCCGGCTTGCTAATTGGCATCGTGGCGGAATGGTGGGGTAGCCGCCAGGATCAGCCCGGGGCGATTTTTGCAGTTAGCGCGGCGATTCCGATGGTGCCGGGCACTTATATGTATAAAGCGGTGCAAGGTTTGCTCGGCATCGCCACCCTGCCGCATGGCGCCGATGGCACGCAATTGCTGGTCAGCGCCGGGGTGAGCGGCGTGACGGCGGCCATGATCGTGATCGCACTGGCTTTTGGTGTAGCGGCGCCAATGCTGCTGTGGCCGCGTACGGCCCAGCATTAAGTCGGCCCGCGAGACTTAGCGCGCGCCCAGTTGCTGCAGCTGGCGCGCCAACTCATCGGCCATGCGCTGGTAGCCAGCGGCATTCGGGTGCACGGTATCGCTCTTGAGACTGGCTTGCGCCAGTAGATCTTCTAGCAGGGTATCGTTCAGCGGAACTTGATATTCCTTGGCTAGCTCAGCATACAAGGGGTGGGTATCAAGACCCAAACCCAGCTTGGGCACGCCAATCAGCAAAACCGGAATCTGCCGCGCCTGCAGCAGCGCCAACATCTCACGCAAGGCCGACTGGGTTTGCGCCACAGGCAGGCGCTGCAGAAAATCATTGCCGCCCAAACACAGCAGCACTAATTTGGGCTGCACTTCATCCAGCGTTGCCGCTAGCCGGGCAGCGCCCTGTGCGGCGGTTTCCCCGGGCACCCCGGCATTCACGATCTGCCAGCCGGTTTGTGCGGCCAGCCGCGCCGGATAGCTGGTGTCGGCCGTCGCGCCCGTGCCATAAGTGAGGCTATCGCCAAACGCCAGCACCACTGCCCCGGCCGGCACGGCGGGCAGCTTGGGCCCGCCGCAGCCGCTTAAACTCAGCCCCAGCATGATCAGGCTGGCCACAAGCCAGATTCGCCATTGCCGCATCGTTTTCTCCTGTTTCTGCTCTGACCTGCGCCACGGCCTGCGGTTCATCCGGCGGTACACGCGCGCCTCTTCACAGTAAAATCAAGCCTCACCATTGCGCAAGAGGCCAGTATGGATTGGATCGCTCGTTATCACGCCGCGTTGGGCTATACCCCGGCCGGCCCACTGGATCAGGCCAGCCTAGCCCGCCTGCATCGCGCCCATGTTACGGCCCTGCCCTTTGGTAATCTTGATCTACTCTTGGGCCGGCGGCCCGTGCTGAGCCCCACCGAGTTGGAGCGCAAAGTATTGCAAGAGCGCCGCCCAGCCTATTGCTATGAATTAAACACCCTGTTGGCAGATTATCTACAGCGGCAAGGCTTGCAGCCCACCACTCACCTCGCGCGCGTACTGCTGGAACAAACCCCGCGACAGGAAAAACCGCGCTCGCATCTGATCATCACCCTGCTGCTCAATGGCGAGCGCTGGTTGCTGGATGTGGGCTTTGGCGGTGGCGGGCTGTGCGAGCCGATTCCGCTGCGGGTGGATGAAACCTTCGATCAGGGGCAAGACCGCTATCGCCTACAGGCCGATGAAGAGGCCAGCGGCTGGTATCTGCAGCGCGAGCTGGATGGCCAGTGGCGGCAAATGTACTGGTTTGATCTCACCCCCAGCTACCCAGCCGATAGCGAAGTGAGCAACCATTTTGTTGCCACGCACCCGCAATCGCGCTTTATGCGCGAGCTGATGCTCACCCGCCTGTGCGCCGATGGCCGGCTGGTATTGCATAAAGGGCAACTCAGCCACCGCAGCCCGGCTGGCCAGCGCATTACCACCTTTAGCAGCGCCAGCGAGCTCGATACATTATTGCGCCGCGAATTTGGCGTGGCGCTGTCGCCCGCAGAATGCGCGCAACTGCTGCCGTTTGCGCTCGGCACTGCCACAGCATGTGCGTAAGTTTTGTGCCCTTGCCGCGGGCCGAGCTGGCCGGGCATTTTCATGCAGAGCCACCGCCCGATCAGTGGGCGGCCGAAGTCTGGCAAGATGATCTGGCGCCGATTATTTTGCCCGGCGATCAGGCCCGGCAAGCGGTATTGGCCAACTACGGCTTCTTGCCGCGCCAACAGCAAGCGCCCGGCGCCCGCTACAGCACGCTCAATGCCCGCGCCGAAACCATTGATCGGCTAATCAGCTATCGCCAAGCCTGGCAGCAATGTCAGCTGTGCTTGGTGCCGATGCGCGGGTTTTACGAGCCCTGCTATGAATCCGGCCGCGCCGAGCGCTATCAAATCGGCCTACTGGATGACGCGCCTTTTGCGGTGGCGGGTCTGTGGCGCAGCTGGCGCACGCCGGCCGGTAGCACCGAATACGCCTTCACTCAAATCACCATCAACGCCGACCAACACCCGCTCATGCGCCGCATGCACCAGCCCGGCGAAGAAAAACGCAGCTTGGTGATTATCCCGGCCACGCACTACGACGCGTGGCTCGATTGCCAAGTACCACAGCGCGCGCGGCAATGGTTGCAGCTGTATCCCGCGGATGCCATGCAGGCGCGGCCCTTGCCCAAACCACCCACCCCGCAGCTGGCCTTGCCGTTTTAGCGTTTACCTTAGATACAGCCCAATGCAGAGTGCCAGGGGCATACCCTGGCACCTATCCTGCCGCAAACCAATCTTGATCTTGCCTAGCGGGCTATACCCCGATTAAAACACCGAAGCCGTGCGGCGCCAGTATTGGGCAAGGCGCCCCAGCGCCAACGCGACCCCAGCCACCAGCAATACCCCCGCCAAGCCCGCCAGCCCGGTCGCCAACGCGCCTTCTGCCAGCCCCGCCACACTGTAATCAGCGAAGGGCGTCACCAGCAGCGGCGCACTTTCATGCAAAGCGCCATACCGGCTCAGCACCCACTCCAAGCCATCGGGATAGCTACTGGCATAAGGGCTGAGCAAAGTTGCAATCAGCACGGCAGCCAAGGCCGGCAAAGCCACCGGCGCGCGCGGCCGTGCGCGTAGTTCTGCACTGCACAGCGCGACCAGCAGCACGCTGAGCAAGGCTTCGCCCACGCCGATCAGCATATGCACGCCCAACATCGCCGGCAGCACCTGTGCCAGTGGCAAAGTACCGCTGAGAGCCAACTCCAGCGCACAAGCCACGGCAGCGAGCTGCAGCGAAAGCCACGCTGCCAGGGGTACGGCGAGCCACAGTGGCCAGCCCCGCCCACGCAAGCGCTGTAGCAGAAAGCCGCCCACCCCAGCGCCCAGCAGCGCCATATTCAGTACATTGGCGCCCAGCACCAGCAGCCCGCCATCGGCAAACACCAGCGCCTGAATACTCACCACCAGCGTCAGCGCCAAGACTGCCCAAGGGGTGCCCAATAAACTCGCCGCCAGTACGCCACCGAGCAAATGCCCAGAGGTGCCCAGCTGCACCGGAAAATTCAACATCTGCGCGGCAAAGATCAGCGCAGCCACCGCGGCAAAGCGCCCTAGCCCCGGTTGTTGCCGCGCCCGATAGGCCGCCCGCGCAGCCAGCGTGACACCGCCCACCGCCAGCAGCGCAGTCACCGGACACAGCGCGCCCTGCAGCATTTCATTAGGAATATGCATGAAATTAATCTCCGCTATTGCGAATCGGGATGCGCTTATTCTTCTCGCTCACTCGAACAAGGCATTTGATTTGGCGCAACGTTCGGCAGAAACGAAAGATTAAACTGCATTGAAAACGCAATTCACCTCCCGCACCGCGGGATTAAAAAAACCAAGTAATTGCCAGAAGTAGCACCGCGCGATTTAGCAGCAGTAGAAAGTCGGCGATTTGTAATTGAGATTTAATTTCAATTAAGCCAAGCCTTCACCCCACGGGTGATGCATTTGGATCGCCGGCCACGCTGGATCGCAGTAGCTACTTGATAATTAAAGGGATGTAGAGTCGAGCCATGCCTACTATCGCGCGCCCAGCACGGCGCCACGATTGCCGTGCGCCCTGTATCACTTTCGCAACCGGCCGCGCACGAATTAATACGTCAATTAAATTGACTTTATTTGGCGACACTTTTATTTCCACCCAATTGATTGCTCGCCATTTCCACCCCAATGCGCTCACCCAAGGCATTGCAGCGTACCAGATGGCAGTAAGTGCAGAAATGCAGCAGCTATTTAGTGCTAAAAGCAGGCGCGCGGTATTACCGGCGCCTTTTTTATTGTCGGCAAGTCGTTGCGTGAATTGAAAGGCTGGTAAATCCATGAATCTCGCTCATTACAAGCCGTGTGTGTGCAATCTGTGCGGTACCGGCTGTGGCCAGTTTCTGAACACCGATGGGCAGCGGGTGTACGGCGTGGCGCCGCTGATCACCCACCCGGTGAGCAAGGGCAAATTGTGCATTCGCGGCTGGCACGCCAATGAATTACTCAACACCCACGAGCGCATCACCACCCCGCTCATTCGCGAACACGGCGAGCTGCGCCCGGCCAGCTACGACGAAGCCATCGCCAAGGTGATGAGCACACTGCAAACATTCAAGGGTGAAGCAGGCGAGATTGGCGTGCTAGCGTCGGCGCGCTCATCCAACGAAGATGGCTACACGCTGGCGCGCTTGAGCCGCGAAGTGCTGAAAACCCAGCTGCGCGGCATTGGCGCCGAAGCTGGCCACCGCAAGAGCATGGATTCGCTGCGCCACGCCTTTGGCTACCCCGGCGCGCATGGCAGCCTCACCGCGATTGATCACGCCGACTATATTCTGGTCGTTGGCACCGACATCACCCGGCAAAACCCGATCATCGGCGGCAATATCCACGCCGCCCAGCGGCGCGGCGCGCGGGTGGTCACGCTCTCGAGCTCACGCACGCAGATCGCCAAGCTCTCGACCAAACACTTTCAGGAAAAACCGGGCACGCTGGGGCTGTTGGTCAATGCGCTGGGCAAATCGCTGATGGCGATCCGCACCGTCAACCATGATCGGCGCGCCAATATCGACAAACTGCCGGGCTATAGCGAATACGCGGCGTCGCTGCGCAGTATTTCCTCGGTGGCGCTCGAGCGCGCCAGCGGTATCCGCTACGAAGAAATCGAGGAAGAAGCCAAATACCTTGAGCACGCCAAATCAGTGGTGATTTTATTTTCCAGCGGTATTTCCGGGCTGGATCGCCCCACCATCGATGCCATTACCAATCTGGCGCTCCTCACCGACAGGATGGATCACCCGCATTCGGCGGTGATACCGGTAGCTGGGATTAGCAATCTGCAAGGCAGCTTTGATATGGGTATGTCGGGCGAGCTGGGCAATAGCGTGTTCAAAGCATTGGCCACCCCCGATTCGGCGATCAAAGCCTTGCTGGTGATTGACCACGACGACGGCATTATCCGCGATAAAGCCCGCATCGCTGCACTGGATTTCGTGGTGTATGCCTGCGCTTATAAAAATGCCTTTATGGAATTGGCCGACGTGGTGTTTCCGCTACCGGCCTACAACGAAACCGACGGCACCTACACCGCCGCGGATAAACGCGTACAGATCACGCGCCAGAATGTGGACAACAAACGGGGCATCTTGCCGGGCTGGAGCTTATGGCAACGTCTGGCGACGGCCGTGGGGCACCACTGGGGGTATCAAGACGCAGCCCACGTCTTTAAAGACATTGCCAAGCATACCCCTGGTTATACTGATCTGAGCCATGAATTATTAGGCAAAGGCTTTGGCCAGCACTGGAATCCGAAAGGCTTTGCCAGTAGCCGGCAGCGGCAATTTAACGCCATTAATATCGAATACTGGGAAGCGCCCACCAGCCCGCAATTTCCGTTCGCACTGATGATCGGCAAGGCGCAGCACTACTGGCATCAGAACAATCTGATGCGCAAAACCATCGTGCCACGCCGCGAATACGACCAGACGCTGTGGCTGTATCCGCAGGGCTATATCGAGATTTCGCCCGAGGATGCGACCCGCCTGAAGGTGAAGGACAAATGGCTGGTGAATGTGCGCTCCAGCATCGGCACCAGCATGAAGATCGCGGTGAAGATTTCGCCCGATGTGCAAACCGGCACCGCCTATATCCCCTACTTCATCAAAAACATGATTTCCGATTTCCTGCTGCCGTATGAAAACGCCTACGCAGCCGGCGAGGAAAGCGTGATTCCGATCCAGATCCAAGAATGACGAGCGGCAAGGAAACCATCATGTCCATGTACCTCCTCTCGGCGCACGACATCAGCGCGCTGGTGACTGAGCTGCAAGCCAGTTACGACGTTTACGGCCCGCAGGTGGAGCCGCAAACCAAGCAGGTGTTTTTCGATCAGCTGGCCTCGGCCGAAGCGCTGGATCTGGCCGCGCCGATTCCCTCCATGCCGGTGAAGGAAATCTTATTCCCGCAAATGGAGCGCATCCTGAAATACAAATACGACGCGCAAAGCCAGAGCGTGGAGCTGAGCAAGCAGTATTTCGAGCGGCCCAAAGTGCTGTTTGGCCTGCGCCCCTGTGATCTGTCGGGCATTTTGGTGCTGGATCGCTTCTTTCTCGGGCAAGAGTTTGTGGATGATGTTTACCTCACCCATCGACGCCAATGCCTGCTGATCAGTAATACCTGCCTGCACCCTTTCCCGCAGTGTTTCTGCGTTTGTACCCATTCGGGCCCCGATGCCGATGAGGGCTTTGATCTGGATTTAACGCAGCTTAAAGACGGCATTTTGGTGCGGGTGGGCAGCGAAAAAGGTCAGGCCCTGGCCGATGCGCACCAGTGGCCGGTGGCCAGCGCCGCCCACGCGGCGGAATTTAAAGCTGTGGTGGAGCGCAGTATTGATCTCTTTCCCGAGCTCGCCACCGACAACAAAGCCTGGGTGGCCAAGGTGATGAATCGCATCACCACCGGTTTTGTGAAGCCGGAAACCTGGGAATACATCGGCGATCAGTGTTTTGAATGCGGCGCCTGCTCTTTCGTTTGCCCAACCTGTAGCTGCTTCAACATCGAAGACTCGGCCACCGCCTGTGGCGAGTGCGAACGGCTGCGCATGCGCGATTCGTGCTCGTTTGAAGGCTATGCCCGCATGGCTGGCGACCACAACCCGCGCCAGCCGGTGGAAGACCGCCGCAATAAGCGCTTTTTCTGCAAGCTGTCTTACCCGCAATCGAAAAAATACCTGCGCCCCGGCTGTGTGGGCTGTGGCCGCTGCCAGTGGGTGTGCCCCGGCGATATTGGCCTACCCAATGTTGTGCAATACATCCGCCGCGAAATCACCGGAGGGCAAAACTGATGGCAAATTGTCACGGCAATCACGAGCACGGCAACTGTAAAACCACCGGCCTGTGCCCGATTGTGACCTTCCCCGAGGTGGTGAATATCGATGAGATTCGCGACGAAATCCCTGAGGTAAAGACCTTTTACCTGTCTTTTCCGAATAAAGACGTCGAGCGTGAATTTCGCATCAAATCGGGCCAATTCATTATGTGCACGGTGTTTGGCGCCGGTGAATTTGCCGTGTCGCTGCCGCCCAGCCCGGAAAACGATCGCTTTCATATTTCGGTGCGCGCCGTCGGCAAGGTGACCAACGCGCTACACGCGCTCAAACCCGGCGACAAGCTCGGCGTGCGCGGGCCATTTGGCAATGGCTTTCCGTTTGAAGACATCAAAGGCAAAAACATCATTTACGTGGCGGGCGGCATTGGGCTGATTCCGTTGCGCAGCTCGATCGTGCATGCGCTGCAACACCGCGAAGATTTCGGCCGCATCATCCTTTTGTATGGCGCGCGCAGCAGCCAGGACCTGATGTACCAGCCGGACATCAAGGAATGGCAGCAAAACGCGGGCTTCGAGACCTTTATCACCATTGATAAACCCGAAGCCGGTTGGAATGGCGAAGTGGGCTATGTGAACCAGATGATCGAAAAGGCCAAGGTGCCGGTCGATAACAGTGTGGCCTTTGTCTGCGGCCCGCCAGTGATGTTTAACAGCGTGATTGGCGAATTTTTAAAACGCGGTATGAGCGAAGACGCGATCATCTCGACGCTAGAGCGGCAGATGAAATGCGGCATTGGTAAATGCCAGCACTGCGCGGTAGGCCGCACGCTCGTCTGCACCGATGGGCCGGTTTATACCTATCGGCAAATCAAAACGCTGGGTGAACAGATATGAGCTTTACCCACGATTTGGCCCAAATATTCAGCCGCCCGACGCAGATTGTCGGTATTGGCAACCCGCTGCGCAGCGACGATGGCGTGGGCTGCTATATCGCCGACACCTTGGCCCAGCAGTTACCCGCCGGCAGCCCGCATGCGGCGCTGAATGTCGAAGACGTGATCGAAAACTATGTGTTTGCGCTGGCCGCGGGCCCGGCCGAGCACATCTTGCTGGTGGATGCGATCAGCGGCAGCGGGCAAGCACCCGGCTCGCTGGTCTTGGGCAAGCTGCGCGAGCTGGAAACCGGCGGAGGCTATTCCACCCACAAGTTGGCGCTCTCGATGGCCGCGCAATTACTCGAACAACAGGGCAAGCAGGTTTACCTGCTGGGTATCAGCGCCCACAACATCGACTTTGGCTTGCAGATGGAGCCAGCCATACAGGACAGCGCGGCGGCAGTGATTGATCTGCTGTGCCAGCACGCCGGAAGGAGCCACTAAGATGGACACCACGATCTATCCGCATTTACAAACCGGCCTGGCGATCTTGCTGGGTGCAGGCCTGATTACCCCATTACTCGCCAGCAAACGCCAACTGGCAGGTGTAGTGAACCTGCTGGCGGTGGCGCTGGCCGGGCTGTTCTTCGCCAGCAGCGCCATCAATGTGCTGAGCGGCCCGGGCGCGCCGGCCAGCTTTGATCTGCAGCTGGCTGGGCTCACGATCCCGCTGCTGGTGGATGGATTTTCGGCAGTGTTTTTGCTACTGATCGCGGTGATTGCCAGCGTGGTGGCGTTGTACTGCATTGGCTATATGCAGATGGCGCATTACCGCCATTACAGCCTGCGCGGCTTTTATTTCTGCTACCCCGTATTTATCGCCGGCATGATCGCACTGGTGACGGTGGATGACCTGAGCACCGGTTTTACCATCGCCTGGCAGCTGATGACACTGACCTCATTCTGGCTGATCCGCTTTGATCATCACGACCCAGTGATTGTGCGCAGCGCCAATAAATACCTGCTGCTGATGCAGCTGGCGTGGGCGGCGGTGCTAACGGCCGGGCTGCTGGTACCCGGCTGCGGCTGGGGTACGCCACTGCATTACATTGCCGAGCAATTGGGTACGCTCGATGTCGGCCCGCGCACCTTGCTGCTGGCCCTCACCTTCCTCGGCTTTGGCATGAAAGCCGGTATGTTTCCGCTGGGCCAGCTGTGGCTGCCCGATGCACACTCGGTAGCGCCGTCACCGATTAGCGCTCTGCTGTCGGGCGTGATGCTGAAAACCGGTATCTACGGCCTGATCCGCACCTTGTTCTGGATGACGCCAGAGAACATGCCCGCGCACGAGCTGCAGTACTGGGGGCTGGCGGTGGCGGTGATTGGGGTGGTCACGCTGTTTATCGGTACCTCGCAATCGCTGAAACAAGTCGATGCCAAGCGCCTGAATGCATATAGCTCCATCGGCCAGATCGGCTACATCATCTTAGCGATAGGCGCGGCGCGCTATTACCTGGGGCCGAATGCCGCGCTGCATGCGCTGGCGCTGCTGGCGATCCTAGGCGCGTTTTTGCATGTACTGAACCACGCCATTTTCAAAAGCCTGCTGTTCCTGTGTGTGGGTAGCGTGCAATACACCACCGGCACCAAAGATCTGGACAAACTCGGCGGCCTGTTTGCGCTAATGCCCATCACCGCCATCATCGCCGGTATCGCCGCGATTGCCGTTTCGGGCGTGCCAGCCTTTTCGGGCTTTACCAGCAAATGGGCCATCGTAGCCGCCACGCTGCTATCAGGCAAAGCGGCAGGCATCTTTGTGATCTTCGGCGTAATTGCGCTCGTCACCAGCGCGATGACGCTGGCCACCTATGTGAAGCTCTACGGCATGACCTTTACCTCGGTGGGGGTCGAGTGGAACACGGACGGGAACGCCAAGGTGCAGGAAGTGGGCAAGCTAATGCTGGCGCCCAAACTGCTGCTCACCGCCATTTGTTTGCTGCAGGGTTTGTGCCCATGGCTGTTTGTGGCGCTGTTTGGTCGCGTGCTGGCCGCCTCGGAAGGCGTGCTGACCCACACGCTGGCCACGCCAGCCCTTCTTGCGACTTTATCTGAGCGCTATGCGGGGGTTGCCGTGAGCAATGCCAGCGGCACCGTGGTGGCGTTTTCACTGCCGCTGGTCATGGTGGCACTGCTGGTGTTGGCGGGGCTTTTCGCGCGCTGGCTGAAACACGCGGGCGGCGCGCAAACCCGCCAGGCGCCGGTTTGGCTGTGTGGCTACCAAACGCTCAACAACGCCAACCGCTATCTGAGCAGCCACATTTTTGATGCCTTCAAGAAATTCATGAAGTGGACCGGCGGCAACGTGCGCGCTTGATGGGGAGTATGCAGATGTCCAAACGAAAAGAACTCGAAGCCAAACTGATCGCCCGCCTGCGCGATGATGTGGTCTGCGTCGAAAAAACCGATCCGCGCACGATTTTTATCGATGTGAAGCGCGCCGGGATTCGCGAAGCCAGCAAAATCATCACCAATGCCGGCGCACGTTATTTGTGCAGCGTGGGCTACGACAATATCGAACGCGATGGCACGCTGGGGATGATTCACACCTTTGCGCTGGATGATAGCGATCAGTTTGTTTGCTGTCGCACCAGCGCACCGGAAAACGACGCGATCATCGAGTCGATTACCCCTGATCTGCCCTCGGCCGGCTGGTCTGAGCGCGAAGTCACCGATCTATTGGGCCTGCGCTTTGCTGGCCACCCCAAACCCAAAAAACTGGTGCTGGCCGATGACTGGCCGGATGGGATTTACCCGCTACGCAAAGATGTGCCACACAATCTGGTGCCTAAGGGTGCCGAAGACATCGCCTACGAGCTGGATGAAGCGCCACCGGGTACCAAGATCGTGCCGGTGGGCCCATTCCACCCCAGCCTGCACGAGCCCGAACACTTTGCCGTGTATGTCGATGGCGAAACCATCAAGGGCTGTGACTATCGCGGCTTCATGACCCACCGTGGCATCGAAAAGCTCTGCACCACGCAGATTAGCTACAACGAAGTGCCATTTATTGCCGAGCGCATCTGCGGCATTTGCGGCTCGGTGCATGCCACGGCATTTTCGCAAGCGGTGGAATCAGCTGCAGGGTTGGTTATCCCGCGCCGGGCCGAGTTTATCCGCACCATGATGCTGGAATTCGAGCGCATTCACTCGAATCTCTTGTGGCTGGGTGTGGCCGGCCACCTGATTGGTTTTGATACTGTGTTTATGCAGGCCTGGCGCGTGCGCGAGCAGATTATGTGGCTGTGCGAGCGCCTGACCGGCAATCGCAAAACCTACGGCATGATTCTGGTGGGCGGCGTGCGCCGCGACATTACGCCGGAGATCGCCGACGATATCCGCCGGGTGATGAAAACCATCGAAGATGATCTGGCTATCATCCACCGCGCGATTGAAAAAGACACCTCGATCCACAAACGCACCAAGGGCGTGGGCACCATCACCAAGCAGCAAGCGCTGGATTGGAGCCTGGTCGGCCCGGTGGCCCGCGCGCGCGGCGTGGATATCGATGCGCGCCGCGATCACCCCTACGCCGCCTACGACGAAATGAAATTTGAAGTGCCGGTACTCGATAGCTGCGATGTGTGGGCCACGCTCGTTATCCGCGTGATCGAAACCTTCGAGGCGATCAAGATCGTGCGCCAGTGCCTCGACAAAATGCCGGGTGGCGAATTCTTCGTCGAGATGAAAGACAGCATTCCCGCCCAGCGCCATGCCATTACCGTGGTGGAGGCGCCGCGTGGCGAATCAGTGCATTACGTGATTACCGGCGAGGACAATCGCCCCGAACGCTGGCGTGTGCGCGCCCCCACCTTCCCCAATCTGCAAGCCGTGCCGCTGATGCTGCTGGACGAACAATTCGGCGACTTCCCCATCATCATGGGCAGTATCGACCCGTGTTTTTCCTGCACCGACCGCGTGGCGGTGGTGGATCTGCAAACCGGGCAAGCCAGCTCCATCAGCAAGGCCGAGCTGGATGCGCTATCGCGCCAGCAACAGGCACGCCATGCCTCACTAAAGGGTTAAGACCATGACCACCGCGACACTCCACCCCGTTTGGTCTTATGTGCAGGTATTGCTCAATTTGCTGGTGTTTCTGGCGCTGGCACCCTTATTCGACGGCATCGTGCGCCGCGTAACGGCGCGGGTGCAAAGCCGGCAGGGGCCGCCGCTGGTGCAGTCGTTTTACGATGTGCTCAAGCTGTTGGGCAAAGAAAACATCGATTCGACCGGCATTTTGCCCTTCCGGCTCGCCCCGGTGATCGCCTTTGCCTCCATGCTGTGCGTGATTGCCATCTTGCCGCTGGCCGGCCGCGCTACCGCGTTTACAGCCTATGCCGATGCGATTTCACTGGTGTATCTGCTTACCCTGGGCGGCGTGGCGGTATTGCTGGGCGCCTTTGCCAGCAAAAACATCTACGCCCTGATCGGCGCCAGCCGCGAAATGACCACCATGATCATGGTCGAGCCGATTTTGTTCATGATCTTGCTCTTGGGGGTACTCAAAACCGGCAGCCTTGATCTGTCTGCCGTGATTTACGGCACGCCGATGGCGGCCTTTGGCCTGCCGGGCATGGTGATGATTGCGGTGAGCCTGTTTGGACTGCAAGCCTTTGTGGCACGCCAACCGTTTGATATGGCTGAAGCCGAGCAAGAGCTGTTGGGCGGGCCATTTATCGAATACAGCGGCCCAAACTACGCGCTGTTTAAGTACTACATGATGCTCAAGCAGATGTTTTACGCCTATCTGCCGATTGCGATGTTTGTGCCGCTCTTGGGAACCGGCTTTTATTTGGCTGATCTGGCGCTGCAACTGGTACTGACGGCGGTGGTGTTTTTGCTGATCGGGCTGTTATCGGCCACGCACCCGCGTTACCGGATCGATCAGGCGATTCGCTATTTTGGCGTGCTGTTTTTGATTGCGCTGGCGGCGATTGCTGCGGCCGTCGTGCTTTGATGGAGAGAACATCATGTGGCTAACCAGCAAAATCAAACAACTGCTGATGGTGATGAAACCGGGCGTGGTCACGCTCAACTATCCGCATGAGCGCCCACCGGTGCCGGCCAATCTGCGCGGCCAGCCGGTGTTTGATCACCAAAAATGCATTGGCTGCGGCGGCTGCTCCGATCACTGCCCGGCGCGCTGTATTTTGGTCCGCGATGTGTGCCAGGAGCTGCGCGTGATGCTGTATGACGGCTCGCGCTGCACTTACTGTGGCCGCTGCGCCGACATCTGCCCCGAGCAGGCCATCACCATGAGCAATAGCTTCGAGATTGCCTGTGATCAAAAAGAAGACATCACCACGCGGATGGAGCTGTTTATGATGACCTGCCAGCGCTGCGGGCGCTGCTATGAGATGGAAAAAACCAATGCCATCGACCGCATCAACCTCAAGGGTTTCCGCTACGACAATCTCGAACAGCGCGCGCTGATCCGCAAAACCAGCGAAACCTTCGACCCCACGCTGTTGCAGCAATCCGATCAATACCAGCGCCCGAGCAATAAGGAGTAAGCCATGCTCAAAAACCTGTGCAAAAAAATGTTCGGCAAATCGATCTGGGTGTATCACTGCAACACCGGCGCGTGTAATGGCTGCGATATCGAAATCCTGAACATTCTCACCCCGTTTTACGATGTGGAGCGCTTTGGCATCAAGCTGGTAGCCTCGCCGCGCCACGCCGATGCGATGCTGATTTCTGGCGCAGTCACCCGCCCGACCTTGCCGCTGGTGAAGCGTGCCTACGAGGCCATCCCCAACCCGAAACTGGTGTTTGCGATTGGCTCGTGCGCCACTGGCGGTGGCGCGTGGTTTGATACCTATAACGTCACCGGCGGAGCCGATAAAGTGCTGCCGGTGAATTACTACATACCCGGCTGCCCGCCGCGCCCCGAGGCGATTTTGTATGGCGTGGCGCTGGCACTGGGCCTGGTGGATAAACAAGCTGCGCCGGTAGAGCTTAAGCAGATGGAATTCCCCATCGATATGTATGAGCGCAACGAAGCCTGGGAAAAGCGCAATGTGATTTACGAGCTACTGAAATAAGCCGCCCGCCGAGTGAGCATCGCCATGAAAAAAATCTTGTTAATCGACAACGACACCGCGCTATGTAGCCAGCTGGCCGAGGCGCTGTCTGCGCACGGCTATCAGGTGTGCTGCGCCCATTCGGCCGTGGCCGGCCGCCAGCTGGCACTGCGCGAAAAGCCCGATGCCATCATCACCGAAGCCATGCTGGAAACCGACACTGCCGGTTTTGAGCTGGTGTACCAGATCCGCGATGAGCGCGCTGATTCGCGCTACCGGGACATTCGCCACACACCGATTTTGCTGCTAACCGGTATTGATCAGCACACCCACTTTCGCTTTTCGCTGAACGAAAAACAAAGCTACCTACCGCCGATCGCCGGCATGCTGAGCAAACCTGCACAACTGGACACCCTGCTGGCCAAGCTCGAGAGCATGCTGGCCGAAGCCCCGAGCAATACCCTTTCGGGGTAATGCTTGCTAAGCAATTCGCCAAAATGGCTTGCGAGCAATACCCTGTTATTTATAAAATTTAGGCCAAGGCTGCCGGTAGTGCCTCGGCCAGAAAATCATACACCGCCCGAATGCGCGCACTGCTGTTGAGCTCACGATGCACCGTAAGCCACAGCGGCAAACGGGGCAGGGGCAAATCGGGTAGCAGCGGCTCAACCTCGGGCGCTGCGCGGCATAAAAATCCGGCCAGAAAACCCACGCCCAAGCCCGCCCGCACCGCCATCCATTGCGCCATCAGATCATCCGAGCGCAGGCCAAAGCGCAGCTGCGCGGTGGGCAGGCCGGCCGCCGCAAAAGCGGCCACCAGTTGATCTTGCTGATCCCCACTAATCAGTGCATGTGTAAGTAAATCCGCCACCTCACTTGGTCGCCCCTGTACCGCCAGATAGCCTGCCTGGGCGCAGGCCCGCACCGGCACTTCGGCGATTTTGCGCGCGATCAGGCTGGATTGCTGCGGGCGCACCATGCGCAAAGCAATATCGGCCTCGCGGCGCAGCAAATTCGCCTGCGTATTACTGACCACCAGCTCGATCTCGATGGCCGGATAGCGCTGTTTTAATTGCGCCAGCAGCGCGGGTAACACCAGATACGCCACCGTTTGGCTGGCCGCCAGTCGCACCCGCCCAGCCAGCTCGCGCTCAGCCCCGGTGGCCAGCCGCCCAAGTTGGCTAGCGCACTCGGCCATGCTGCGGGCAGCTGGCGCCAGATTCAGCGCGGCGGGTGTGGCCACAAGCCCGCGGCCTGTCCGCTCAAACAGCACCACTTGCCAGCGTTGCTCTAGCTCGGCGATATGCCGGCTCAGGGTTGGCTGGCTAATGCCGCTCGCGCGCGCAGCCCCCATCAGGCTGCCCTGCTCCAGCGCCGCCAGAAACGACTGCACATAATCCCAAGGAAAATCGTATTCATTCATTTTTGAATACCTAATCTAAAGTCTTATCCAATTGTGAATAAAAACCTGCCCGCGCACAATCAACATCACCCTGTCTCGGAGCCGCCAACATGAATCGACGTCAATGGTTACGCCTGTGCGCCAGCGGAATGCTGGTGGCCACCACCCTGCCCCTCACGGGCTGCAGCACTGCGCTGCCGGCCGAGGCCATTGCGGCCTGGCAGCCACCGCCCGCCAACCTGCCGCTGCGCGAATGGGTGCTGGCACACGCCATCCTCGCGCCCAATGCGCATAATCTGCAATCTTGGCTGGTGAATCTGGATACACCGGATACGATTTGGCTGCGACTCGACCCACAGCGGCTACTGCCGGCAACCGATCCTTATCACCGGCAGCTGGTGATGAGCCAGGGCACGTTTTTGGAGCTGCTGGCCATCGCCGCTCAAGAGCGTGGCTATCGCGCGGAGATTACGCCGTTTCCCGCGGGCGAATTCGGGCAAGAAGTAGGCGACACCCCGATTGCCCGCGTGCGCCTGCTGGCTGATGCCAGCGTACGCCCCGACCCGCTGTTTGCGCAGATTTTGCAGCGGCATACCAATCGCTCGCTGTATCTCCCGCAAACCCCAACAGCCGCCGCGCTTGCAGCCATTCGCGCCAGCGTGGCGGGCTTGCCCGTCGAAATGGGAATGGTGATGGCGGGCGAGCCCAGCATCGCCGAGCACCGCCGCATTGCGCAGCAGGCGTGGGAAATCGAGCTGAGTACGCCCGCCCCGCTGCTCGAATCCTATCGGGTGCTGCGAGTAGGGCCGGACGAAATTGCGGCGCACCGCGATGGCATTAGCCTCAATACCCCGCTCATCCGTTTGCTCACCGCCACCGGCCTCTTTGATCGCAGCCGCCCTTCACCGCCCGAGAGTGCGGCTGTACGTGGGCAGGTGGATGAATTCAATGCCAAGATTGCCAGTACGCAGGCCTTTTTCTGGCTGATCACCCTTGATAATCGCCGAACCACCCAATTAGCTGCGGGCCGGGCCTATGTGCGGGCACAGCTAGCCGCCACCGCGCAGGGGCTGGTAATGCACCCGCTGCAACAGGCCTTGCAAGAATACCCCGAGCAAAGCGGGCCCTACGCGGCAATCCGGCAATTATTGGGGATGCACGAAGCCGCGCACACAGTGCAAATGTGGGCACGCCTGGGCTACGCCCCGCCAGTCGAGCCGGCCCCGCGCCGAGGCTTGGCGGCGCATTTACGCCCGGCCTAAGCGCCCACCAATAAGGCAAGGACTAGCGGTCGTGCCGGATATACCCTGCAATGTATATCCTTTAGTCTATTAATTATCATAGGCTTTAGAGCTATACCCCTAAGCCAGCCCCACATTACCGCCCGCCGGTCAGCAGCACTGGCGGCACTTTTATTCACTGCGCGCTTCTATGCTCTGCTGGCCCAGCCGCGCGCGGGTCGGCGAATTCAGCTAAGCTAAGACCCATTCAGCGCGGGAGTGAGTGATGAAACTATTAGTCTTCGGTGCCACCGGCGCGGTGGGGCAAGCGGTGTTGCAGCAGGCGCTGGCCGATCCGCGCATTACGGCCGTGATCGCCCCCACGCGGCGCGCACTGCCCAGCCATACCAAATTACTGAATCCGCTGCTCGATTTTGCCCAGCTTCCGCGCGATGCGAGCTGGTGGGCGGCCGATGGGCTGATTTGCGCGCTGGGCACCACGCGGAAAATCGCCGGCTCGCCCGCAGGCTTTGTGGCAGTGGATCGCGATTTGGTGCTGCAAGTGGCCACGCAGGCGCGTCAGGCCGGGGTGCCTTATCTGGCGCTGAATTCCTCGCTGGGCGCTAGCTTGCAGGGCAATCTGTATTTGCGCACCAAAGCTGAGGCCGAAGCGGGCGTGCGAGCGCTGGGCTTTCCGCGTTTGCGGATTGTGCGGCCCGCACTGATTCAGGCAGCGCGAACTCCGCCCCGGCACGCCGAAGCATTGGGTTTATTCGCCTGCCGCCTCTTGGGCCCGCTGATCCCGCGCCGTTATCGGCCGGTGCAGCCCACGCAAATTGCCACCGCCCTGCTCAATGGCCTGTTTGCAGCAGAGCCAGGAGAAGTCATTGTGGAATCCGATCAGCTCTAAACCAATGGGTATAGCCCTGCATGCACTATTAGATATGCCTCACAGACCTATACCCTAACGAACCCCATCAAACACACAGTCATCGTTGCGGCCACCGTGGCACTTTTTGCGCCGGCCCGCGTCTATGCGGATGAGATATCGCCTCGGAGTTGCGCATGTCACGCCTACTGTTTGCGGCCGTGCTCGCGGCCATCGCCCTCCCCACGCTACTGCAGCCAGCGCAGGCCGATGTGCTGCGCATCGCCAGCGAAAAACACCCCTTGCAGGTCAGCATCTTGGCGCAAGGGCTGGCGCATCCGTGGGGGCTGGCGTTTTTGCCCGATGGACGCATGTTGGTCACCGAGCGGCCGGGGCGTTTACGCCTCATTAGTCGCAGCGGCGAGCTAGACCCACGTAGCATTGGTGGCCTGCCGCCGATTGCGGTAATTGGGCAAGGCGGCCTGCTGGATGTGGCCGTGCACCCTGATTTTGCCCGCAATCGCTGGGTGTATCTGGCCTACAGCGGCCCCGAAGGTCAGGGCTACGCCACGCAGGTCGTGCGTGGCCGCCTCAGCGAAGGCGCCGCCGGCCCACGGCTGGACAATCTGCAACAGATTTACCGGCAACGGCCGGGCAGCAGCGCCGGCCAGCATTTCGGCGCACGGCTGGCTTTTGATCCACAGGGGTTTTTATACATTACCCAAGGTGATCGCGGCGACATGCAGCGCGCCCAGCGGCCCGATGATCTGGCCGGCAAAATCATTCGCCTGCATGACGATGGCCGCTTTCCGGCTGACAACCCCTGGGCCAGCAGCAAAGACGCCCGCGCCATGATCTACAGCCTGGGCAATCGCAATGTGCAAGGCGCAGCCATTCACCCGCGCACGGGCGAGCTGTGGGCCACCGAACACGGCCCGCAAGGCGGCGATGAGCTCAATATCATTCGCGCCGGGCGCAATTACGGCTGGCCGGTGATTACCTATGGTCGCAATTATGGGCTGGGCACGGCCATCGGCGAAGGCACGCACAAAAGCGGCATGACCCAGCCGCAATATCAGTGGACACCGTCCATCGCCCCTTCCGGGCTGGTGTTTTATCAGGGCAATGCCTTCCCGGCGTGGCGCGGTAATCTGCTGTTGGGCGCGCTGAAATACCAGATGCTGGTGCGGCTGGAGCTCGATGGCGAGCGGGTGGTGCACGAAGAGCGGCTACTGAAAGATCAGTTTGGCCGCATACGCGATGTGCGGGTGGGGCCGGATGGGCTGGTGTATCTGCTCACCGATGAAGACGATGGCAAGCTATTGCAGCTGGCCCCGGCGGCCGATTAAAACGCGGCTAGCAAATGCGCGGCAGCTGCTCGCCATTAAGCCAATCCACCATCCGCCGCCCGCCAAATACGGTTTCCATCTGCACAAAGGCGTGTTCATCGGCGATCACCTCACCGATGATCGCCGCATCGCGCCCCAGCGGGTGGCTGCGCATCGCGGCCAGCAGCGCATCGGCATCGGCAGCGGCGCAATAGGCGACTAGTTTGCCTTCATTGGCCACATACAGCGGATCAAGCCCCAGTAGCTCGCAGGCGGCAGCAACCTCGCTGCGCACCGGTATGGCGGCCTCTCGGATCACCATGCCGTGGCCGCTGGCGTGGGCAAATTCATTCAGCACCGCAGCTAGCCCGCCACGCGTGGGGTCGCGCAGCGCGTGCAGCGTGGGCACGGATTCCAACATCGCCGCCACCAGCGTATGCAGCGCGGCAGTATCCGATTGAATAGTGGTCTCGAAAGTCAGGTTTTCGCGTTGCGACATAATCGCCACGCCATGATCGCCCAACATACCCGACACCAGTATCTTGTCGCCCACCTTAATCTTTGATGCTTTCAGGTCAATACCCTCCGGCATTACCCCCACACCGGTGGTAGTGATAAACACCCCGTCGCCCTTGCCGGCCTCCACCACCTTGGTATCGCCGGTGACAATCGGCACCCCGGCCTCGCGGGCCGCCGCCGCCATCGAAGCCACAATGCGCTGTAGATCGGCCAGCGGAAAGCCTTCTTCCAGAATAAAACCGGCCGACAAATACAGCGGGCGCGCGCCCATCATCGCCACATCATTGATCGTGCCATGCACCGAGAGGCAGCCGATGTCGCCACCGGCGAAAAACAGCGGCGACACCACATGGCTATCGGTGGCCATCACCAGCCGGCCACCATTCAGGCTCGGCAGCACCGCCCCATCGCCCTGTTCGGCCAAAATATCGTTGGCAAAATGGCGGGCAAACAGCTCATCAATCAACTGCGCCATCGCCCGGCCACCGCTGCCATGGCTCATATCAACGCGGCCGTTTTTCAAATCGAGGGAGCGGGTGTATGTTTTCATTCTTTGCCTACGACAATGGGGTTTGTAAGACAAATTCATCGCAAGTGATAATATGTCGGCCGAGGAATTTCCTTATGCACAACAATAACGACGACAGTACACTCTTGCAGATCAATTACGAATATTGCACCATTCGGACATCAGCCATGTCCTTCAAAACTATTTGTGTGTATTTCTGATTCCACGCTTACCAGACAAAGCGTGAGTTTTTTTCACTCCAAGTTAAGGAATCTGCAAATGCCGTTTGTAACTGAGATTGTTCACGGTAGGAGCACAAAATATTTAAACCGAGAACACGATGTAGTTTGCTCAATTCTTGATGAAGCGCATCCCGACAGAATAGGCAAAGAGTATTCATTTGTAAGATTTGTCGATTACAAAAAACTCATTGCCATATATGAGCTTGATAGTCTGAGAATAAGATCACAGCCTGGCTACATTCCTGGCAAACCAGAAAACTACTTCTCTTCAATTACTCGATGGAAATACAGATACTTAATCTTTGAAAAAAATTCTCATGCCCTCATGACAATAGAATGTGACAACAAAGGCCCTCAAGCAGGGGAAGCAACCGCGACCGAATTAGTACTTCCAGACTCATCAGCAAATCTATCCGAACACATCATTAAAGTATTTGATGAATTTTATCTCTACAAATGTGCACACTGGGATGGACTTTCCCCTGATACAAACATCAAACTTAATAAAGAAAGTTTAAAAATATCATTAAGTCCGAAAATAGCTTAGGAATATAGAGGTTTCTCAGGCTCAGCATAAAGCTACAGCATTGCAGACATCCTAAACCGCCCATAAGTATAATGCGCCGCGCACGCGCCTTCCGACGACACCATACACGCACCCAGCGGATGATCTGGCGTACAAACGGTGCCGAAGACTTTGCAATCGGCTGGGCGTTTGTGGCCGCGTAGGATCGTGGCGCATTCACAGGCTTTGTGGTCGGGCACCTGCACATAATTAATCTGGTAGCGCAGCTCGGCGTCGAATTGGGCGAACTCGGGGCGGATTTTCAGCGCACTAAGTGGCACTTCGCCAAGCCCACGCCAGTCGAAAGTGTAGCGCAGCTCAAACACCTGCTCGCACAAGCCCTGCGCCTTGCGGTTGCCTTCGCGCGTGACGGCGCGGGTGAATTCGTTTTCGACCTCGGCGCGGCCAGCGTTGATTTGCTGGATCAGCATCAAGATCGCCTGCATCACGTCCAGCGGCTCAAAGCCGGCGATCACCACCGGGCGCTGGTAGCGCGCAACAAAGCCTTCGTATTGCCCCGAGCCGATCACGGTGCTGACGTGGGCGGGGCCGACAAAACCATCAATCGCCACCGCGGCGGGGTCTTGTTGCGATTCCATGATGTGCACCATCGCCGCCGGGGTGAGCACGTGATTGCACAGCACGCTGAAATTCGCCAGCTGCAGGCGCTGCGCCTGCAGGATGATGGCGGCGGTGGGTGGTGTGGTGGTTTCAAAGCCAATCGCGAAAAACACTACGGCGCGGCTGGGGTTATCCTGCGCGATGCGCAGCGCATCGGCGCCGGAATACACCATGCGTATATCCGCGCCCTGCGCCTTGGCCTTCAGTAGCGATAACCCACCACTGGCTGGGACGCGCAGCGTATCGGCGTAGGTACAGAGAATGACATCATGCTGGGTGGCCAGCGCAATGGCGCTATCAATGCGGCCAATCGGCAGCACGCAGACTGGGCAGCCCGGGCCGTGGATCAGCCGCACATTGGCGGGCAGCAAATCTTGCAGGCCATAGCGCGAAATCGCGTGCGTATGCCCGCCGCAAAACTCCATCAGCCGGTATTCGCGCGCGGGGTTGACGGTGGCGGCAATGGTATTGGCCAGCCCGCGGGCCAGCTCGCCATCGCGAAATTCAGCAATGTATTTCATGTGCGCCTCACTGATACGGGGCCGGGTTGCTGGGGTCGAGCTGCGCCATTTGCGCAAACAGCGCCAGCGTTTGCTCAGCCTCGGTAGGGTCGAGCTTGCCGATGGCAAAGCCCACATGCACGATCAGATAGTCGCCCACCGCGACCTCATCGACCAAGGCAATCGAGATCACCTTGTGCACGCCGCCGACCTCGATGCGCGCCTCGTCGTTTGCCAGCAGCGCGGTCACCCGCGCCGGTATCGCTAAACACATTCTGCTCTCCAGTGCGTATCGGTTTGGCCTGCTGCGCCCAGCCAGCGCTGCGCAACCCAGGCCTGCCCCAGCGCCAAACCGCCATCCCCACAGGGCATAGCCTGATTAATCAACAGCCGCAAACCGCGGCGGCGACATTCGGCCTGTAGGCCGCTGAGTAACAGCGCATTTAAAAAACAGCCGCCACCGCCCGCCACCGTGCGCAGCCCAGTTTGCGCCGCGGCGGCCTCCAACCAATCGGCCAGCGCCACACAGAGCCCGGCATGAAATTGCGCCGCGCCCAGCGCGGGGCTGGTCGCCACGCTGATCTGCTGCAACAGCGGGGCTAAATCCAGCTGCCAGATTTGATTGGGCAAACGTTGCAGCTCATGCCCGGCCGCCGGCGCAGCCACCGCCCCATAACGAGCCGCCGCGCCTTCCAGCAGCATGGCCGCTTGCGCTTCAAAATCCTGCTGCGTGGCCAGCCCCAATAAGCCTGCGGCGGCATCGAAATAACGGCCCATGCTGGTGGTGTAGGCTGGTGCGCGGCGCAAGATTTGCGCCAACCAAGGCGCGGCGGCCTGGTCGGCAAAGCGGCTGGCGATTTCATCCGCCCGCCCGAGCTGATGCAGCACCGCCGCGGCCATGCGCCACGGCTCGCGCGCGGCCAGATCGCCACCGGGCAGCGCCAGTGGTCGCAAATGCCCCAAGCGCTGGGCCTGCGCGCCATCCACCAGCAATAGCTCGCCGCCCCAAGCGCTGCCATCGTCGCCCAAGCCCACCCCATCGAGCGCTAGGCCCAGCACCGGCTCATCGAGCTGATGTTCGGCCAGCACCGCAGCAATATGCGCATGATGGTGCTGCACAGCTAAACTCGGCACTTGCCATTGTGCGGCCAGCCGAGCCGCCAGCTGGCTACTATAAAAATCAGGGTGCAGATCATGCGCCACGCACTGCGGGGCAACTTGCAATAGGTGCTGCAAATGCGCGCTGGCCTGCTCTAGCGCCCGGCAATTGGCCACCCGATCTAGCTCGCCGATGTATTGCGAGACAAAGGCCTCGGCCCCGCGCGTGAGGCACAGCGTGTTTTTATAAAAGCCACCCAGCGCCAAGATGGGCGCTGTTGCCCGCGCCAACGGCAAAGCCAGCGGGGTGTAGCCGCGCGCGCGGCGGATAAACTGCGCCGCGCCGCTGGTGTCCACCCGCAGCACGCTGTCATCACAGCGCACCACGATGTCGCGCTCATGCAGCAACACCGCGTCGGCCAGGCCGGCCAGCTGGGTGAGTGCGGCCTGATTATCAGTAATCAGCGGCTCACCGCGCGGGTTGGCGCTAGTCATGACTAAGAGCAAATCTTGTGGCTCATCCAGCCAGCCCAAGCCCGCCGGCCGGCCGGCCGCTTCATGAAATAGCAAATACTGAATAGGGGTATAGGGCAGTAAAGCGCCAATGGATGAGAGCTGCGGGGCAATACCCGGCAAAGCCTCATCAGCCCCAGCCAGCTTGGCCAACAGCACAATCGGCCGAGCGGGGGAATCGAGCCATTGCTGCTCGGCGGGGTTGATCTGCAGCCAGCCCGCCAGCGAGGCGGCATTGGCCGCCATCACCGCCAGCGGTTTGGCGGCGCGCTGTTTGCGCCGGCGCAGCTCGGCCACGGCGGCTGAGTTACGCGCATCGCACACCAGATGAAAACCGCCCAGCCCTTTGATCGCCACAATCTGCCCTGCCTGCAGCAAGGCCAGCGTGTGCGCCAGCGCATCCTGCACCGTGCCGTGGCCCGCCAGCGGCGTGCCAGCCAGATCACAGAGCTGGAGCTGCGGCCCACAGACCGGGCAGGCGTTGGGCTCAGCATGAAAACGCCGGTGGCTGGGCTGCTGGTATTCGGCCGCACAGGCTGGGCATGGCGGAAACGGCGCCATGCTGGTGTTGGCGCGATCGTAAGGCAGGCGGCGCACCAGCGTGTAACGGGGGCCGCAATCGGTGCAATTGATCAGCGGGTAGCGATAGCGCCGGCTGGCGGGGTCGAATAACTCGGCCAGGCACGCGGGGCATAGCGCGGTGTCGGGGCCAATGCTGGCCTTGGCTGCGGAATGCGCCGCGGCGCTGGCCACAATCGTAAAGCCCGGCGCACTGATCGCCGCCTCGGCAGGCTGCAGTAATAGCGCATCAATGCGCGCTTGTGCTGGCGCTTCCAGCGGCAGACGCTGGCAAAACTGCGCCACCTGCGGGGCCGGGCCGGCGATTTCGATCGTTACCCCGTCGCTATCGTTGCGCACCCAGCCGCTTAAGGCCAATTCGCTGGCCAAGCGGTACACATAGGGGCGAAACCCCACCCCCTGCACAATGCCCCGCACACACAGGCGCTGCTGCATGGCTAGCCCCGCTGCTGCGCCCGTCGGCAGCCAGCCAGCAGCCACGCCTGCCATTCGGCAAAGCCCGCGCCAGTTTTGCTCGAGAGCTGAATCACCGGCAAATCGGGGCGCACCTGCCGCGCCATGGCGATTGCCGCTTCGATATTAAAATCCACATAGGGCAGCAAATCGGTTTTGCTCAACAGCAGCAGATCGGCTGCGCGGAATAAATCCGGGTATTTCAGCGGTTTATCTTCACCCTCGGTGACCGACAAAATCGCTACTTTATGCGCTTCGCCCAGATCAAAGGCCGCAGGGCACACCAGATTGCCGACATTTTCGATCAACAGCAGGCTATTGGCGGCCAAAGTGCCCTCTTGCTGTAGCACATCCAGTGCGCCCGCCACCATATGCGCATCCAGATGACAGCCTTTGCCGGTGTTGATTTGCACCGCCGGCACCCCGGTGGCGCGAATCCGCGCGGCATCGTTATCGGTTTGCTGATCGCCCTCGATCACCGCCGCCGCGCCCACCCAGCGGCGCAAGGTTTCGACCAAGAGCGTGGTTTTGCCCGAGCCGGGGCTCGAGACCAGATTTAATGCAAAAATCTGCTGCGCCGCCAGCCGCGCGCGGTTCACCCCAGCTTGGCCGTCATTACTGGCCAGAATATCGATCTCCAGCCGGATCGTGCGCTCGGGGTCTACTTCCGGCGCATGCACCGCGCCCAAGGGGCCACTAGCCGCTGTAGTCGCGGGCTCGGCCTGAGTTGGCGCGCCACCCGCCAGGCGATAGGCCCCCGCCGGCCCGGGACCGCACCGCCGCCGGGGTGGCACCAGGCCATTAATCCGCGTTTCACCATGCCCACATCCGCAGCTGGTACACATCGCTTGCTCCTTGCGCCGGCCTGCGCCAGCTAGATGGGTATATGCATACAGGCCAATTAATTCATGAGCTGCATGCATATACCTACCAATCAGATCACGGCAATATCCAGTACCTGCATGTCTTCGCCGCCAGTAATGCGCAGCGCATAGCCACCACAGTGCGGGCAGGCCTGCCCCACGCGTTGCAAAGCCACCGTTTGCCCGCAGGGCTCGCACCAGGCCGCGCCCGGGGTTTGCTCAACGGTGAATTCGGTGTGCTCCAGCGGCGTGCCGCGCGCGGCCAGCTCGCAGCAAAATTGCAGCGTATCGGGCGCCACATGCGCCAGTGCCCCCACCGCCAGCCGCACCCTAGTGACCCGTTGCGCGCCGGCTTGCTGCGCGGCTTGCTCGGCAATGCGGAGTACACGTTCGGCCAGACTTAACTCATGCATCACGCGCCCCTTATCGCCCCCTGACCACAACAGCCTACCACTGGCTGCCGGCAAAAAAATTGAGCCAAATCAGCGTGCCCACAGGTGTTTCGCCACCACCGCGGCGAAACTTGGGCCCCGCTGGCCGCTATGCCGTGCCGACTAACCCAGCGCGGTCAAGACGAGTGGCAATAAGTCACAAACTCGCCCACCACCGGAACTGCGGCGCAAAAACAGCGGTCGATTTAAGCATGAGGCCCCATGCGGCAGGGTACGCCGCCAACACCTCTTGTAGCGCCCCACCATCGCCATTGCCCTTCGTGGCCACCCGAGCGATGGCCGGCTTTGCCGTGAACACGGTTATTTAGGAGTTAAGGAGTAGCAACCATGCCGATTCAATCTTATGTTTTTGGTTTTGCGATGATTTTTGCCCTGGCGATGCTGGTGGGCGTAATCGGCGCGCTGCTGTGGCATTGGGCCCGCGAAGCCAAGCCGATCCGGCTGGCAGGCGCCGGCGCCGCTGTAGCCGCCACCGCTGCGCTGATCATGAGTAATACTGCCAGCGCTTAAAGCGGCTAGCCCTCGCGGCCCGCAGGCGGCATAGCCCGCGGGCTAAGGGTTGCAGTAATCACACCAGCGCGGATCAGCCGGGGTGTGATAGTGGCGATGCAGCTCGCGATGCCCGCACTGCGAGCAGGCATACACCAGTGCGGCGGGTTGCGCCGTGGCAAGGCCACAATCAGCGCAGGGCAAGCCCGGCTGCAGTTGCCGCTCGCCAAAGCCAGCCGCGCCACAGGCTGGGCACGCGGTGGCCAAACGATGGGCCAAACGGGTGGCCAGCCGGCGCAAGCTGCGCTGACGCGGGGGATGTAAATGCGCGCGCATATCCAGCGCAAGCACCACCGCTGGGCTACCTGCGGCCACATACTCGGCATAGGCTACCTCCACCGCCGCCACATCCCGCAGGGCTTTTTGCGCTGGCAAATCCCCCGCCAGCGGCCGTAACGTGAGCGCCAGCGCGGGCAGCGGGCATTGCGCCAAGCGGGCGCGTAGCTCGGCCCAATTACTGATCATCCAGGCGCCGTAATGCCGCGTGGTAAACCGCCGCCGCTCAGTCAGACTCTGCCCCGTCTGCGCATCTAACCACATCAGCCATTCCTCCCCCACCGCCAACTGCGGCCAATACGGATGCGGGCCATAACTGCCTTCGCTGGCCAGCCAGTAGCGTTGGGCGGGGTAATCAGCCTGCGCCAGCGCGATTTTGGCCTGCAGCATGGCCACGGGCGGGCCGGGGCGCTCGATTTCGCCACTAAAGGTGCCAAAGCGGTCGGTATCGAGCTCAGGCGGGCTCCAAAGCTCAACGCCCAGCAGAGCGGCAAAAGGTCGTTGCATGGCGGCGGCCTTGTGATGCCGGCTGGCGACCAGCACTCGCTCGCCGCGCAAGGCAGCGGCACGCGGATAGCGGGGTGGGTGCGCGCTCATGTAATCCCCTTGCGACTGCGATATTGCGGAATCCACGCCGCCAGCTCGGCCAGAAACGCCTGCGCCGCACGGGAAAGCCGTTTTTTACTCAGATACACCAGCTGCCACTGGGTATGCAGCGGAAAGCCCTCTACCGGCAAAATCGCCACTTCATCTTCTTCCACCGGTAAACGGTGCAGGGTGTGCCGCGACAAAATCGACACCCCTAGCCCGCCTGCCACGGCCTGTTTGATGGCCTCGTTGCTACCGAGCTCCATCCGCACATTGAAGCTCACCCCAGCGCGCGCCTGAAAAGCCTCCAGCGCAATGCGGGTGCCCGAGCCCGGCTCGCGCATGATAAAGCGCTCTTGGGCAAATTCGGCCAAGGTAATCTGCGCCTGTGCGGCCAGCGGATGGGTGGGCGCAGCAATCGCCACCAGCGGGTTATCCAGAAAAGGCTCGCGCACCAGCTCCAGGGTTTCGGGCGGTTTGGTCATGATGTACAGATCATCGAGATTGTCTTCGATCCGCTCGATGATGCGATCGCGATTGGCGACTTCCAGCTTTACTTCAATGCCTGGGTATTTCTGGCAAAACGGCCCCAGCACCCGTGGAATAAAGTATTTGGCCGTGCTCACCGCCGCCAGCCGCAAGGTGCCGCTGTGCAGGCCGCGCTGAGCGGCGATGTCTTCCTCAAACGCTTTCCATTGCTGATTCATTTGCTCGCTGGTGTGCAGCAAAGCTTGCCCCGCCGCAGTGAGATACACCTTGCGCCCCATGGTTTCGAGCAAGGGCTCGCCCACGGCTTCGGTGAGCAGCCGGGTCTGTTGCGACACCGCGGGCTGCGTGAGAAACAGCTGCTCGGCGGCGCGGGTAAAGCTGCCGGTTTCGGCTACTTTGGCAAAAATCTGCAACTGCCGGAGGGTTACATTCATAAGCAAAAGTTATGCAAAACAAAATTAATCGCAATTTCTAATTATGCCACCACTTTTTTATCATGGCTGCATCTGCAATCAACGCGAGAAGTTCCATGCAGCCTACTGTTTCTTTTCTACCGCTCGGGCTTTGGCTAGGCGCTCTGGCGCTGTCGGTGGCGCTGGCCAGCGCCCAGCTGCTGCGCACCACGCCGCTGTATCTGCACTGGCATAGCCGTTTGGCGGCCATTGCTGCGCTGGCTGCCTTGGCGCAACTAGCCCTACCGCAAGCCGCCCACAGTTGGCCACTTAGCACCAGCCCGATTGCCTGGTTGCTGATTAGCCTAGTGTTAGGGCTAGGCACGATTGTGCAGCGCTTTAGCCTGCGCTTTTTGCACGGCGATCTTGATCAAGCCCGCGCCCTGGCTTGGCTCACACTCCTTACTAGCGGCACTTCGCTGGCCTGGGCCAGCACCGATAGCCGCCTGCTGCTACTGGGCTGGGGGCTGGCGCTGTGGGCGCTGTTCCGGCTGATTGGCCTTGCCCGTGACTGGCCGGCCGCACAAGCCGCAGCCCGCTATGTGGGGCTGTGGCTGAGTGTGGCCTGGCTGGCACTGCTAGTCTTGGTGGTGCTCGTGCAGCAGCAAACCGGGCACTGGCAAGTGGGCCTGCCTACCTCGCTGGCCAGCTGGCCTGCCTGGGCGATTCAATCTGCGGCAGCCGCGCTGTTACTGGCCGCCTTAATCCCTGCCGCGCAGTGGCCTGCCCAACGCTGGCTGCTGGCCACCATGGTCGCCCCCACGCCAGTATCGGCGATTATGCATGCGGGACTGGTAAATGCCGGCGGGATTTTGCTGCTGCACTACGGCAGCCTGCTGGCCGCCGCCGGCTGGGCGCAAGTGGCGCTGCTACTGCTGGCCGTGTGCTCGATCTTGCTGGGTAGCGGTATGGCGCTGGTACAGGTTGATGTAAAACGCCAGCTGGCCGCCTCGACCGTGGCCCAGATGGGCTGCATGCTGCTGCAATGCGCGCTGGGTGCTTACCTTGCGGCGCTGATTCACTTGCTGCTGCATGGTTTGTTTAAAGCCAGCCTGTTTTTGCAGGCCGGTGGCACCGTTAGCCCCGAGCGACGTGCCCTCAACCTGCCGGCTTTCCCTAAAGTACTACTGCTAGCCGCGCTGGTGATGATTGGCCTCTTCGCCCTGCACCCAGCCTATGCCGCACAACCTGCCGGCTGGCTCAGTGCCCTGTTGCTGGCCTGGGCGCTGGCGCAAGGATTAGCCACGCTGCCGATCTGGCAATGGCGCAGCCTGCCTTTCTGGCTGGTGAGTGTCGGTGGTTTCTTTGCCGTGCGAGCCGGTTTGCACGCCTTGCTGCCGGCACCGGCCGACCTTAGCGCACCGACCAATGGCTGGATTTACCTCAGCGCCGCGCTACTGCTGGGCGGGTCGGCCGCACTGCAATACCTGCTGCAGCGCCCACGCCACCCACTGGCCCAGCGCCTGTACTGGCAGCTGATTAGCCTGAGTGAAGCGCCTCGCCACACCCTCGATATGCATCCAAACCATCTAGCGCGCCGCGCCCAACAAGGAGTACTGGTATGAACGCCCCACTGTCGTCTCAAGCATTGCAATCACTCCAGTCTGCCGACCTCACCCCGGCGCTGGTCGAGGCCGCAGCGGTGGTGGTGGCGCCACAATGGCCGATCGCCACTTTCGCCGCCCGCAGCCCCTGGCAGGGAGTGGAAGACCGCAGCTTTGATGAAGTGGCCCGCTGGTTTGCTCACCACAACGCCAGCACACTGTATCCAGCACGCGCCCACTTGCCCGAGCTAGATGCCCTGCCCGCCAACTCACCACTCTTGTTGCAGCATCTGCGCCACTGGCTGCGCGAGCATGATTTCCCGGCCGATGATCTGCTGGCGCTGCGCTTTTGCAGTGCGCAGCTCCTGCCTGCGGCCAGCACTACTGCGGCCCCTGCAGCGGATTGGTCGGCCTTGCTCGACACCTTGCCAGCCATCCCTGCGCCCAGCGCCCACGGCTTGCATAGCCGCGCCAGCCGCCTCGCGCAGGCCGGGCAGCCCGCCGCTTTGCAACTACTGGAAAGCACCACACAGCGCTGGGCAAAACTCTTTATTGCCCGCGATAGTCGCAGCTGGGGCTTGGCCGAGACCGATTTATACCACGCCTGGCAGCAACAGGCGCAATATGATCCGCAGCTGCCCGCTGCCGTGCGGCGCAAACTGGCGCAGCTACCTGCCAGTCCCGAGGTCGCACTGCAAGCAGCACTGGCTCAGCTTGCCAGCCCGGTCGAGCAGCTAGCCTATCTGCAAGCACATCTACTTGCGCAGCCGGGTTGGGCCGGGATGCTGCGCTGGCTGGGCCGCCGCGCAGCTGGTGAAATCAGCGCGCTCACCGATTACCTGGCGCTGCGGCTCACGCTCGAAGCCGCCCTGACCGAAGGGCTGCCTCTACCCGCCAGCGCACCCTCCGCAACTCTTGATCCACTACCGCTGCTAGAGGCCTGGCAGCGCCATGCGCAGCTGCAGCCTGCCGATTGGGCGGCCTTTAGCCCAGCGCAAACCGCGCAATACCTGCGCCTAGCTCACCGCTTTGATGCACTGGCGCAATGCCGGCTAGGGCTGGAAATTCGCGAAGCGCAATATCGCCAGACGCTGCAAAATACCCTCAGCCAGCCAGCCGCGCCCACCCGCGCAGAGGCCCCAGTCGCCCAGCTGGTGTTTTGTATCGATGTGCGCTCCGAGCCGCTCCGCCGGGCCATCGAGGCCAGCGGCCGCTTTGCCACCTATGGCTTTGCCGGCTTTTTTGGTCTGCCGATCAGTACCCGCGAGCTAGATAGCGAGCACACCCACGCTGCCTGCCCGGTGATTTTGGCGCCACAGGCCGAAGTGAGCGAAACGGCTACCCCGCATGAGCGCCAACGCTATCGCTTAGCGCGGCAGCAAAGCCAGCAACGCCAGCTGGTACAGCAGCAGATCAAACACGACCCCTTGGCCAGTCTGGCCCTGCCGGAGCTGGCGGGGCATTGGCAAGGGCTGCAGATGCTGTGGCACAGCTTTATTCCCGCCCGCTGGCGCCAGCGCTGGGCCCGGGGCGTGCGCAAGCCGCAAACCCGCCCTACCGTCGGCGCGCATGGGCCGCAATCGGCGGCTTCGCTCGCCCAGCAGGCCGAATGGGCGGCCGGCGCACTCAAAGGCATTGGCCTTACCCGCGAGTTTGCCCCGCTGGTGGTGATTGCCGGCCACGGCAGCCATAGCCGCAACAACCCCTACGCCGCCAAGCTCGATTGCGGCGCCTGCGGTGGCGCGGCCGGTGGCTTTAACGCGCGGGTGCTGGCCGCCCTATGTAATGACAGCCTGATCCGCGAGCGCCTGCTGGCGCAGGGTATCGCCATCCCGGCGCACACCCGGTTTATCGCTGCCGAGCACCAGACTTCGCTCGATACCTTGCACTGGCTCGATGCCGCTCCGCACGAGGGGCCGGCGGCCCTAGCTTGGCAGCGGCTGCAGGCGGCACTACCCTTTGCCTACGCCCAGCTCAGTGCTGAACGGCTGCCACAACTGCCTAAATTGGCCGGTGAAGCCGACCGTGCCGATGAGGAAGCCCTGCGTCGCGCCGAAGACTGGAGCGAAGTACGCCCCGAGTGGGGTTTGGCTCGCAATGCGGCCTTTATCATCGGCCGCCGCAGCTGGAGCCAGGGCCACAATCTACAAGGGCGTGCCTTTTTGCATGGCTACCACTGGGTCGAAGACCGCGAGGGCAGCTTGCTGGCCGCGATCGTGGCCGGGCCAGTGACCGTCGCGCAGTGGATCAATCTGCAGTACTACGCCTCGGCCGTCGCGCCGCATTATCAAGGTAGCGGCAGCAAGGCCACCCAAACCGTTACCGCCGGGCTGGGGGTGATGCAGGGTAATGGCAGCGATCTCTTGGCGGGCTTGCCATGGCAAGCCGTAATGGCCGACGACCACACGCCCTACCATATCCCGCAGCGGCTGCTGGTCGTGATCGAAGCGCCCAAAGCACATGTCGAGCAACTCTTGGCACAGCTCCCCGCCTTTGCCACCAAAGTGCGCAATCAGTGGTTGCTGCTGAGCTCATATGATCCGGAGAGCCAAACATGGACCGACTGGTAATCCCCGCCGCCCAACTGTCGCACCTGCGGCAGTTGGAAGCCGAGGCCATTCATATTCTGCGCGAAGTGGTGGCCGAATTTAGCAAGCCCTGCATGTTTTACTCGATTGGCAAAGATTCAACGGTGATGCTGCATCTGGCGCGCAAAGCGTTCTGGCCGGGCAAAGTGCCGTTTCCCTTGTTGCATGTCGACACCACCTGGGAATTTCACGAAATGGCGGCCTTTCGTGACCGGCTGGTGGCGCAACATGGGCTGGAAATCATCGTGCATATTAATCAGGCGGCGCTGGCCGAAGGAGTGAATCCGTTTACGAGTGGCTCGGTGAAATACACCGATGCGATGAAAACCGACGCGCTCAAGCAAGCACTGGCGCAGCATGGTTTTGACGCCTGCTTTGGCGGCGGGCGGCGCGATGAGGAAAAAAGCCGGGCCAAAGAGCGGGTGTTTTCGTTTCGCGATCAGCACCAGCGTTGGGATCCGAAAAACCAGCGCCCCGAGCTGTGGCAGCTGTATAACAGCCGGCTCGATCCGGGCGAAAATATCCGTGTATTTCCGCTCTCGAACTGGACCGAACTCGATATCTGGCAATACATCTGGCTGGAAAACATCGACATCGTGCCGCTGTATCGGGCAGCCGAGCGGGATGTGGTGTGGAAAGATGGCACCTGGATCTGCATCGACGATGAGCGCATCCTGCCCTACCTCACCCCGGCCGAGCGCGCCAGCATTAGCCGGCGCTGGGTACGCTTTCGCACCCTAGGCTGCTACCCGCTCACCGGCGCGGTAGAAAGCCGCGCCAGCACTTTGCCGCAGATTATTCAGGAAATGCTGCTCACCACCACCAGCGAGCGACAGGGCCGCCTGATCGATACCGATCAATCCGGCTCGATGGAGCGCAAAAAGATCCAGGGCTATTTCTAGCTGGCCGCGCGCTGGGGCTTAGGTTTCCCAGCGTGCGCGCGCCTGCTCATCGCTCGCGCGCGCCTCTACCCATGCTTCACCGTGGCGGGTGATTTCTTTTTTCCAGAATGGCGCGGCGGTTTTTAAATAATCCATCAGGTAGCGATTGGCCTCGTAGGCTGCATCCCGATGCGGGCTGGCGGTCAGCACCAGCACGATTTGCTCGGTCGGCGCCAAGCGGCCCACGCGATGAATAATCGTCACCGCATCAAGCTGCCAGCGGGCGCGCGCGGCCTGCACCAGCTGCTGCAGCGCGCGTTCGGTCATCGCCGGGTAATGCTCTAGATGCAAGGCAAGCAGATCCGCATTGGCACTCAAATCTCGCACCCGACCCACAAACATCACCACCGCGCCAATCTGCGGCTGGCCAGCCAGGCGCTGGTATTCGTGGGCGACATCAAAATCGGCACTTTGTACGCGGATGACATCCTGCTGCATCTTAGCCCCCGGTGACCGGCGGAAAAATCGCCACTTCGGCCCCGGCCGGAATCGCATCATCCAGCTGCGCCATCTCTTGATTAATCGCCATCCGAAACACGCGCGACCCACCCAGCTCAGCCTGCCAAACACCACCGCGCGCCACCAGCAGCGCAATTAAATCCCGCACGGTGGCCGGTGGCGTGGCCAGCGTTTCACTGGCGCAGCCCAGCACATCGCGCAGGCGGGCGAAATACAAAATCGTCAGCATTTAGCCCTCCAGCGCACTGAGCGGAATAAACGCCACCGGATCGCCACGCTGCACGGTAGTGCCCGCCGGAATATCCACCAGCCCTTCGGCCCAGACCAGCGAGGTAAGCACCGCCGAGCCTTGATGCGAAAATAAGCTCACCTGCCCTGCCGGATTGCGCCGCGCACGGAAAAACTCGCGCCGATCACCCGCGCGCTTGAGCTCAAAATCGGCCGGCAGCGTCATGCGCGGCGGCGCCAGCTCGCTCGCGCCTTGCCGCGCCAGCATAAACGGGCGCACCAACATTAAATACGTCACCAATGCCGACACCGGATTACCGGGCAAGCCAATAAAATCCGCGTTGCCAATCCGGCCATAGGCAAAGGGCTTGCCCGGCTTGATGGCGATTTTCCACAGATTAAGTTCACCGAGGTATTGCACTGCAGCCTTGATATGGTCTTCCTCTCCGACCGATACCCCCCCCAGAGGTGAGCAAAATATCGCACTGCTTGGCCGCCGCCGCCAGCGCTGCCACCGTGGCGTCGAATTGATCGGGGATCACGCCAAGATCCAGCAGCTCGCAACCCAAGGCCTGCAGCTGGGCCAGCAGCGTATAGCGATTGGCGTTATAGATTTTGCCCGCGGGCAACGGCTGGCCGGGCTCGACCAGCTCATCGCCACTACTCAGTAGCGCCACTCGCAGCGGGGTGAACACAGTCAGTTGCGCAATCCCGAGCGAGGCGGCCAGCCCCAGCATGGCCGGGCTGAGCCGTTGGCCGGCGCGCAGCACCACTTGCCCGTGATGTACATCTTCACCAATGCGGCGGATATTCGCACCCAGCGGCACCCGCGCGGCCAGCTGCAGTGCCTCACCCGCCAGCGTGCATTGCTCCTGCATCACCACGGCATTTGCGCCTACGGGGATGGGCGCGCCGGTAAAAATGCGGGCGGCCTCACCGGCGGCTAAGGCATGCCCAACCGCCCCAGCGGCAATGCGCTGGGTAATCTGAAAGTGCGTGGTTGCTGGCGCAGCGGCCGGAATATGCAGCGCATAGCCATCCATCGAGCTGTTATCAAAGCCTGGCACATTGATGGGGGCAATCACATCGTGCGCCAATACGCGGCCACGCGCCGCGGTTAAGGGCAGTAATTCGGTGCGCGTAGCCACGCGCGCCTGGGCCAGCAATTGCGCTAAGGCCACTTCAAAATCAAGCATACAATCGGTTCCTGAAAAGCATATTCGGTGTGGGCGAGCGGCTGGGCTTAGCCACCGGTTTGCGACATAAAGCGGATTAATTTGGTGGGCTGCTCGTTAAATTCGTGGCGTTCGGGCTTGAGCTCTATCGCCGCGATAATAACGGCATCGAGCTCGGTATCGCTGATGCCGCTGCGCAGCAAGGGGCGTAACTCCACCGTGCTTTCCTGCCCCAAACACAGGTATAAAGTACCATCCACCGTCAGCCGCACCCGATTACAGGTGGCACAAAAATGCTGCGAGCGCGGGGTGATAAAGCCAATCTGCGCGCTGCCATCCGGTGTTTGCCAATAGCGGGCCGGGCCACCGCCTAATTCCAGCGCCTGCGGCACCAGCTGATAGCGCTCCACCAGCCGCTCGCGCACGGCACCCAGCTCCAGAAATTGCGCATTGCGGCCGGTATCGCCCAGCGGCATCGCCTCAATCAGCCGCAAGATATAGCCATTGCTCAGCGCAAAATCGGCCATGGCTTCGATTTCGGCCTCATTCACGCCCTTCATCGCCACCATATTCAGCTTGATCGGGCTCAGCTCGGCCGCGCGCGCGGCCGCTAGCCCGGCCATCACCTGCGCCAGCGCATCGCGGCCGGTGATGTCTTGCATGCACTGCCGATCCAGCGTATCAAGGCTGACATTAATACGGTTCACCCCGGCGGCTTTCAGCGACTGGGCGTATTTGGCCAGCTGGGTGGCATTGGTAGACAGCGATAAATCGCGCAGCCCCAGTGCTTTCAGCTGCGCCGCCAGCGCGGGCAGATTGCGCCGCAGTAGCGGCTCGCCGCCGGTCAGGCGCACCCGCTGTACGCCCAGCCGCACAAATGCCGCCACCACGCGCTCGATTTCGGCAAAGGTGAGCCAGTGGCTTGGCTCTTCAAACTGCGTAAACCGCGCCGGCAGGCAATAACTGCAACGCAAATCGCAACGATCGGTGACCGATACCCGCAAATAATCAATGGTTCTACCAAAACGATCTTGCAACATGCTTTTATCAACTCGTTTAATCGATCGGCCGGCAAGGCCGCGCTAGGGCTCGGCCCGCAGCACCAGCCCTTGGGTAAACAGCAGGCTGATTATGGTCTGAATATCGCAATCTGGCTCGCACTGTAGCGCCCGCTCCAGCGCATCGCCTACTGTTTCGCCCGCCACCAGCGCCTGTAGCAAGGTCCACTGGCCAGTACTAATCGCTTGCCACTGGCGACGGCTAATTAATAATTGCTGCCCGCCGCGCCGCAAATCCGCGCTGGGGCCGCCGGCATGCATGGCCAGAATATCGGCAATGGGCCAGTGTAGCGATTGCACCAACTGCAAACTGGGGTGAAACGTGAGCCGCAGGCTGGCGAAATCGGCCTCGGCCAGCGCGGCCAATTCGGCCATACCCAGCGTGGTGGCATCCGGCGCTAAATACGCGCGCCAGCGCGCCCAATCGACCTGCGCCACGGGGGCCAGATACGGCAGCTCGGCGGCGGGGGCAAATTGGGCGATGAAATCGGCAAAATCTGCGCCCATGGCGTGCAAATCGGCCGCGTGCGCCGGTATGGCGTCGACATATTCGCACGCCATAGCGGTAAAAAAATCTTCGCCCACCAGCTGTGCCACATTGCTAAACACGCCCTGCAGCGCGGCAATGCGGTTAAGCCGGCAATTGGCCCGATAATGCCGCATCCGCGCGGCGTACAATAGCCCGGCGCTCTGGGCCTGCGGGTCGAGCAGCAAGGCGCTAAAGGCGCTGATCGCTTGGGCGTAGCTCATACATACTCCCTAGCTGTATTGCCTGCCGATACTTTTACTATTTGGTCTAGCGAGCAATACTCTGCATACAAACTCGCAAAGTCGCTCAGATTGGTATCGCGCTCCAGCAGCACCGGCTTGGTGCCCCAGCGCGCCAGCGCCTGCCGCAACAGCGCCAGCACTTCGGCACTCACCGGCGCGCCATGGGTATCAATCGCCGTGCCTTCAAACCATTCAAAGCCGGCCACATGGATTTCGTACACCGAGTCGCCGGCAATGTGCGCCAGCTCCGCTTCGGCGTTTAGCCCCAGATTAAGGGCATTGACATAAAAATTATTCAAATCCACCAATAGCCCACAGCCAGTGCGGCGCACCAGCTCGGCCATCAGCTCGGCTTCGGACAGCAGCTCATCGGCAAAGCCAACATAGGACGAGACGTTTTCCAGCAAAATCGGCCGCTGCAGCGTGTCTTGCACGATGCTGATGCGCTCGGCCAGATGTTCAATCACGCCGGCTACCCGCGGCACCGGCAGCAAATCATTAAAATAGCGCTCGGCGTGGCGATTCCAGGCCAGATGCTCGGACACCACCGCTGGCTCAACGCGCGCCACCAGCTGTTGTAGCTGCGCCAGATGCTGCGCATCTAGCGGGCCCAAACTCCCCAGCCCCAGGCCAATGCCGTGCAGGCTGATCGGGTAATCCTGCCGCAGCTGGCACAGCGCGGCAATCGGCTCGCCACCACCAAAATAGTTTTCGCTGTGAACTTCCCACCACGCCACTGGTGGGCGCTGGGCTAAAACATCAGCGAGGTGCGGCGCGCGCAGGCCAAGGCCGGTGCTTAGCGGTAAAGTGCAATGCATAGTGACGGATACCTTATTGATTAGGCTGCGGCGGCCAGCACAGCATGTGCGCTCGCCACCGCCAGCGGGCTTACATCGGTTTGAGCGTACCCTTCATATCCTTGCAGGTACCGGCAGCCACGTATTTCCACTCTTTGGCATCTTTATCGGTTTTGGCTTGGCCGGCGCAGGCATGGCCATTGGCCGCGCAATCGTTTTTACCGGCCATGGCGATGCCGTAGCATTTTTCTTTGTCGGCGGCGACTACGGTACCTGAAACGCCGGCAGCCAGTACGGCGGTTAATGCGCTAGTGAGGATAAGTTGTTTGTTCATGATGCATGATCTCCAAAGTGGTTTAAGCGATACCGTCAGCGGTATCTGCAACTTAGTCGGGCCAAAGGCTGGGGTCTGACAAACAAAATGCAGTTTCTGGCCAAAAACACCACAAGCCATTGATTTTTAATCAGATAAGAATCGACAAGGTGCTCACAAACCCAGATCACTCAGACCCGGATGATCATCAGGGCGGCGGCCTTGGGGCCAGTGAAACAGCCGCTCATCTTCGCGAATCGGCAGGTCGTTAATGCTGGCAAAGCGGCGCTGCATCAGGCCTTGGGCATCGAATTCCCAGTTTTCATTGCCGTAAGAGCGAAACCATTGCCCGGCGGCATCGTGCCACTCGTAGGCAAAGCGCACGGCGATGCGGTTACCGTCAAACGCCCACAGCTCTTTGATCAGCCGGTATTCGTGTTCGTGCTGCCATTTACGGCTTAAAAATTCGACAATCTGCGCACGGCCGCGCACAAACTCGTGGCGATTACGCCAAAAGCTATCCTCGGTGTAGACCAGAGCAACGCGCTCGGGGTCGCGCGAATTCCAACCGTCTTCGGCCAAGCGAACTTTTAAGGTGGCCGATTCCAAATCAAACGGCGGTAGTGGTGGACGAGCTGACATAGGTTGACTCCAAAAATGGGTTGAATGGATTGATTGCTTGATTAGGGCTAGGCAACTTGCTGCGCAATGCCGGGCATGGCCACATAGCCGGGTAGCGCCTCGATGCGCGCCAGCCACTGGCAAATCGCGGGGTATTGCGCCAGAGGCACTTGCCCTTCAGGGCTTAGCGCGATATACGGGTAGAGGGCAATATCGGCGATCGTGATGTGCGGCGCGGCCAGCCACGGCTGCTGGCTCAGCGTGGTGTCCAGCACGGCCATTAGTTGCGCAGTGAGGGTTTCAGCCTCGGCCAAAGCCACAGTGCGGCCCCATTTATGAAAGAGCCGCAGCGCATTGGGCCCACGCGTCACTTCATTGGCGGCTGTCGCCAGCCACGCCTGCACTTGCGCTTGACCGACCGGATCGTTCGGCAGCCAGAAGTCGGCCTGCTCGGCGCCATACTGGCGGGCGAGGTAAACCAGAATCGCCTGACTATCGCGCAGCACCACGTCGCCATCGACCAGCACTGGCACTTGGCCGAGCGGATTTTTGGCCAGAAACTCGGGCGATTTGTGCTCGCGCTCGGCGCCATTCACGGCGATACTCTGATAGGGTATACCTAGCAAAGCCAACATCAGCCTCACCTTGTGGCTATTACCCGAGAGGGCGAATTCGTAGAGCTGGATCATGGTGCTTTCCTTTTTCAAATCAAAATCAATCGGTTTATAAATCCAGCTCTAGCCGCGCCGATTTTGCCCGCGACACGCAAATGCACATCAGCCCGGCGCGCTCGCGCTCGTTGGCGTTCAGCGCGTGATCGCGATGCTCCACTTCGCCGGCCAGCACTTTCACCGCACAGGTGCCGCAATTGCCCACGCCGCAATCGGATAGCGTATCCACGCCCGCCGCTTGCACCGCCGCCAACACGGTTTGATCGGCGGCGATTGGAATCACCCGTTGCGAGCGGCGCAGCAGCACTTCAAAGGGCCGGTTTTCGCCATGCGCTGCGGCAGCAAAGCGCTCGAAATGGATGTGCATGGGATCAATCTGTAATTGCGCAGCCGTATTGGTCACCGCATCAATCAATCCGCTAGGCCCACAGACATACACCTCGGTGGTATCGGCCATTTGGCTCAGTAGCTGCGGCAAATTCAGCCGCGCGCCTTCGGCGCTGAAATAAACGCGAATCTGCCCGGCCAGATCGCGCTGCAAGCGATCGCCATAGGCCATCTCGCGGCGGCTGCGCGCGGCGTAATGCAATTCAAATCTACGGCCTTGCGCTTTGAGCTGTTGCGCCATGGCCTTGATCGGCGTAATGCCAATACCGCCGGCAATCAGCAACACCGGCGCAGCGCTCTCGTTCAGCGCAAAATCGTTCTTTGGCATGCTGCAATGCAGCGTCATGCCCAGCTGATAATACTGATGCACAAAGGCCGAGCCGCCCGTGCCGTCGTCCTGGCGCAGCACGGCGATTTCGTAAATATCGCGGCGCGCGGGGTTGGAGGCGATGGAGTAATTGCGCACGCTCTGTTGGCCATTGGGCAACTGCACCGGCACTTGCAGATGCGCGCCGGCGGTGACCGGCGGCAAGTCTTCACCAGCCGGATGGCGCAGCTCGTAAGCGCGCACCTGCGGCGTCAGCTGGCGCACGCCGCTGATGACTAATTCCAACTCACCGCTGCCCAAGCGCTCAAGCGGCGCGGCAGCCTGCGGCTTGGCGCGCAGCGCGGCCAGCTCGCTCTGCAAAGGAGCGATCAGTTGTTCGATATCGGCGTCGGTATAACGCGGCGTAATGTGCTGTGGGCAGTTCCAATCCCACGCCTCAACCGTGATGACCATTGCGCGCTCAATGCGGGCGCGATAGGCGGGGCTTTCCAGCGCGGCGATCAGCGCCGGATCATCGATTTCGTGCACGATGCGCACGCGGCCCCAGATTTTGAGCCGGCGGCGGTTGGGGTAATCCATCAGGATGATCGAGATTTTGTCGTTGGCATGCAGATTGCCCACCGACAAATACTGCACATTGCCGCGAAAATCGGCAAAGCCCAGCGTGTGTTCGTCCAGTACTTTTAAAAAGCCGGCGGGGCCGCCACGATGTTGCACATAGGGCCAGCCGTTTTCGTTCACGGTGGCCATATAAAAGCTATCGCGCGCGGCAATAAACTCAGCCTCGCGCGGGGTGATTTCGCTGCGGCTATCCTCAGCCAGCTCAAAACCCAGATTGCCCTCGCGGCTGTGATAGCGAGTTTGTGCCGCTTTAACACTGTCGGTAAAGGTGATGGCGGCAAAGGCGCGTGGCATGGGGAGCCTCCTGAGGCGTTCCGTAATTGGATGGCCTCAGTATGGCGCGCCGCCACAGGCAAGAGAATCGCCATGGCAATGAATTGATTATTCCTTCAAATGCAATAATCACCGGCATGGCGCGGCAAAAATCGGGCATTCCCATCGCCGCCAGCAGGTATTGGGCTGGCCGCCAGCCTATAAGCGCTCTACCGCCCGATACTGCCGCGGGTTTATAGACTGCAGCTGGCCGCAGCGGGCTGCAGCAGCGTGCCGAGGAAGGAATTACGCTGCTGTAAAAACGCCTGCAGGCGCTGCGGATAATCGGCCACCACCGCTTGCTGCACCGAGGGCCGCTGCGCCAGCGCGCGCCGCCAAGCCTCGATCTGCGGCCATGGCGCCAGCGACAGATGCGCACGCAGCGGCGCTATCGCCTCAAAAGCATCGTAATAGCGAAACACCGGCGCAAACACCGCATCCACCAGCGTGAATTCAGCCCCGGCAAAATACGGCCCGCCGCTCAGCGCGGCCTCAACTTGCGCCCATTTTTGCGCCAATTGCTGGGCTTTAAGCTGCAAACTGGCTTCGTCCGGCGCCGAATATATCCCGGCGATGTCATTCAAAATCGCCGAGCCCAGCTCCATCCAGCCACGGTGGCGGGCGCGCGCCAAAGGGTCGGCCGGGTGCAGCGGCGGCGCGTGCGTTTCATCCAGATATTCGCAAATCACCGCCGATTCAAAAATCGCCGTCTCGCCCACTTGCAACACCGGTACTTTGCCCAGCGGCGAAATGGCCAGAAACCAATCCGGCTTGTTGGCCAGATCGATATTTTTGCGGGTAAATGGCACGCCTTTCTCTAGCAGCACAATGGCGGCGCGCTGCACAAAAGGGCAGAGCAAATGGCTGACCAAGGTAATCGGTTGCGACATACGGATTTCCTCCTGTGTTTAATATGCGCTAGTCTAGCCTTGCCCATTTGCAATAAACATACGCAGGAATGCACAGCATGCATGCAAAAACGCAATACCACCTTGGCAGTCAGGATCTGGAATTTTTGCTGGCGGTAAGCCGTGGCGGCACGTTGGCCGCGGCAGCCGAGCGGCTGGGCGTGGATGCCTCGACGGTGTATCGCAGTATTCAGCGGCTGGAACTGGGGCTGGGGCAGCGTTTATTCGAGCGCAGCAAAGCGGGCTATTTGCCGACCGAGCTTGCGCAAACCCTGGCCCAGCATGCCGAGCAAATGGAAATCGCGCTCGAATCAGCCCGCTCGGCCGCGCAACTGCAGCCCGAAGATGTGGCCGGCAGCGTGCGCATCACCACCACCGATTCGATTTTGCATGGGCTGGTGGCCCCCGAGCTCGATATCCTCGCCCGCCACCACCCGCAGCTGAGTTTTGATTTGCACACCGGCAATGAGCTGGCCAATTTAACCCGGCGCGACGCTGATATTGCCATTCGCGCCACCCGCAAGCCGCCGCAACATCTGGTGGGCAAACATCTGGGTAGCATTAGCGTGGCGCTGTTTACTGCGCCAAATAGCCCGTGGGCCGACCTGCCCGCGGCCATCGCCCAGCAGGCACCGTGGATCGCGCCCGACGATGCCCTGCCCGATCACCCCACCGTGCTCTGGCGCAAAAAGCACTACCCGAAAATCACGCCACGCTATCGGGTCAACAGCATTTTAACGGTGGTGGAATTAATCGAACGTGGCATGGGCGTGGGCATGGTGCCGCTGTTTCTGGCCGCCACGCGCCCCAATTTACGCCCGCTCACTGGCGCGCTGGACGAATGCGCCACCGATCTGTGGCTACTGACGCACCCCGAATCGCGCCACCTGCGCCGCGTGGCCACGGTGTTTAGCCATTTGGCGCAGCAGATTCAATTGCGCTAAACGCACCCTCGGTTTGGCGCCCTACGCAGGCCAAGCCTGCATGGCCAAATCAACCATCTTCTGTAAATCCGCGCAGGTAGCGCCATCAATGGCCTGCACCGACATGCCCTGAATCACACCGGCATAAAAGCCGGCCAGCGCCTGAGTATCGAGCTGGGCGGGAAGCTCGCCGGCGGCCTGCCCTTGCTGTAGGCGCGCCAGCATCATCGCGCGGGTGGTGCGGCGATGCTCGGCGGTGAACTCGCAGATGGCTGCATTGGCCTCAGCGCAACGCAGCACCCCGCTGGCAATCGGGCAGCCGGGCGGGTGATCGGGGGCGGTAAATTGCACCGCCGCGCCGCGCAACATGGCCTCTAGCCCTTCCCGCGCGCTGGGGGCGGCGGCCAGCGAAGCGCCGATGCGCTCGTATTGCTGCGCGAGATACAGATCAATCGCTTCGCGGTATAGCGCCGGTTTGGATTCAAACGCGGCATACAGGCTGGGCGCATTGATGCCTAGCGTGCTGGTAAGGTCGCTCAGCGAGGTGCCTTCATAGCCTTTAGCCCAGAACAAATGCAATGCCAATTCAAGTGCTTGGGTGCGATCGAAGGCCCGCGGCCGGCCGCGCGTTTTCTTTATTTCCATATTGATCACTACAAAATGTATTGACGCCGTCATCTTAGCCTGATTATATTGTGTATCGATCACTACACAAAAAGGAATTAGCCGATGTCAGCCTCACAGACTTCCAGCAGCCACTATCAGCTGCAGCGCCAGCCCGCTGGTTTTCAATTGCAGCGCGTCGCCAGCCCGCTTCCAATCTTGGCCGCCGATCAGGTGTTGATTCAGGTCGGCGCGGTTAGCCTGAATTACCGCGATTTGCTGATCTTGCGCAATGCTGGCCAGGATACGGTGGATGGGCAGATTCCGCTTTCGGATGCGGCCGGCACGGTAATTGCCGTAGGCAGCCAAGTGCAGCGCTGGCAAGTGGGTGATCGGGTTGCGCCCAACTTTTTTGCCCGCTGGTATCAGGGCAAATATCAGGCCCAGCATTATTTGCAAGGTGCGCTGGGTGGCGCGCAGATGCCTGGAGTATTGGCCGAGCATATTGTGGCGAGCGAAAACGCGATTGTGGCCATCCCCGCGCATCTATCGCTGGCGCAAGCGGCCACCCTGCCCTGCGCGGCCGTCACCGCCTGGCAGGCGCTGTTTGCACGCGGCCAGCTGCAGGCGGGCGAAACGGTGCTGATTCAGGGTACGGGCGGCGTGGCGCTGTTTGCCTTGCAACTGGCGGTGGCGCAAGGCGCCAAAGTCATCATCACCTCGTCATCCGATGACAAACTGGCGCGCGCCAAAGCGCTGGGCGCCTGGCACACCATCAACTATCGCCAGCAAGCCAACTGGGATGACATCGCACTGGCCCTCACTGACGGTATCGGCGTTGATCATGTGCTAGAGCTAGGCGGCCCCGACACTTACGCGCGCTCGATTCATGCGCTGGCCTCTGGCGGGCAGATTCACCAGATCGGCGTACTCACCGGCTTTGGCTCCACGCCCAATTTATGGCCGCTGCAAGCCAAAAATGCGCAGATCAACGGCATTTTGGTCGGCTCGGTAGCGCACTTTAGCGCGCTCAATGCCTTTTTGAGCCAACACCAGATTATCCCGGTGATTGACCGGCAGTTTGCCTATGCCGAGGCCAGCGCAGCGTATGACTACCTCGCCAGCGCCCAGCATTTCGGCAAAGTCGTTATCAATGTTCAGCCCTAAACCCCACCACCCCACAGAGGAATAAGCATGACCCCATTTCAACTACACACCATCGCCACCGCCCCGGCCGGCAGCCAAAGCTTGCTGCAAGCGGCGCAGACCAATTACGGCTTTGTGCCCAATTTATTCGCCCATATGGCCGAATCGCCCGCGCTGCTGGAAGGCTATCTGACGCTCACGCAGATTTTTAACCACACCAACTTAAGCGAAACCGAAAAACAGATCATTATGATGACGGCCAACCGGCTCAATCGCTGCGACTACTGCATGGCCGCGCACACCACCATCGCCAAAGCCGCCGTGCCCGCCGAGGTGATTGCCGCACTGCGCAACAACACGCCGATTGCCGATGCCAAACTCGAAGCCTTGCGCCAATTCACCAGCCAAGTTGTCGAAAGCCGCGGCTGGCCCACCGCGCAGGAAGTCGCCAGCTTTATCTCCGCCGGCTACAGCCAGCAAACGGTGTTCGAGGTGATATTGGGTACTAGCCTGAAAATCTTGTCCAACTACACCACCAGCGTGGCCGATACGCCGTTAGACGCGGTTTTTGCCGCCGACCGCTGGCCGGCAGCCTAAGCCAGGCATGGATAGCCAGATCGCCCCGATCATGGCTATCCTTGTGCAGCCCAACCATAAGCGGAACCGCCACCATGCCGAGCGTAGATCAACTCAAAGGCCTTGGGCCAAAAAGCCGCGCCATGCTGGCGCAAATCGGCATCACCAGCACCGAGCAAGTGCGCGCCGCCGATGCCTTTGCGCTGTATGCCCAGCTGCAACACGTGGTGCCCAATCTATCGCTGAATATGCTGTATGCCCTGATCGGCGCGCAGGAAGACCGGCCGTGGCAGCAAATCAAACACGAGCGCAAAACCGAAATACTACTGCGGCTGGATGATCTTGGGCTGGCGCCCAAGCGCAAATAAGCCTCTTGCAGGGTATAGCCTTTCAGATCAATGAATATCTAATCTTCAGCCACATACCCACTAAACAGCTGCCGATAAGCTGACACCCAAAGTCGCGGCACGGCGACGATTTCGGGATTATCACCCCGACCATCGCGCCCCCCGCGGCTAAGCCGTTTGCCTCGCGGGCGCTTGGGCATAGCCTTGTGGCAGATGGCCGAGTAAATCGGCAAATTGCCCGATCAGGCGCTGGTTTTTTTCCGCCAGCGCGCCCTGCCCCAGCGCTGGTGCGCGGCTGGCATCGACCTCATAATTATTCGCGCGAAAAATCTGCGCAAATTGTGCATCCGCCAGATCGCGCGCATAGGGCCGCGTGTGCAGCGACAGCGCCGCAATCGCCTGAATCGAGTTGGCGCGGCTAAAGCGGGCAAAGCCGCGAAAGCGAAAGGTTTCATCCACATGCCGATCACTATGCGCAATCAGCGCATCCATAATCGCATACGGCAGCTGCGCCCAAGCGCCGCGCGGCAAAATCACGCTAAAGCTCAGCTCGGCAAACTCGGGCAAATCGCCCTCCAACTGCCGCGCCAGCGGCGCCGGGCCCAGCTGTAAATCCAGTAACACCCGCTCACCGGCGAGATCCACCTGTTGCAACAACGTAATCCGGCGCTGGGCAAAGCGCAGCACCGCTAGCTCGTCCGTCAGCCCCGCCGCCGGCTTAGTGGCGGGCTGTAAGGCACTTCGCTGCTGCGCCAGCAGCGGTAAATCATGGTGATTGCTAAACGCTGCGCTGGTTTGGCCAGCCGCATTGCGCACCGTCAGTAGCTCGCGCACCTCATGCTCACGCGCTTTTTTTATCGCCAGAAAAGCGGTTTGGATGATTTCCGACGTGGGGGTATCGGCATCAATGCGCCATTTCCTGCCGTACACAAGCTTATACGCCCGTAGCGTATTGCTGCGATCATAATTCTCGCGCCCAATCAGCCCCACTTGCAGATACACCCCGCCAGCATCTTGCCCGGCAAACAGCGCCGTATGCGCATCAAAATCAATCTGCGCCAGCAAGGCTGATACGCTCTGCAGCGTATGCTGATAGCGCAAATAATGCTGCGCCACCCAGCGCTGGCCATTGGGCAAAGTCAGCAACGGCGCCAGCGGCATCACCCGCTCGCCGGGACAATGCGGAACAGGGTTGAAAGTATGTAAGCTCATCGCGGCAATCATCCAAAACAATGACGCCATTGTGATTGAGCACGATTTAAAGAAGAATCATCAGCCCATGCAATTGATTATTGCAATTTTCGCAACACAAACCCGCAAAAAAGCCCGTGAGAACGGGCTGTGGTACGAATCGGTGGCTGGGGTGCGCAGCGGCTTGGGTTGTTTGATGCGCGAGGACGGCTGGCGACCCATTGCTGCCAGTTAATCTGGGCGGCGATTCTGAAAAAATAGTTCTACATTGAAAAAAAGGCATTGGATACCTCCAAGGCCTTTTTTATTAACCATATAATGCGTGTGGCTAATTACTGCTTTTTGTAAACCACTGTCATTGCCGTGAAGTCAGTGGATGTATTCATCCGTAGCTGACTAAACTTCGAATCAAAGGCATAAAAAATAGTGCTGTCAGTGCCGCCAGTTATTTTAACCAGTGCCTGATCTGCAAAACCTTGAAAAGTAGTTCCCGTGATTGGCGCGTTTGCAGTTACTTCAAAGCTGAAATTATAGGATTTAGGCGTGCCGATAGGTGTTCCTGTGCAGGATAAATTGTTCTGACCATAATCTGTTTCGACCATCGTTGCAGATACAAATTTATTGTTTACTACCGCACCAACTGTCAACACCATGCTTACCCCATTAAATACGATCGGGGTTACTCGCTTCATCACGCAGCCAGTCGTCCAAATACCCATATATCGGGTCAAATCACCATCATTACCACGCAGAATATTGCTCGGGGTCGGTGTGGGTGTTGAAATTGATGCTGGCGATGCTGATGGGGTGGCTACTGCTGTTTGAGTCGCGGTATTTGATCCACCGCCGCCTCCACAAGCACTTAAAAAAGCGGAACAGAGTAATAAAAATAAAGAAGCATTTTTCATATTTATTGTTTTATCAATTAAAAAGCTTAACACAAACACTTTCCCAACTAGGCAATTACACCAATCGCAAAGCAGAGCAACTCATCAAGAAAAAGGGAATATATTGAAGGAAGTAGACTGCCATTCTAGCATTATTTTAAGATGAGCAAATCTAAAATAAGCTCGCTCGATGGATTCTATCCAACGCGAATTCTTCATGCAACGCAAGAATATGATTCAGTTGGATTTGTTGCCTGAATTGAACAGCAATTCTCTTATTGATATGCGCCCAAATCAAGAACTTGTCATGTATATGTACAGAGGGTGGATTTGTGGAGAGAATATCCGCTCATGGCCGATATCCGTCACCCGATTAACAGCAGCGATTGTAATCACTCTTCCTAGCCAAGCCCAGATTTATGCCAAGCGGCCAGCATGTTTGATCAGGTACGATGAGCCCATTCACCTCATCCCCAACGGCATACATACCTCATGTATTCATCCATAAGCCAATCATTAATTTACTCAGGGCGATATACCCTTGTAAAGCCGCCTCACCCTCACCACGGCTAGCCAGCCCGGCGTTGGCCGCGTTTGCTATGGATTTTGCAGTGAGGTCCAGATGTCATCCCAATCGGCATCTTTGATCACGCCTTCGCGCTTGAGGGTGATGTCGCCGTTTTTGCCGAGCACAAAGACGGTGGAATCGCTTTGCATTTCGCCAAATTGATCTTGCTGCGCGGGGTCCAAACGCCACAGCAGCGGAAACTGCGCGTCTTTGGGCGTGGTGGCGCGCACTAGCTCGGCGTAGCTGCGAAAGAGTTCGGGTTTGCGATCCAGCCCCACGCCAATCACCTGAAAACGGCTATTTTTATTGGCCTGATAAAACTCGCGAATCAGTTTGAAGTTGTAAACGCAGGTATTGCAGCCGGCCTTAAAAAACACCAGCAGCACGGTTTGATCTTTGCTGCGTAGTTGCGCCAGATTAACCGCCTGCCCGGTCAGCACATCCCGCCCCTGCAGCTGCGGGGCGGCGTGGGCGCAGGCGCAGGCCAGCCATAGGCAGCAAGCAAGCCAGAGATTTTTCATCATCGCTCCTTATTGATTGGCGCCAGCGCTAGGTAGCCACAGGCGCTCAAGCGCCCAGCGTTGCACCGGCACGGCCAGCAACACCAGCAGTAGCAAGCCCCATTCGAGGTGATCTTGCAGCGCGGTGGGGATGTCTTTGAGCACGTGGTAATACGACAGCACCGCTACCAGATTCAGACCAAACAGCCCCAGCGCAGACAGCCGGGTAAACACGCCCAGCACCAGTAATACCGGCAGCACCAGCTCACCCAACGTGCCGCCAATGGCCGCCAGCTGCGGCGAGAGCAATGGCACGTGGTATTCGTCGGTGAACAGCAGCAACGTGGTATCCCAATCGGCGATTTTGGTCAGGCCAGACATAAAAAACACCTTGGCCAGATACAGCCGCAGCAGCAAATCGACCACCGGGGCGAGATGATTGAAGGGTTTGGCCGCGCTAAGGCGGGCGAAGTAAGGGCTAGCGAACATGGTCGTTTCCTTGTGATGAGTTTCAATTAGTCGGCGCGGGGCGCCAAATCTGACAGGCGGGGCAAAAAAATCCCCTTGCTGGGCAAACAAGGGGGCAAACGGAGGAGAGATCGGTGGCCGCTGCGGGCTACTTGGGCGTGAGCGAGCCTTGCAGACGCAGGCATGAGCCTTTGGCAACGAGCTTCCACTCTTTGCCATCGCGGTCTTGCTTGGCCATGCCGGCGCAAGAGTGGCCATTGGCGGCGCAATCATTGCCGCCCGCTTTGGCCACACCAAAGCATTTTTCTTTATTGGGGTCGGCGGCCAGGCTCGGCTGGCTGGCCAGCGCCAGCATCGCGGTCATGGCGCTGGCGAGAATCAGGTGTTTGCGATCCATTCTATTCATCCTTATTGAATGCTGTGGCTGAGCAAGGTATGCAGGCCACGTAGCGGGCTTAATAATTCGTCGTCAAATCCATGCCGCAGCTGTAAATAATCGGGCTGATTCAAGTACACCCACACCTGCGCGTGGCAGTCTTGCTGGACCAAGGCTTTGAGCGGTAAATCCAGCCCCGTGCTGGCGGCTGAATTCATCAGCGCCGTACCGATTTTGGGGTGACCAAAAATCAATAACTGCATCGGGGTCAATTGCAATTGATATTGCTGCGCCTGTGCCTGATGATCAATCTGGGCAAAAATCGTCGCCCCTTTGCTCTGAATCGCCGCACTTAAGCGGGCGATGGTTTCGCTAAAGTCATAGGCCGAGGCGATTTTGTCGATGCCAAAGGCGTTCGGTTCTTCACACATCGGCCACCCCGGCTTGCGCCAACCAGACTGGCAATTGGCCTGATTGATCTAGCGCGAGCAGATCGGTAAACCCGCCCACATGGCGCTCGCCAATAAAAATCTGCGGAACCGAGCGGCGGGCGCTGCGCGCTACCATGGTGGTAAATTCGTCTGGATTTTGATCTACCAAAATCTTGTTCACCGCCAGGCCTTTGCGCGCCAACAGGTTTTCGGCTTGCACACAAAATGGGCAGCTACGGGTGCTGTAGAGGGTAATGGTCGACATCTGGCTTTCCTTGCGCTTTGCCCACGGCCGCCGGGGCAAGGGCCGCGACACCATGGCGTGATAGATAGGGTATATCGCTGTATGAATTATCAGACAATGACTACAGCGATATACCCATAGTGTCTATTACAGATCTTTAGGTGCTTTATCTTTGATGCTTGGCCATTCCATATTGGCTTTCTTCAGATTGCCGGCCACGTCTTCCAGCCATTTTTTCTGTACTTCTTTATTCACATTCAGGTACAGCTTGCCATCGACCACTTTCCAGGCTTGCGGATCACCATCCAGCTTTTTATCCAGCGCCACGCCCATTGCGCAGAAGCCACCAAATTGCGGCGCAAAGCGCGCTGGGTTGGCATTGAATTTGTCGCGATTGGCTTTGCTGGCGAAGTGATAAGTCACGCCATCGTGCTGTGCGCTGTAGGCCGCATTGCCCAACGTGGGCGCTTTGGCGGTGAAATACGCCACCGGGTCGTAGCCTTTCAGGCCGACGCCTTGGGCATCAACATTAATCGCGGCGGTCGAGTTTTCGTCGTAGGCCATGGCGGTGCCTGGTACGGCAGCGAGGAAGGCGAAGCCCGACATCAAAGTAGCGGCGATCAGGGTTTTGCGAAGGTTCAACATGGGATAGTCCTTTTCAATATGAAGTAGTGAGTGTGGGTACAACGGGGTGCAGCAAACTTTTAAGCCAAAGTCACTTTCGGGAAATCGATTTCCACGCGGCTGGCTTTGCCCAGGATATTGGTCAGCAAATTCATACCCACATGGGTGATGATTTCGACGATGTCGGCATCGGTGAAACCGGCGTTGCGCGCTTCGATCAGCTCGGCGGTGGTGATTTCGCCTTTGTGTTCGGCCAGCGAACGCGCCAGTTTTACGGCGATGGCGGCTTTGGCGTCTTGGCTAGAGCCGGCGCGGTTGGCGGCGATCTCATCGCCATTCAGGCCGGCGCCTTTACCAATCGCGGTATGCGCTGACAGGCAGTATTCGCACGAGTTTTGCTGCGCCAGAGCTAGGGCGATGCGTTCACGGGTTTGCAGATCCAGGCTGCCTTCTTTGGCGATGCCGTGCAGGCCGAGAAAGGCGCGCAGTGCCGCGGGTGAATTGGCAAAGACTTTCAAAAAGTTCGGCACAATCCCCAGCTGGGCGTGGATGGCGTCAAACAGTGCTTGTTGTTCGGCAGTAGCGGTTTCGGTGGTGATGACGGTAATGCGGCTCATGGTGAATTCCTTTCGTTGTTTAGGTTGTTCCGCTCGGTGTTGAGCGAATGAGTGCATTGTGCCGACCTCCACTTGAAAGAAGAATCCATATACCAGACAATAGATTGTTGCTAAAAATGGAATAAATCATGGATCGTTTTCATCAGATGAGCGTGTATGTGGCCGTCGCCGAAACCGAGAGCTTTGCCGCCGCCGCGCGCAAGCTGGCGATGTCGCCCCCGGCGGTGACGCGCGCGGTGGCCGCGCTGGAAGACGATCTGGGCGTGAAATTACTGAACCGCACCACGCGCTATGTGCGCGTCACCGATGCGGGCCAGCGCTATCTGGACGATGCGCGGCGCATTTTGGCCGAAGTGCAAGAAGCGGACGAAGTGGCCGCCGGCATTAATGCCGAGCCGCGCGGGCATCTGACCATCACCGCACCAGTGCTATTTGGCCAGTTGTATGTGATGCCGCAGGTAGTGAAATTTTTGCAGCGCTACCCGGATGTGGATGTATCGGCAATGTTTCTCGATCGGGTGGTGAATATGCTGGAAGAAGGTGTGGATGTGGGTATCCGCATCGGCGCCTTGCCAGACAGCACCATGCGGGCAATACGGGTAGGGCAAGTGCGCCGCGTGCTGTGCGCCTCGCCCGATTATTTGGCGCAATATGGCATTCCGCAAACCCCGCAAGATTTGCTGCAGCACCAGATCGTGGCCGCCAGCAGCATTAGCCCCACGGTGGAATGGAAATTTGGCGAAGATGAGCACAGCAAAGTCGTGCGCATCAAACCGCGCATCACCGTAACCAGCAACGACGGCGCAATCTCGGCGGTACGCAATGGCGCGGGCATTACGCGGCTGATTTCCTATCAGGTAGCTGCACATTTGCAGAGTGGCGAGCTGAAAACGGTGCTAAGCGACTACGAAGCCAAGCCCCTGCCCATCCACATCGTCCACCGCGAAGGCCGCCACGGCTCGGCCAAAATCCGCGCCTTTGTGGATTTTATGGCGCAAGCGCTAAGGGAAAATGGGGCACTGAATTGAGGCGGAGTGAATCAGTCGCGATTGTTTGCCTGGCGGGCTAGGGGTTCAGAATAAAGCTCACTTTGTTCCTAGCGCAACATTTTGTATAAGCCGATGGATAAGCCAACAGGCGTTTGGCCTAGAAATGCAACAAGGGCTTACCACCTAACGATGATAAGCCCTTGTTTTTATTGGTCGGAATAGCGGGATTCGAACTCACTACCCCTTGCACCCCATAAAGGAAGATACGAGTATCACCCTGAATCATACAAACTCAGTCACCCCCATAAAAGCCTTGATTTTACTACACTTTAAACCGATACTCTGTATCATACAGTCTTATATGCACCGATCAAATCGCAAAAGTTTGTCGGGGTAGCTGTCGGGGTAGGAACTCATTTGTCGGGGTAGCAGAATGGCGAGAGCAGAAAATCAATTAACCGTGCTGCAGCTCAAAAAGCTCAAGCCAGAACACAAAGGTGAGCGCCTTTCTGATGGCGGGGGATTGGCTGGGCAAGTGGGATGCAAAGACAAAGTATCCGTAAGTTTTGTTTTCCAATTTCGCAGCCCAGAAACCAGCAAGCGCCGTGAAGTATCGTGCGGCGTATGGCCTGCCGATGACCTCACAGACATTCGGGCAAAACGGGACAACTACCGCAAACAGGTACGAGCCGGAATTGACCCCCTCGCACAGCAGCAACGCGATAAGGATATTGCCGAAGCCGCACGCCTTGCTGCCGAACAAGAAGCCAAAATCAAAGCAGCAGAGACCGCCCGATTAGCGGCAAGGATGACATTTTCCGACCTGTTCGAGCGCTGGGATAAGGTACAACTCAGCAGCCGTAAAGACGGTGGAGCGGAAATCCGCCGAGCCTTCTCCCTCGATGTACTGCCCGCACTCGGAGGGGTTTATGCCGATGAGGTTAATCGCTCCATGATTGCCAAGCTATTGCAGGCCATTGTCGAGCGGGGAAGCCCAAGAATGGCAAACAGGACGCTTTCAGACTTGCGCCAATGCTTTGGCTTTGCAATCGGTGGCGGCCTTTTGGAAAACGATCCAACCAGCCACCTAAAAAAAGCCTCATTCGGCGGCAAGGAAACCGAGCGAGACCGGGTATTGTCCGAAGGAGAGTTACGCTTATTGCTGCAAACTGCCCTACCCGATTCAAACTTGAATAGCCGCGTCAAATCTGCCGTTCGCTTCCTGTTGGCAACGGCTGCCCGAATAGGTGAACTGCTACGGGCTGAGCATTCGCACTTTGATTTGCAAAACAGACTTTGGCATATCCCTAGCGAGAACAGCAAAAACGGAGAGGCGCACACAATCTGGCTATCTGATTTTGCCCTGGCAGCACTATATGAAATGCAATCCTTTGCCGAGCATCCGCGCTGGTTATTCCAAAATCGGGATGGCTCAGCGCATGTGTGCGTAAAAACCATGACCAAACAAATTGGCGACCGGCAAACCAACAAGCCCATGAGTGGCCGCAGCAAAAGCACTGGCGACCTAATTCTGCCTGGCGGCAAATGGACACCTCACGACCTACGACGCACCGCAGCCACCACAATGGCCGAACTGGGCGTAATGCCACACGTTGTCGAACGATGCTTGAACCACGTGGAAGCCAACAAGGTTGCTCGCACCTACAACCGCAGCCGCCTTTCAGATGAACAACAGGCGGCCTTTGAGCTACTAGGCAATAGGCTTGCCTTGCTGGCAAATCCATCCGCCAGCAATGTAATCCCTTTGCGGACGGCATAGGCGCACAGGGCGATTTTCAAACTCGCTAAAGCCACAAAAGCCAGACCGTACTAGACCAACGGGCTTCAATTACCTTTGGTGGTTCAGCAAAAACTCTGACTCTAGTTCAAATCTATCCATCGAGCGCAGTCTTGCAATAAGCGACCGACAGATACCGGATTACGTTTTCAGCACGGCCTGACCGTTTTTAACAACATAGCGATTACCGTCTTTGCCGATCAGCTCCGTGCCTTCGGCATAAGGCGCAGCATTGGCGCCAGCGGCGCCTGGGGTCTGCATCGGCTGGTATTGGCCGGTTTCCTGATTGAACACGTAGCCCGTTTTCGGTAGTGGCATGCCGTTGCTGTCATTGCCGCCGCCCAGCTCCACCACCTTGAATTTGTTTTCCAGTCCGGGCGCTTTGCCCTGTAGCGTCATCAGCTGCGCAGCTAGCTGTTTGCGTTTTGCGCCGCCGGGGTCATTGGTGTCGTTCAGCGCCATATAATCGCCGCGCAGCTTGGCCAGCTGCTGCTGTTCCTGCTGTGCCATCGCTTTGGTGCTGTTATCAAGCTGCTTGGCCTGCATGCCCAAGCGCGCCTCATTCGGGTTGACGGGCTTAGTGGCGGCCAACACATTCCCCACTGCTTGAATCAGCTGCGGATTGCGGCTCCTGAGTGCGCGCTGAATCAGATCATTGGCGCGCTGCCCTTCGCCACCATCGGCCTTGCCGCCTGGCAGATAGTCCTCCGCCCGACCGCCATGCACATCAGCCATGCGGGCCGCGTGTAGTTCGCGCTCAGCCTGATTGCCGCGCTCGATGGCATCACGATCCACGCTCACAGTAGACACATTGCCCACTTGGCCACTCAGGCCGGGCACGGTATTCATGCCTTCGGCGGGGTTGCTGGTGTTGCTGCCATATAGCGGGACGCCGTTCGCCTGCTTGGTGAGGCCAAAGCCCTGCGACTCTGCGCGCTGCTTGGCCAAGGCTTGATTGATTGGGTTGTTGGGGTCGTTTTTGTCCAGCTTGGTCGGCGGCATGCTGCGCGGGTCAAGCGCTGGTTTTTCTGCTGCAGGTAGGCCGGGCGCCTGTTTATTGTCCGGCTGAGGCATAGCGACGATGCTTTTACCACCATCTGCCGTATACGAGCCTGGCGCATAATACTGGCCAGCCCCGTCTCTGGCATATAGACCGGGAGCAGCGACTGGTGCGCCTGCATTCGCCGTTGGAGCTTTTTTTGGCAAGGTAGTCAGGCCCGGGCTTGCGGCGCGGACTTGATTTACATGACCTTGAATTTGATTGTCAATTGCCCCTACTGCCATTCCAGGGATAAGCATCATGCCCAACGGACTCGCCACTGAACCTTTTGCAAAATCACCAACCTTGCCTGTTAGCAGTGACTTAGCATTTCCCTTGAGCCCTGCTTTAACAATGGGGTCAGCCGATGCTTTAGCCGCTTGCGCCCCCTTGCTGAGCAGGGTGCTAGCGCGATCCATGAGCCCAGGTGCTTGCAATGGCTTCATGCCTGGCGCTTTGGGCGCAGTAGCTTCCGCCTGCTTGAGTAGGCTATCGGCACTAGGGCGCTGCGTTTTAAGCCAGTTTTCTACATTGCTTTGCATTCCTGGCGCAGACAGGTTTGATGAGGCGATACCCGCGCGATTGCTGTAGAAAACATCACTATTAGTTAGCCCCGGTACTTGCTGACTCATAATTGGCAATTCCTTAAAAACAAAAAGCCCGACAGCAGCAGTTTGCATGTTCGGGCTTTCTGTGGTTGCCGGAACGGATATTTTACCCCGTCGGACGTTCAACAACGCACTGTATCAAAAGTGTTTTTTCTGTATGTTTGTAAACATATAAGATTGTAAGATTACATACATTCAAAGCATCTAAAACAACAAGATTTTATATCTTTGCAGCTATGTAGCTATGTAGCTATGTAGAAATACTGAAATATTGAAATAAGTGGCGAAGCCCTGCCAGGGGCTTTGCCGGTACTGCCTGCCATCGTTGACATCGGTTCTTGCTGGCGCTCAGAGGAGTCAATCGCTCAGCAAACTTTTGCCGCCAGCGCGCGCCTCTTCAATCGTAAATGTTAGCTGAGACATGAGGCTGCCAACTTCGACCAGCAAGCAACCAATGCCGTGCGCAATTTGCTCATTGCAATCGTTTGATTGAGTAATCAGATGGCCAACCGATTCAAGCCCCTGTGACAATTGCATAAGGCGGCTATTGGCCTCCATGATAATCAGCTCGGAACGCCATTGTTTCTGACGAAATTCATGGCCTATGGCCAACATTTCGGCCAAAGAGGGAATCTCGGTAATGGTATGCATGGTATTGCTCCAATGTAGGTTTGAGTTACCTGCCGCTCAACGCCAATTGAGGGTGGCAGGTACATAGCAGGGTTGGCGTATCAGTACATTGGAACCGACGCTGCCGAGGCAGCCCCCACTACGACCTACCATAAAGGACGCAACTGTAGTGGTAACGGACGTAAAAATACCGCTCTGCAGCGGTTTATCCGCCAATGTAATCGAGACGCCAATCTCGGTGCCGCTATTAAACGGTACGCTTGAACTATGACCTTGCGGGTACGACCTGTCAAGATACCCCGCGCAGCGCTCATGCTCGTTGGGACAGCTCGGCATGAAAAACTTTACGCGGTTTCAACCACACAACAAGAGCAGCTCACTTGCACTCTGCGAAAAAACCAAAATTTACGCTTAAACTTATCGATATTTAGTGACTTTCAAGTGGCAGCTCATTATGCATATTATCTTAGCCTTGCTACTGGCCGTTTCACTGCACGCCCAAGCGGGAGTGTCGTCAGACAGCAGCTGGCGCGACGACGACATCAGTTGCCCTCCGAAGGACCAGGTTTGTGAACGCAAAATGGCTCGCGTTGTAGCGCTAGAACAAGCCCGACAGGCCGCCGAACGTCGCGACCATCCAGAAACCGAATTATTCAAAAATCTACTTGGCGTTCTATTCCTTGGCGGCATCGTCTGGGTGTTTATCAGCCAGTTTCGTTTCGAAACTCATCAATCCGAAGAGAAAAAAAAGGCACGACAACAAGCTCTCGACAATTCGGGCAGCCAAAAGTTTGAGCACCAGAATCATGGAAAAAATCAGGACTCCTAATTTAATAAGGACTCTCCCGACCTCAACACACAGAACAAAGAAGCAGCGTTATTCGGCAGAAACCATGGAAACCACGCTGGTAACCACATATTGGAAACCATTGAGGTCACTGCTACTCCCCCTTTTGGCCAAGCCAAAAAGTGGCTTTTGCTTGTAACAGCTCGTGGATTGTTACAGCTCACACCCGCATAAACTAAGGCTTTCCGCTGTAACAGTGCAGCTGTAACAGTATTGGTTGAACGGCGAAAAATAAGGGTTGGCAGTTCAAACTTGCTCAAGATAACTCTAAAACCCTGCTACCCGAAGCCATTAACCACCAAAGGTTAACTCGTCTAACATGCATTGAATGCTTTGCTTGATACGCACAGCCTCGCGCGCAGGGGTGCGAAGTTTGCTGCGAACCCAGGCACCAGAAAACCAGCACCAGCCCGTGAAAATACTGGCTTAGCGGCCAGTTCGCAGATAGCTTTCGGGAGCGAAATAGGTTTGCAGGTACGCACGCCCATTTCTCGCGCGTAAGGGGTGCGTACTGGCCAGCATTCGGCCGACCAACTATGCCGCGCCGCAACTCGGCTACACTGACGGTACGCCCCGAGTGCCCAGACTCTGCAATTGCAGTTTTGGCGACAGGCACGGTTCCCATAGGGGTGCCCTGTCAGACCTGCATTTTGGGTAATGGTGGCGGCCTCGCCGGTCCCGGCGCATCTCTGGCGAAACTTATCGACGGATTAGCGACACGGAAGCATCGCCACGGCGCAGGCCGATTGAATCCCGCAACGGCTCGACGTGTCACTTGCAATACTGAAGAAGGCGCAACGGAGCTCACCACCTCGTTGGCCAGCAGCGCAACCCCATCCGACGGTTCCAGTGGGGTCAGCAACGGTTCACCATCCGCCAGCTTCGCAACCTTCGAGCGCCCAAAAATTCGCCGTCCGGCCTCTCTGACTTTGGTATTGCACTTCGCCAAATAGCCTACATGATGCCGAAAATTGATTGCGGCCTCAGGGTTTTTCAGGTCGTGAACGGCAAGGCGTTTTGTTTGCTTGTCACGACTCAGATGATAAGACTCCAGCCATCCGCGCGCGGTCAATTTTCTCAGCATACCAACAACAGGGCCAATCCAATGGGCGCGACGCTCAAAGAACAGCACTGCGTGATAATGCGGGTAATCTCCCGGCCTGTCATCGTAATCAGCCGGACGAATCTCACGAACCCAAACATACCCCGGTCGCAGACCGCCCACACGGAAGCAATGCTCTGCCAGTCGCTTCATCACCTCTGACGGGCTGCCATCTTGCAACAAGGTGAAACGCAACACCACCGCAGCTGGCCGACGCATTAGCCGCATCGCGTCTGCGGTCACAGCATCAATTGCATCCAGTATCGGGGCGTATGCCTGCCTCACCTTCTGCCGACTGGCTGGAATGACCACAACCTGCCTACGCCGTGCCATATCGGGCTGAGTTGAGGTGGAACCGGAGACACTAGACTTATTCCCAGCCAGCGCCGAATCCCTCAAGCCGCGCCGTTGCTGGTGCTCCGCCGGTATCAGAATCGGATTTTTTGCGCGACTTAGCGCAGGCTGCGAGACAAACAAAAACGGCGTCACATCGATGCCGCTCAGCTCATTCGCCCACATCATGCGAGCAGCAACACGGCGCACAACAAAGCAGCGAGAAACAGCGATTGCAGACGCAACTCCCAAAAGCACCCCGCCCTCATTTCGCAGGCTCCAAGGACTTGAGCCAAGCACGAATAGCCCGATAACTCGCAGGACTGATTGCGTAGAATCCGGCCTGGCAAACCTCGTCGTGGCGATCAATTACCGGGATGCGTCGGCACAACCAAACGATGCCGCATTTCTTTCTTAGATTCGCCATCAAATCCGGCCCGTTTGAGCAGCCAACAGCGCAATCAAATGCTTCTCGGCTAATCAAGTTGCCGCACTCAAACGAATCGGCCAAAACACTCAGCGCCGTTTGCCAGCGTGCATTACCAGGCCTCGGCGGCGAGAAACATATTGCCCCCGGCTGGAAGCTTTGTTTTTTAACCGCAAGCTCGTTGTAGAGCTGGAGCTGCCCTAACTGGCTGAGTGCATTTTTAGGTAGGCGGGCGGTCATAGCTCAGTCCCTTGAAAACGGAACATTCGTTCTATATGATGTGTATTGATGGTCATAGACAACCTCATTACAAAGCGCCTCACGGCGTAAAAAAGCCCCGGTGAAATCAACACCGGGGCTTTATTCTTTCTGGATGCCAGCCTGCCTACTGGCAATGCCGGTCATTTAGCATTCTCAGCAAACGCTTTCTCCAGAAACGCATCCAAATCTGCCCGACGGAATAGGCTGATGGCTGGGCTCAGCTTAACCGGAGGAGGCAGCTTTCCTTCGGCAACGAGCCGCCATGTGTGGGACAAGCTAATCCCAAGATACTGCGCAGCAAACTTTGGACGCAAAGCAGGAGATTGAGCGGACTGAATTTGTGATGCTTTACTCATGGTTTTTTCTCCAGAAACGAAAAAACCCGCACAAAGGCGGGTAGTAGGCAAAAAAAAGCCCCGCACGGTTCCGGTGCGGGGCTTTCGATGTTCGCGTGGCTTAGTTGTATGTTCAAAAATTGCAACTTCGCTCACTATGGCATATTAAGTGTGCCATGCGGAAATTAGGGGCGCAAGCGCTTTACACGGCATAGGGCAACAACAGACAAAATAAAAGCCCCACACGGTTCAGGTGCAGGGCTTTGATGCTTGGTTATCGTTGTTGCATGTTCAGCTACTCGCACCAACGGTCACTATGACACTTTCAGTATGCTAAATTCCAATTACGGGCGCAAGCGCTTTGCACGGCATAGTGCAACAACAGACAAAAAGCTTCGTTGGAGGTGATAGCAAAATACTTTGTCGGGGTAGGTGTCGGGGTAAGGGACAACAAACAGACAAAAAGCAACAAGGGCTTACCACCTTGCGATGATAAGCCCTTGTTTTTATTGGTCGGAATAGCGGGATTCGAACTCGCGACCCCTTGCACCCCATGCAAGTGCGCTACCAGGCTGCGCCATATTCCGATACATTGAATTTTAACAGCAACCGCGAAGTGACTCAAGCCTTGGCGGGGCTTGGCGGTGGGGATTAAGGTTTGTGGTGATGCATACCCACCACTGTATCTACTCGCAACCCAATTAAATCAATTACTTGCTAGGTATACCCTCAAGCAACCCTAGTGCGCGCAAGCTGGCTTTAACGCGCGCAGGGCGGGCGGCTAGATCGGTGCCGGGTGGGGTATCCATATTCAGGGCGTATACATACAGCTGCCCGCCCTGTGTGAGCCAGCCTACCTGCCAACCGATGCTGGGCTGCTGGCTGCCGGTCCAGCCGGTTTTACCGTAGAGCTGCCAGCCGGCGGTGTTTTCCAGCAGGCTAATCTCGCGCACGGCGGCTTGCTGGGCGGCAGGGTAAGGTAGTTGACCTTGAGCCAGCCGGCTTAAAAATTGGACTTGCTCGCTGGCGCTAATCTGCAGCGCGCCCTGCCCGAGCCAGAATTGGTCAATGGCCTTGCCGATTTTGGCGTTGCCGTAATTGAGCTCGGTTAGCGCGGCCTGCATCTGCGTTGGCCCGATGCGGCGGGCGAGCGTTTAATAGGCCAAGACATTGGACACTTTAATCGCTTGCCGCAAACTCATGTCTTGCGCCCAGCTGGGCAAAAACACCGGCTCGCCCCGATAGTGGAAAAATACTTCGTCCACACTGGCTACCGCGCCAGTATGCAGGCCGATCAGGCTGTGGGGGATTTTGAACGTAGAGGCGGGGCTAAAGCGCTGCTGCGCGCGGGCCAGATCATTGGTCAGCCAGCGATTGCTGGCTACATCCTGCACCACAATCACCCCAGCCGCGCCTTGCATGGCGGTAACGAGACGCGGGTCTTCTTTTAGGGGTATTGCCGCTAAAGCCATATTAGCCAATAGCCCCAGCGCTATACCTGTGATGAATTTATACATCGCCACTTCCCGCCCAAAACAGCCAGCATACGCAAAAGCCGCCATAACCCACAAGGCAATATCACCACTACCGCGCGGCATGGCCGATAGCGAAGTGGGCAGAATTTATGCCCTTGCGGCGTGCTGGGCATCGCACTGCGGGCAGGTGCGGTTTTCCAGTGTTTCGAGCAGCCGGCAATGGCCAGCGGCATCACTGTCGCAGCCGGCCAGCGTTTGTAGCGCGCTGTGTAAAGCCTGCAAATCGCGAATCCGCGCGGCCACGGCCTCTAGCTGGCGCTGCACCAGCGCATCGGCATCGCGGCAAGGCGCATCGGGGTGGGCGGCCAGATCCAATAGGCCGCGAATATCTTCAATCGCAAAGCCCAGCTCGCGGGCGCGGCGAATAAACCCCAGCCGCGTGACGGCATCGGCCCCGTAGCGGCGATAGCCATTGGCCGCGCGCGGCGGCGCGGGCAACAGCCCAATGCGTTCGTAATAGCGAATGGTTTCGGCATGCACACCGCTGGCCTGCGCCAGCTGCTGGGTGGTGAGGGTGGCCATGCTTGACTCCGTAGTGGCTACAGGGTTCAGCATACCTGCATCATTCTTCGATGTGGAGCAAAACCATGGGAGCAGCATGTCACGGTGGGTGCAGTGGGGCTACGGCGGTGGTCGACCCGCGTTATCGGCAAATTTTATGGCTGGCGCTATTGGCTAATGCCGGGATGTTTGGACTGGAGCTGTGGGCCGGGGCGGCAGCGGGCTCGGTGTCGCTGCTGGCCGATTCGCTGGATTTTTTAGGCGATGCGGCCAATTACGCGCTGAGTCTGTGGGTATTGGGGCTCAGCCTCAGCACCCGGGCGCGGGCTTCGCTGGTGAAAGCGGCCAGCATGGCGCTGTTTGGCGTGGGGGTGCTGCTGGCCAGCGGTTGGCGGGCTTGGCAGGGCGGCGTACCCGAGCCGCTCACCATGGGTTGGGTGGGTATGCTGGCGCTGTTGGTGAATCTGGGCGTGGCGCTGCTGCTGTATGCGCACCGACATGGCGATAGCAATCGGCAAAGCGCGTGGCTGTGTTCGCGCAACGATGCGATTGGTAATCTGGCGGTTTTGCTGGCGGCAGCGGGGGTGTTTGGCACCGGCCGCAGCTGGCCGGATTTACTGGTGGCCACCATCATGGCCAGCCTAGCGCTGAGTGCAGCTCTGCAGGTATTGCGCCAAGCGCGGCATGAATTAAAGCACGCACAATAATACCCAGCAGGTGTATTCACCACTAAAGCAAAATTAGCGAGCCCGATGGGTCAATACCCCTGCCCTATTCCGGTGTAGCCGCGGGCAACCAATAGGCCTGCATCAGCTCGCTGGCCCATGCGGGCTGCTGCACCGCTTGGCGCGGCAAAAATTCGGCCAGAACGGGTTTGAGATCCACCACCGGCGTGCCGGCAATCGCATCCAGCTCGGCCACGGTGAGGGTGCGCCCGGCCACGCTCACCACACGGCAAATGGTGGAGCCCAGCCGATTGGGGCGATTTTTGCCACGCTGGGCAAAGATGCCTACCTTGGGCCAGGCCGGGTTATTGCGCGGGTGGCGGGCGGCCGACTCGATTTTGTGCGCGGCCACCTGATGAAACACGAAGAGCACTTCCACATGCGAAAACTCGGCCAGCCCGGCTAGTGCCTCGGCCGGGTAATCGTCGGTAAGGGTAATCTGCGCCAGCGTGCCGCCCCAGTGATCGTCTTCGGGCGCGCTGCGGCTGGCCGCCACATAGGCAATAGGGGCAAGAGAAAAGGTGTCGTTCATTGGGCCTCCGGCTGGGTATGGGCGCAGCCGGCGGCCGCGCCCTGCCCACTCTAGCGTATGCGGCGGGGCTTTGTCTGTGGTGTGCGGGGCTAGATCACAGGCGCGGCCTGCAGCTGCTCCCAGGTTTGGATCATCAACTTTTTGCCCAAGCCCCAGCGATAGCCGCCCAGCGCCCCACTTTGCTGAATCACCCGATGGCAGGGAATGAGCAAGGCCACGGGATTGGCGCCGATGGCATTGCCCACGGCCCGTGCCGCCGTCGGCCGCCCCACGGCCGCCGCGATCTGCCCGTAGCTCGTGAGCGCCGCGGGCGGGATATTCAATAAAGCGCGCCACACCGCCAGCTGAAAATTGGTGCCGGCCACATGCAGCGACACCGGCCCTGCCGCGGCGGCATCTGCCGCACCAAACATCGCGGCCACCACTGGCGCGGTGGCGGCTGGGTTTTCGCGGATGGTACTCAGCGGCCAAGCTTGCTGCAGCTCGGCCAGCAACGTGGCGGGGGAATGAAAATCCAGCAGCTCGGCGCGGCAGACCCCGCGCGGAGTTTGTGCTAGCCACAGCGGCCCCACCGGCGTGGCGTGTAGGCCATATTCGATCACCAGCCCCGCGCCACGGCTTTTGTATTCGCCGGGCGTGACCGCGGCCAGCTGCACAAAATGATCATGCAGGCGCGAGCCACCACTCAGCCCCAGCGCATGAGCGGTTTCCAGCACCGAGGCAGATTGATCGAGCAGCGCCTTGCCCCGCTCCAGCGTCAGCGCCTGCAAAAACCGCTTGGGCGTGGTGCCGGCCCAGCGGCAAAACAGCCGCTGAAAATGAAACGGACTCAGGTGCACCGCGCTGGCCACGGCGGCAAGGCTAGGCTGCTCGTGCGCATGCGCCGCTAAATACTGCATGGCCTGCGCCACGCGCTGGAAATCTGACATCTGCGCCCCCTTACACCCGCTGAATCGACACCCCACCATCCACCAACATGGCGGTGCCGGTGGTAAAGCTTGCCTCATCCGAGGCCAAATACAAAGCCGAACGGGCAATTTCGGCGGGCGTAGCCATGCGTTTGAGCGCATGCAGCTGCTGCACCAGCGCGATGGCTTCGGGCGTATTGGCAAATTCGCGCCCGGCCGGCGTATCGGTGCCGCCGGGGAGTAGTGCATTCACCCGAATCTGCTGCGCACCATATTCGCTGGCCAATACTTGCGTCAGGCCAATCAGCCCGGCTTTGCTGGCGGCATAGGCCGCCATGCCCGGCATACCGGCGGTATAGCCGACAAATGTAGACGTAAAAATCAGCGAGCCGCCCTGCCGCGCCGCCATCACCGGCAGCTGATATTTGGCGGCTAGAAAGGCGCTAGTGAGGTTAATGGCCAGTACCTGATTCCAATCCGCCAGACTCAGCTGCGTGGCCGGCCCCATTTCACCCAAAATGCCCGCATTATTAAAAGCAATATCCAGCCCACCATATTCATCCACCGCCCGCGCCACCAGCGCCTGTGCAAACGCTTCATTCCCCACATCGCCCGCCAGCGCGCTCGCCCGTCCACCGGCCGCCCGAATTTGCGCCACCAAATCGTGCAAAGGCGCCGCTCGCCGCGCCGCCACTACCACCGCCGCCCCTTCGCGGGCAAACAGCGCTGCCGTGGCATGGCCAATGCCGCTGCTTGCCCCGGTAATGATCGCTACTTTATTGGCTAAACGCCCCATGGTGCTTCCCCTTATCAGATGAGACTTAGGCCCATGCCTAAGTTGGCCTCATCCTACGGCGCCGCCCCCGCCATGCCGACCCGAATCTTGCGCAATTGAAGCAGGATGGTTGCGGCGTGATGCCCCGCCATGATCACTAGGGGTATATCGCTCAACACATTATTTAAAAATGGCTACAAGCCTATACCCAAGAGATCAAATTGGGCTTAGCGGCATGGCGCTGCAACCGAATTGAAATGACGCAGATCTTTCTAAATCTGTATGATTGGCATTTATGCCAAGCGCATCAGCATGGCTTGCCACCGGCCTAGGCTGGATGGCCGCAGTCACACCGCAACGAAATGCCGCACGCGCACACGGCCTCACCTTAGCCACTGGGAGTACATCTGTTTGCACCACAAATTACGTCGTCGGCTATGGCTGGCCTGCGCCTGCGCAGTTTTGCTCCTACTGGCGGCGCTGCTCTTGGCGCAGCGCCATGAGCTCCGCGCCCAGCAGCAAGTCGAGCTCACCTTTCGCCAGCAGCAAAATCAGCTCGCCGGCACATTATTATTACCTGCCGGCCAGGGGCCTTTTCCGGTGGTGTTGCTGGTGCATGGCGATGGGCCGCAAACCCGCGGGCTAGATCGCTACACGCAGATCATCAATGCGTTTTTGGCGGTCGGCATCGCGTGTTTTAGCTGGGACAAACCGGGCACCGGCCAATCCACTGGCGATTGGCTGCAGCAATCGATGGCCGATCGGGCGCAGGAAACGCAGGCCGCCATGCAAATGCTGGCCCAGCGCAAAGACATTCAGCCGCAACACATTGGCGTGCTGGGGTTTTCCCAAGCCGGCTGGGTTTTACCCATCGTCGGCACGCAGCAACCCGCCCCCGCTTACCTGATCACCGTTGGCGCGGCGCTCGACTGGCAGGCGCAGGGGGCTTATTTCACCCAGCAACGCCTACGCCGCGCGGGCCTTAGCGCGCCAGCTATGGCGCAAGCACTGCAATGGCAACACGCCGCGCCGCAGCCTTCGCTCTCGCTCAGCTTTGCCGACTATCACCAGCAATATCAGGCTTACCTCGCCCAACACCCCGCCCCCGCTGGGGCCAATACCGAGCCACTAAGCGCCGCGCGCTATCATTTCATCGCGCTCAATCATCATGCCAATAGCCGCGCGCAGCTGAGCAAGCTGCCAACGCCAATACTGGCGATTTGGGGCCAAGATGATTTGAATGTAGATGCCGCCGCGAACGCGCAGGCCTTTGCTGCCCTCCTGAAACCCCAAGCCCACCCGCAGCATCGAGTCGCCATCATCCCGCAGGCCGATCACACCATGCTCGATTCGGCCACCTACAGCATGCAACTACCCAGCGAATGGACATGGTGGATGACGCTACGCTATTTCATCGCCGCCGAACACGCCTTCGCCCCAGCGTTTTTGCCGCTGATTGTGGAGTGGGCTAAAAGGCATTCGCAGTAAGTGATAGCCCTGTTCGAGTGACACCGCCTTCTGCGTGCCCCGAACCCAAGCAAAATTAAGCCGAGCCTAACAGGCTCGGCTTATCAAGGCAGAATGCCCGCAACTCAATACACCGCTGGGTAGCCTGTCCAATTGGGGGTAATGAAGTTAATCTGCCGCACATAAAACAAGCTCTGATAGGCGCGACCAAAACGGTTCGGTGTTTGCGCGGTAAAGTTCACCTCACGGATACTTCTTTTACCCAACTCGGCTCTGGCCGCGGCATCCGTCGGATAAGGCATATAAACAAGCGCCCCCACCTGGTCTAATTCAAATTCCAAGCTACCGCTTAATACGATTTCATCGGGGCTATTGACTTTGCTGGCGGTGATATTGGTAGTGTGAATTTGCGTGCCATAGCGCTTGGCGAGCACGCTGCCGGTACTTTCCTGCAGGGTGGATCCTGCGGCAAAACCATGCAAGGCATGCGTGAGTACAATGGCTTTTTTCCCAGCAAATGGGCCATCCAGCAGCCAAATTGCGTTGTTTCCCGCAGCATGGTCACGCGCATTGTAGTCCAGTACTTTTGGCGTATTCCACACATAACCCGCTGTTCCGCCCAAGCTATTCACTGCGCGGCACCAGAAGCCATCCGAGTCAAAGCGATACTGATTTGTAGCGGGGGCAGTACAAAACTCAGTTTTCACCAGCTCCAAAACCCGCTTAAATACCGCCAGATCGGCAGGCGCATCGGTGTATTCAGGGTTGGTTGTTACGCGTTGAGCGATAGTTTTGAAGGTGCTCCATTGCGGATCCAATAATACCGCCGCATTGCGAGCCTGCAGCCGTGCTTCTAGCCGCGAAACAAAAAGCCCAGTTGACGCCACGCCTTCCATCATCACATCAATCCCGGCCAGCTCCATGGGCTTGGCACCTGCTTGAGCCTGATCGACATAGGCAAACATTTTTTGCCCATGGGCATCTCGCGAAAACCCATAAAACGCGCGACCTGGTGCCGACACGGAGAAAGCCATCGATCGGTTCTGCTTGAGTTCATTCATATTGGCAACATCAAACATCCCACTTTCGATTAGCAGAACATCAAAGCCTTTGTTTTCATGCAGATACCGGATTAGGCGGGCATTTAAATCCATCACCTGAGCGACAACGTGTGAAGGCTCGGTGAGCACCACAATGCTTGAATCACCGACCGCTCGGCCAAAACTCGCCAAATCTGCATCAGTGATGGCATCGATATCGCTCGTGGAAAAGGCTTGGGCCGTTTTTCTCAGATCAACCGCAGTTTCACTGCTGGAGCCGCCATCACTCCCACCACCACAAGCGGTGAGTGTTAACGCCAAAATAGCCGGCAGAATCAATTTCATTTGTAGTGAGGCCTAAAGTTAAAACCCCCAAAATCTTACACTAAACAACTTTACAATTACAAAAACCAAACAAAACCTAGCCAAAAGCGATACAAATGAAACAGAAAACGCAGACCAGATAAGAATATCTAATGATTCTCAGTTAATTGCAAAATGCCGTTCAATAAAAAAGCCCCTTCCGGGGCTTTTTTAGCTTCAGACTTAAATCCGAAAAGTCTAGAACAGTGCGAAATATCTAGAAGTTAATGGGATCATACAACGACACCTGTAGGATCCTGTTTTGGTCTGGAATCGGGCCTGACATTTTCAAGGCGAATCTAGACGAAAATGGGAATCGTCTGGTTGGTTAGTCCCATTCTCGTGGATAATCCCATCCCACACATTTTTTCACCTTTGGCTTGTGGCTCGAAGCTTAGACCTGCTTAATGGTGGTACGCTTGGCTATCAGCAGGTGCTTGTCCCCTAGAATTTAAGCCGTAGTCTCTCATGACAGAAGCAACTCTGAGCCTGTAATCGGAAAAGATATGGCTAATGCCTTGCTTTTGTGCAAGCCGATGCTGCTCAAGATTACGCCAATTCATGACAGCTTGCTCGTCGCGCCAAAAAGATAACGATAATATTTTTCCTGGTTGACTGAGGCTTTCGAATCGCTCAATGGAGATAAAGCCATCCATTTGCTCTAGCAATGGTCTCAATTCTGCGGCAAATTGCAAGTAATCTGCTTGGGCGTTATTTGCCAGTTCAACCTCAAAAATAATGGCAATCATAATGCTTCCTTATTTATAAACTCGGGCACGCGCGCATTAAGGGAACGTCGCCATCGATGAGAATTCCACATTGTCGGATCCAGTTTGAGTTGTAATAGCTGTTCAATAGCAGCTTCAGCAATGGCATATGCCCAAGTTTCGCCTGGACATTGATGAGGACCATAACCAAAGGCGTTGTTTGCTTGGGTAATGCCATCAGGTGTACGCAAGATAGCAAGCACGGTTTGACCTGCGTGCATTGGACAACCACGAAGGCCCAAGTCATTAGCCACAAAACGCCGGGTATTTTGAATCGGCGGACTATTTTGCATGACCTCTTTGATCAGCTCTCGCGCGTTTTTTCTCTTTTCGCTCAAATTTGTATGGATTAGCGCTTGAGAAATAAGTCCCGCGCAGCTCTCGTTGGCCTGAAACAGTAGGCCAATCGCATTGGCAACCACCCAGCTCGGGGGATCATCAAAGCCACATTGCAATATTTCGCACTGTAGACTGAGCAATAAAGGTCCGGGCTTAGTCAATTGTCGATAAAAACGTTGCTCAAGAAGGCTAGTGGCTATGATCCCTCGCCCTAGCTCTGCATCCGTACCTCCTGGAGCAAAGCACCGGACGACATCATTCACTTCCTGACATAACTCTGCCCATTCATCTGGTTCGAAACCCAGTAAACTCGCAATTACCATAGTCGGGATTGCATAACAAAATGCATTGACTGCTTCGGCATCGATTGGGGCGCACCAAGAGTATTGCGCGGCAATTTGGGTTGCTTGTTGCTGTATTTCTGCCAGCGATAGTTGCTGGATGGCCGCGGAAATACGGGATTTAAGTGCAGCATGAATTGCCCCATCATTCATACGAAGTAGTTTGGAAAAAATTACTCCTGCACTTGTGCCAATCAGCTTCTTGGGCACAGGCTCGTTCTCTGGACGAACAAGTAAAGATGAATCAGAAAGTACTTGCTGAACAGTCTTTGCAGAAGGTGCAACCCAACAATCTAATGTCGAATCGAAATGCAGGCCGGTGCATGAGAGCGCCTCATAGTATTGCGCTGGGTCAGCGTGGGTAACTGCCATAACTGGATCAGTTGGAGGATTCAGTGCCAGAGTCATGTTGAAAAATTTGGATGAAAAACAGCACAATATGCTTACTTTTAAAGGGATGCTTCGCTTATCATCGAACTATGGATGAACATTACCTTGAAAATGGAATTGCCTCATTGGCAGCCACAGTGGCAGACAAAACACGTTCTCGCATGCTGTGTGCTTTGATGGATGGCCGAGCTTACACCGCGACCGAACTCAGCGCGGTTGCAGAGGTCTCAACATCGACAACCAGTAGCCATTTGTCGCGCCTGCTTGATCAACATTTAATTACTTGTGTTAAACAAGGTAGATATCGGTACTTTAAAATTGCCAATCCAGAAGTTGCGAAAGCCTTAGAAACATTAATGGGTTTGGCAGGAAGAAATCAAAGCAAAATTCGCAGCAATACACCGGCTAATTTGCGATTTGCACGAACTTGTTATGATCATTTAGCCGGCGAAGTAGCTGTTTGCCTACATAACAAGTTCATTGAATTGGGCTACCTGAATGCAGACTCCTACACCTTGAGCAGTGGCGGCCGACAAGCCTTAGAAGAGATCGGTGTCGAGCTTAAAGTGAAGGCTTCCAAACGAGCTTTTGCCTGTGGTTGCCTCGATTGGAGCGAGCGTCAGATGCACCTCGGAGGCCAGCTAGGGCAAATGCTGCTCGAGTACTTCATTAAACTGGGGTGGTTTGAAAAACAGCTGTCCAGCCGTGAATTGCGATTGACAGTCAACGGACGGAATGCGCTCTTGAAGCATTTTGGCTTAGCGTTCGAATAAACTTATCGTAAAAATTTCACTCGATGCTCAGTCGCGAAAAAGCCTGCTTTGACCGAACTGCGGCAGATGAATGATGTTCACTGAGCGGCGGCGTAACTTCTGTTACCGGCTACTAACTCTCTCGCTGGCTCAGCGTATGCAGTGCCTGAGCCCCCTTATGATTGGGCTTTAAAATATCGATGGCGTAACCCATAACAAACAAAATCCTACGTAGGTTATTGCAAATCCTACAGCAATTTTCGAGTATAAATAGGACAAAGGCTCAATAAAAAAGCCCCTTTCGGGGCTTTTTTAGCGTCAACCTGTGATCCCATAAATCTAGAAAAGTGGGAAATATCTAGAAGTTAATGGGATCCTACACAACCTTAAACGTCTAGATTCCGCGCCACCAGCGCATTTTGTTCGATGAAATGGCGGCGTGGTTCGACTTGATCGCCCATGAGGGTGGTGAAAATCTCGTCAGCGGCAATGGCGTCTTCGATGTTCACTTTCAGCAGGCGGCGCACGGTAACGTCCATGGTGGTTTCCCACAGCTGCTCGGGGTTCATCTCGCCCAGACCTTTATAGCGCTGAATCGTCATATTGCGGCGCACTTCGGCCAGCAGCCAATCGAGCGCGTCTTTAAATGATTTCACCGGCTGATGATGATCGCCACGGCGCACGCTGGCGTCGCTGCCGATCAGGCCCAACAGCATATCGGCCATGCGCTTGATCTGCGCATAGTCGCCCGACAGGATGAAATCGCTGTCGATGTATTGCTGGGTCAGAACGCCATGCAAATGCCGCTCGATGCGCACTTGCCAGCCGCCTTCTACGCTTTCGGCAATGAAGGTAAATGCGGGGTGATTCACCGCGGCAGTCAGACGGGCGGCGGTATCTTGCGCGGCGGCTTCGTCGGCCAGATTGATCGGGGCCATGGTGAGCATGGCGTTGAGGATCATCGGGTCGATAAAGCGGCTTTCGCGTTCGATCACTGCTTCGGTCACGAAGTATTGCTTGGCCAGCGTTTCGAGTGCTTCGCCGCTGATGCCCGGCTTATCCGCGCCCGGCAGCAACTCGGCGCCATCCATGGCGGCGCGCAACAAGTGCTGTTTCAGCTCTTGCTCGTCTTTCAGATAAGTTTCTTTTTTGCCCTGCTTCACTTTAAACAGTGGCGGCTGCGCGATATAGATGTAGCCGCGCTCTACCAGCTCAGGCAGCTGGCGATAGAAGAAGGTGAGCAGCAGGGTACGGATATGCGAGCCATCCACGTCCGCATCCGTCATGATAATGATGCGGTGGTAGCGCAGTTTTTCGATATTGAAATCATCTTTGCCAATGCCGCAGCCCAGTGCGGTAATCAGCGTGCCGACTTCTTGGCTGGCCAACATGCGATCAAAACGCGCGCGTTCCACGTTCAGAATCTTACCTTTCAGCGGCAGAATGGCCTGGAATTTGCGATCACGGCCTTGCTTGGCTGAGCCGCCGGCGGAATCACCCTCGACCAGATACAGCTCAGACAATTCCGGATTTTTTTCCTGGCAGTCGGCCAGTTTGCCGGGCAGGCCCAAGCCATCCAGCACACCTTTACGGCGGGTAATCTCGCGCGCTTTGCGGGCGGCTTCGCGGGCACGCGCGGCGTCGACGATTTTGCTGCAAATAATTTTGGCGTCGTTCGGGTTTTCGAGCAGGAAATCCGCCAGCGCTTGCGCGACCACTTCATTCACCACCGGGCCGATTTCGCTAGAAACCAGTTTATCTTTGGTCTGGCTGCTGAATTTCGGGTCTGGCAGCTTCACCGACAAGACACACGACAAGCCTTCCCGCATATCATCGCCGCTGGTTTCTACCTTGGCTTTTTTCGCGAATTCGTGGCTTTCGATGTATTGATTCAGCGTACGGGTCATCACCTGCCGCAGTGCGGTCATGTGAGTGCCGCCATCACGCTGCGGAATATTATTGGTAAAGCATTGCACCGATTCTTGGTAAGAATCGTTCCACTGCATGGCCACTTCCACCGTCATGCCGTCTTTTTCGCCCAGCGCATAAAAAATATGCGGGTGCAGCACGGTTTTGGCGCGGTTGACATATTCAACAAAGCCTTTCACGCCGCCGGTGTAGTTGAAGTTTTCTTCTTTCCCGTTGCGACGATCGATCAGCAGGATATTCACGCCGTTATTCAGGAATGACAGCTCGCGAATCCGTTTGGCCAAAATCTCGAAATGAAATTCGATCACGCCAAAGGTTTCGGCGCTGGCCATGAAATGCACTTCGGTACCGCGCTTGTCGGTGTCGCCAATGACTTTCAGGGGCGCCACGGCTTCACCTTGGCGGAATTCCATGGTGTGCACTTTGCCATCGCGGCGAATGGTGAGGCGCAGCCAATCCGACAGCGCATTCACCACCGACACCCCCACGCCATGCAGACCGCCGGAGACTTTGTAGCTGTTCTGGTCGAATTTACCGCCCGCATGCAGCTCGGTCATCACGATTTCAGCCGCCGAGCGTTTGAATTCGTCGTCTTCCTTGATCGCGGTAGGGATACCACGGCCATTGTCTTCGATCGAAATCGAGTTATCGGCGTGGATAATGACCTTGATCGTGTCGCAATGACCAGCCAGCGCCTCGTCGATGGCGTTATCCAGCACCTCGAACACCATGTGATGCAGACCTGTGCCGTCGCCCGTGTCACCGATATACATGCCGGGACGTTTGCGGACGGCTTCAAGGCCCTTCAGGATGCGGATACTGTCGGCGCCATATTCGGCCGGGTTTGCTTCAGGATGTTGATGTTCGCTCATAAGACTCAATCAGAATGCGGGGTGAAGACCAAAGGGCAAAATACAAAGGGCGCAAGCGCCCTTTTGTAGCTTCACCAAACGACTAAATGCGCATTGGCATGACGATGTATTTGAAGTGCTCGTTATCCGGGATAGTGACCAGCACGCTGGAATTCACATCCCCGAAGTAGCAGTGCAGGGTTTCCACCGAAAGATTGGTTAATACATCCAGGAGGTATTGGATGTTAAAGCCCACATCCAGTGGCTCGTGGGCATATACCACCTCAAGCTCTTCTTGTGCTTCTTCCTGTTCATTGTTGTTGCACAGGATTTTCAGGCTACCTTCGGTCAGCACCAGACGTACGCCGCGGAATTTTTCATTCGACAGAATGGCCGCGCGCTGCATTGCCGCCAGCAAGGCGGTGCGCTCGACTGACAACAGGCGCTGGTTGTTCACCGGAATCACCCGGTTGTAATCCGGGAATTTGCCATCCACCACTTTACTGTGGATCACGATATTGCCAAAGGTAAATTTGACCTGGTTGCCCGCGATGTCGATGGCGACTTCGTCATCCACATCAGCCAGCAGTTTGTAGAGCTCCAGAATGGTTTTACGCGGCAAAATCACTTCGTTTTTATCAAACGAAGCGGTCAGCTCGGTTGAAGCAAAACCCAGGCGGTGGCCATCGGTGGCCACCAATTTGAGCAGATTGCCCTCGGTCACCATAAACATGCCGTTCAGATAGTAGCGGATATCCTGATGCGCCATGGCAAATTGCACCCGGCCTAGCAACGCTTTGAGCTGGCCTTGCGGCATCCGCACCGTGGCGCGGGTATTGTTATCCACCGCCAGCTGCGGGAAATCATTGGCCGGCAGCGTTTGCAAGGCAAAGCGGCTCTTGCCGGCTTTGATGGTCAGACGGCCGTCGGCCTCTTCAAACGACACCACGGTTTTATCCGGAATAGCGCGCAGAATATCCGACAGCTTTTTCGCGGCCACGGTAATGGCAAAGTCGCCCCCCGAAAAACCATCGCTTTGCGAGCTGCTGATCTGGATTTCCAGATCAGTGCCGGTAAACACCAGTTTGTCGCCGTCTTTTTTGATCAGCACATTAGAGAGAATCGGCAAAGTATGGCGACGCTCCACAATCCCGGTCACGGTAGCCAGTGGTTTCAAGAGCGAATCGCGTTCAGCTTGCAGCAGTTGCATTTTCCCTCACCTAATCCAGTCAAATGGTTGAATAAATTAACACTCGATTCTACCCGATTTCAGGGCGGCTTTCAGATTGCGAAATACCCGCAGCAGGGTTTTCGTTCAGGAACGCAACATCTGCAGCAATACGCCGTATTGATGCGCCAATTCCTGATCCGTTTGGCGGAAATCCTGAATCGTTCGGCAGGCATGTAGCACCGTGGTGTGATCACGGCCGCCAAAAGCGTCGCCAATCGCCGGCAAACTCATCTGCGTCAGCTCTTTGGTGAGCGCCATGGCCAATTGCCGCGGGCGCGCAATATCGCGCGTACGCTTTTTGCTGTGCATGTCGGCCACTTTGATTTTGTAAAAATCGGCGACGGTTTTCTGGATATTTTCCACCGACACCTGCCGGCTACCCGAGGCCAGAATATCGCGCAGCGCTTCTTTGGCTGAATCGACCGTAATCGCCTGATTAGTAAAGCGCGCATAGGCCATCACCCGCTTGAGCGCGCCTTCCAGCTCACGCACATTAGAGCGGATGTTTTTGGCGATAAAGAAAGCCACCGTTGCATCGAGCTTGAAATGCTCGGCCTCGGCTTTTTTCATCAAAATCGCCACCCGCATTTCGGTTTCTGGCGGCTCGATCGGCACGATCAGACCCCACGAGAAGCGACTAGTCAGCCGCTCTTGCAGGCCTTCGATTTCGCGGGGGATTTTGTCCGAGGTCAGGATGATCTGCTTGCCGCTTTCCAGCAGCGCATTAAAGAGATAGAAGAACTCTTCCTGCGTGCGGTCTTTGCCGACAAAGAATTGAATATCATCCACCAGCAGCACATCGAGCGAGTGGTAGTACTTTTTAAATTCGTCGAATGATTTGTGCTGGTAGGCTTTCACCACATCCTGCACATATTTTTCCGCATGGATGTAGCGGATTTTGGCTTGTGGATTGTGCTGGTGTACAAAATTACCAATCGCCTGAATCAAGTGCGTTTTACCCAGGCCGACCCCACCGTACACAAACAGCGGGTTGTAGCTCACGCCCGGGTTTTCCGCCACCTGCACGGCGGCAGCACGCGCCACCTGATTGGCCTTACCGGTCACTAGCGTATCAAAGGTATGGCTCGGGTTCAGGCGGGATAATTCATGATTGGAGCCCGCCGCATCAAAGCGCTTGGCGGGCTTGGGTTGCAATGCGGGCGCCGCGGCAGCAGCCACGGGCGCCTCTTCGGCCGCAGGCGTGGCATCAGCCACTTTTGCCGCAGGGGCCACGGCCGCCACAGCAGGCGCGGGCGCAGCGCCCACGCGCAATTCGATCGGCGGCGGCAAGCCTTCGCACACTTTCGCCGCGGCCATCTCGATCATGCCCAGATAGCGATCACGAATAAATTGCAGGAAAATTTGATTGGGAACGGCAATGACCAAGCTGCCATCAATCAGCTGCGCACTATTGGCCAGGGGCTTGATCCAGATATTGTACTGACTGGCAGCCAGACTCTGCTGCAACTCATTCAGGCAATGTGACCAAAGGGCTTCTGTTTGCATACTTATGTTTTTGTTTGCCGTGGCGACACCTCACCCGCACTCACAGCCCAACAGGGCCAGCGCTCGCGGAAAAAGTGACAGGGGTTGAAACGGGAAGCGCCCCATTGTACCGCTTCATCCCAAACTTATCCACAGCCTTTACACCTTTGCCCCGAAACATTTTATCTTGACAAAACAGACTGCACACTGATTAAATCGCGTGTTTACTGCACCTTTGTCTATCTAGGATTCATCATGAAGCGTACTTTCCAACCTTCTGTAATCAAACGCAAGCGTACTCACGGCTTTCGCGTTCGCATGAGCACTGTAGGTGGCCGTCGCGTCCTGAACGCACGCCGCGCTAAAGGCCGCAAAGTACTGTCTGCTTAAGCCTTGCTTGAGTTTGCCAGCGCAGGCCACAGTATGAGTAGCGTCCCTCGCTACCGCTTTACGCGCTCAGCGCGTCTACTAAAAACGGATGATTTTTCATCCGTTTTTAGTTTGCGCGCTTCAGTGGGGAATGATTACTTCCAGCTGCTGGGCAAACCGAATGCAGGTCAGGCAGCCCGTCTGGGCCTGGTGGTCGGCAAAAAAACCGACAAACGGGCCGTGGGTCGCAACTACATCAAACGCACCATTCGAGAAACTTTCCGGTTAAATGCCACTCAGTTAGCCGGGCTGGATATCGTGGTGCGTTCGCGTAAGGCGTTCACTCGTCAGGAAGGCGCCGCCGCACGTGCAGCTTTATTGAGCTTGTTCAAGAAGATTCGCACATGTCGCGCCTTATCATCGCACTCGTGAAACTTTACCAGCTGATGATCAGCCCCTTGCTGGGCCCGCGCTGCCGGTTTACCCCGACTTGCTCGCAGTACAGCATTGAAGCCATCCAGAAATACGGTGCCGCCAAGGGCTGTTACCTGACTGTCCGCCGCTTGTGTCGCTGCCATCCTTGGGGTGGCTGCGGGCATGATCCGGTACCCTAATCAATAACCCCTGAGTGAGTGGGAGCTCGTCCGTCCAAATGGATACCAAGAGACTCGTCCTGTTTGTTGCCCTGTCGTTCGGCATCTTGTTCTTCTGGCAACACTATATGGAGCAGCAATATCCGCAGCTCAAGCAAAACGCCTCTAGCGTTGCCAAAGCTTCGGCTGCCGCCAGCGCCGTAACGGCCACCGGCAGCAATGCAGCTACCCCGGCCGACAATAGCCGCCTGGCCAAAGGCAATCGCATTGCTGTTCGCACCGATTTGCTCACCGCTGTGATCGATACCAATGGTGCCGATCTGCGTGAAGTGAAACTGCTGAAACACGGTGACACCAAAGATCCGAAAAAACCATTCACCCTGCTGCAAGACGAAGGCGAGCACATTTATGTGGCGCAAACCGGCCTGCTGGGTGGCGATCTGCCAACACACAAAAATCAGTTCACCAGCGCGCAAACCAGCTATCAGCTGGCCGATGGTCAGAACGAAGTCGCGGTGCGTCTGGAGCACACGACCGCCAGTGGCGTTAAAGTGGCCAAGATCTACACCTTCAAGCGTGACAGCTATCTGATCGACGTGAAGTACGAGATCGCCAATGGTAGCGCCGCGCCAATCAATGCCAGCGCCTACTACCGCCTGACCCGTGATGGCCAAGTAGAAAACCCAGGCATGTTTGGCACGCACACCTTTACTGGCCCTGCGGTCTACACCGATGCGGGTAAATTCCAGAAAGTGGAATTTGCCAAAATCAGCAAAGGCGAAGCCAAATACACGCCAAGCGCTAACGATGGCTGGATTGCGATGATTCAGCACTACTTCGTTTCGGGCTGGATCATGTCGCCCAATGGCGGCGCTGCCCAGTGCGCACCGAATGCTTGTCGCTATGAGATGAAAGCGCTGCCAGACAACCAGTTTGCAGTGAGCTCAACCATCGACTTGCCGACCATCGCCGCTGGCGCGAAGCTGGAAAAATCGGTACCACTGTATGTGGGCCCGCAAGAAACCAAGCGCCTGAAAGACACTGCCAAAGACTTTGATCTGGTGAAAGACTATGGCATGTTCACCATCTTCGCGAAGCCACTGTTTGCCGTGCTGCAGTTTATCCACAGCTTCGTGGGCAACTGGGGTTGGTCGATCATTCTGGTAACGCTGCTGATTAAAGCCGCCTTCTTCCCACTGGCCAGCGCCAGCTATCGCTCGATGGCAAAAATGCGCCAACTGGCCCCACGGATGGAAGCCCTGAAACAGCGCCACGGCGATGACCGGATGAAATTCCAGCAGGCCGTGATGGAAATGTACAAAACCGAGAAAGTGAACCCGCTGGGCGGTTGTTTGCCGATGCTGGTACAGATTCCGGTGTTTATGGGTTTCTACTGGATGCTGCTGGCCGCGGTGGAATTGCGCCAAGCGCCGTGGGAATTCTGGATTCACGATCTGTCGATCCCTGATCCGTTCTACATCTTGCCACTGATCATGGCCGTGTCGATGTATGTGCAGTCGTCATTGTCGCCACCGCCACCTGATCCAATGCAGGCGAAGATGATGAAGTGGATGCCTATCGTATTCTCGGTGTTCTTCTTCTTCTTCCCAGCCGGCTTGGTGCTGTACTGGGTGGTGAATAACGTACTGTCGATCGCACAGCAGTATGTGATTACCAAGCAAGTTGAAAAGCAAGCGCAGCTGGCAAAAAACAGCTAAGCGCCCAACGCTAAAAAAGCCACCTGCGGGTGGCTTTTTTATTGCCCAGGGTATATGCATCTACACAATCTCTATCAAGGGCTTCAGCCCCATACCCCCCGCTTGCGATAACACAATAATCCCGGCCAAAAAGTTTGGCAGACTGGGAACTAAACCGAATCGTCTGAGCCTATTGCTAGATGTCGCGCTCCGTTCTGACTTCCTGCTTAGCCAGCTTACTGGCGCTCTTGCTGCTGTTGAGCAGCGGGCCGCTGTTTGCCAGCTTGCGGGCGCTACCGACGAGCCCAGCAACGGCTAGCTACAACCACTGCGACAGCACCGCGGCCACCACCAGCAGCAACCAAACCCTGCTCTCAGCCGCGCCCGATTGCCTCGCCCATTGCGCCGTGCCCACCGCCCCGGTGGTGTTACTGCCCTTAATCCCCATCCAAACCCCGCGCACGCTCGCCCTGAGCCATGCGCATGCCTCGCATTACATCACCCCGCCCTCTCCGCCACCAAAAGCCGCCGCGCAGTAATTCACTCTGCCACGCTATGGCGCAATTTGCGCCCTAGTTCACCTGCTTTTATGCCGGGCGTGCCGGCACGCCCGCGGAGAACATCATGAATATGACCCATTACATGGCCCTACTGGCCGACAATCAACCGTGGAATCTGATCCTGTTTATGGCCATTCCGGTCATCCTGGCCGAAACCGTGGCCATCACCGAGCTATTTATCCTGTTTAGCCGCCCGCAAGGCGGCTGGCTGCGCCGGATTAACCGTTGGGCCAGCATCACCGGCGGTATCTATTTCACCGGAGTATTTATCTACCTGACGAAAACTGCCGTGATTCCACTCACCGCCAGCGGTGGCTGGCTGGGCGCGGCCGATGTCATTGCGGTGGGTTGCTATCTGGCCGGGATAATCCCACTGGGCGGGATGGCGCTGCTGGATTTGGGCTTAATCGGGAAAGCGTGGGATGAAGAGCGCAAACTGAAATTACACGCCATCTTTGTCGCAATATTCCTGGTGATTGCGCATATCGCCATGATTTTCGGCATGCTTGACCCAACGCTATTGATGAGTGATGCAGCCAGCGCGGGCATGAGCGGTATGCATCACTAAGCCGCCACGCAGCGAGCAGGCGGCAGTCTGCGTTATCATTAGGTTTTACCGCTGTATCGGGCTGCCGCCATGACTTTGTACATCCAAGACACCATCGCCGCCATCGCCACCGCACCGGGGCGTGGCGGGGTTGGGGTGATCCGCATTTCCGGCCGCAATCTTTCGGCCCTGATCGCCGGACTGATTGGCCGCGAGCTCAAGCCCCGCTTTGCGCATTTTGCACGTTTCAAAGCCGCCGATGGCGCGGTGCTGGATGAAGGGCTGGCACTGCTCTTCCCTAACCCCGCCAGCTTTACCGGCGAAGACGTGCTCGAATTGCAAGGTCATGGCGGGCCGGTGGTAATGAGCATGCTACTCAAACGCTGCATCGAGCTGGGCGCGCGCCACGCACAGCCGGGCGAATTCACCAAACGCGCTTTTTTAAATGGCAAACTCGATCTGGCCCAAGCCGAGGCCGTGGCCGATATCATCGACGCGCAATCCGAAGCCGCCGCCAAATCAGCGCTTAAATCGCTGGATGGCGCCTTTTCGCGTGAAGTGCATAAATTAGTCGATGAGCTGATTACCCTGCGCATGCTGGTAGAAGCCACGCTAGATTTCCCCGAAGAAGACATCGATTTTCTTGAGGCCGCCGATGCGCGCGGCAAACTGGCCGGCATCACCGCCCAGCTTGAACACACTCTCGCCACCGCCACGCAAGGCAAATTGCTGCGCGAAGGCATGCATGTGGTGTTGATCGGGCAACCCAATGTGGGCAAATCCAGCCTGATGAATGCGCTGGCCGGTGAAGACATCGCCATCGTGACCGACATCGCCGGCACCACCCGCGATACAGTGCGCGAGCTGCTGTCGATTGATGGCGTGCCCTTGCACCTGATCGACACCGCCGGCCTGCGCGAGACCGACGACACCGTGGAGCGCATCGGCATCGAGCGCACCTGGGCCGCAGTCGAAAAAGCCGATCTAGCGCTCTTGCTAGTCGATAGCCGCGAAGGCGTCACCGCCCACGATCAGCATATTCTGGCCAAGCTGCCCCCCAAGCTGAAGGTGCTGCGGGTCTTCAATAAAATCGACCTCACCGGCGAAGTGCCCGGCGTGGTGGCTGAAGATGAAATCCACATCTCCGCCAAGCAGGGTGTTGGGCTGCGCGACTTAAAAGACAAGCTCTTGAAGCAGATAGGGTGGCAGGGTATCAACGATGACGTCTTTATCGCCCGCGAGCGTCACCTCACCGCGATCCGCACCGCGCGCGAGCACCTGCACACCGCCGATGCGGCCTACTTGCAAATCGAAATTTTGGCCGAGGAGCTGCGCCTAGCGCAAAACAGCCTGAATGAAATCACCGGCGAATTCACCAGCGACGATCTGCTGGGGGTGATTTTTAGTCGTTTCTGTATCGGCAAGTAGGGCCGATTTACACTTGCACTTTGGGGCGCACCCATTGAATTAGTACCGTTTGCAAGGCTTCGATCTGCACCGGTTTGGTCATAAAGTCATTCATGCCGGCGCTAAAGCATTGCTCGCGATCTTCGGCAAAGGCATTTGCAGTCAGCGCCACGATTGGCAGCTGCTGATAGCGGCCGCCGAGCGCGCGGATCTGCCGGGTCGCGTCAAAACCATCCAGCTCGGGCATCTGGCAATCCATCAGCACCAGATCATAGTCATGCAGCTGCACCGCGCGCACCGCCTGCACCCCATCGCTGGCTAAATCCACCCGGCAGCCGAGTTTTTCCAGCATCAGCACGCCGACTTTCTGATTCATCGGGTTGTCTTCTACCAGCAAGACATGACGGCGGGCTTTGGCCGCCAGCTCGGCAACCTTGTGCACGGTCAGCAGTCCGCCCTGTTCGCCGGCCTGCTCGGGTTGCAAGGCATGGGCGAGGCATTGCTCCAAGGCTTCAAAATGAATCGGTTTGCTTAAATAGGCGGCAAAGCCAGCCTCATCGGCTTGTGCGCCCTGCCCTTGCACCCCTTGGGCAACCGAGAGCACCACCGGCACCTGCGCACAGCCGGCCACGGCGTGAATCCGCGCCGGCAAATGCACCGGCAAACTCACGCCCAATAATAGATCCACCAGCACCAGCTCCGGCGGCGTAGCGGCTATGCCGGTCAGCAGACTGGCTTCGTCGGCATAGCTGCGCACCACGCAGCCCATTTGCAGTAGATCAGCCTGTAATTTATGCCGGCCGGTGATGGATGTAGCCAACAGCGCGATTTGCCGCCCATGTAGCGCGGCAGGAGTGGGCGAACTGGCGCGCTTGGCCGGTAAGCCCAGCTCGATTTCAAACCAGAATTGCGCCCCCTGCCCAACTTCACTGCTTACGCCAATCTCGCCTTGCATGGCCTCCACCAGCCGCCGGCAAATCGATAAGCCCAGGCCGGTACCGCCAAAGCGGCGGGTGGTTGAGACATCCGCCTGATGGAAAGGCTGAAACAGCTGGTTTTGCACCTCGGGGGCAATGCCGATCCCCTGATCGGCTACTTCGATGCGAATGCGCGCCTGCTCGCCGTGGCGCTGCACCAAGCGGGCACGGGTAATGATCTCGCCCTTGGGCGTGAATTTCACTGCGTTATTGAGTAGATTGAGCAAAATCTGCCGCAGGCGGCTAGGGTCGCCATTGACTTGCAGCGGTACAGACGCATCCACCAGGCACAGAAGCTCCAAGCCCTTGTGCTGGGCCTGGGCGGCAATGATGTCTTGCGTGTCTTCCAGCAGCCGGCGCAGATCAAACTCGATATTTTCCAGCTGCAGCTGCCCCGCTTCGATCTTGGAAAAATCCAGAATATCATTCAGCAAGGTCAGCAAGGCGGTGCCGGAGTGACGGATATTCTGAATATATTGCTGCTGCTCGGCATCAAGATCGGTTTCGGCCAACAGGCTAGAAAAACCCAGCACCGCATTCAAAGGCGTGCGGATTTCGTGGCTCATATTGGCCAAAAAGGCCGATTTGGTCTGGCTGGCCATCAGCGCGGCTTCTTTGGCAGCAATCAATACCCGTTCGGTTTCCAGCCGGGACGACAAATCCCGCACCATGATCTGAATCCGCACCGGCACGCCATCCATATCGCGCTCCAGCACCGAAAAGCTGGCCTCTACCGGTAAGCTTTGCGCATCACGACGATTCAGCAGCAGATATTCACCCAGCAAGGTATCGGTTTGCAGCAAGCGCCCCTGAATATTGCTCCAGCCGGGCTTGAGTAGCCATTGTAAAGGCCAGAAGCCCACCACCGCCTGCGGCGAACCGCAATTGAGCATCGCGGACCACGCCGGGTTGGCAAACAAGATTCGCCCCTGCCCGCTAATCACCGCGCTACCATCGGCCATCTGCTGCACCACCACATCCAGCTGATGTTCTTGCTGCAGCAAAATCTGATTCAGCTGATCGCGGTGTTCGGCCAGCTCGCGGGCATTGGCATCGCGCAGCGCAAATTGCGCCAGCAAATCATGCTGCAGCCGGGTTACCCCATCCGCTAGCTCGTGAATTTCATGCCGATGTTTTTCTTCGGGCAAGGGGGCCGAAATCGCCAGCCGGGTCTCGTCCATCCGCTGCACGTGCTCCGACAAAGCCTGAATTGGCAGTGAAATATTGCGGCGGAATAATAGAAAAATCAGAAAGGCAATCAGAAAGAGTTCAATACTCACAATCCAGGCAAAGCGCAGCGCTTCGCGCCAGACTTCCTGCCGCAGTAATTCGCGATCCAGGCGGATTTCCCAAGTGCCTAGCGATTGATTGGCCTTGGGCATTTGCAGCGAGTACACCTTGAGCTCGGTGATTTGCTGCTGATTGGCGTCTTTTTTGCGGTATTCGAGCTTGGGGCCGGCACTGACAATACGCGCGGACAAAATCGCCGGAAAACGGGATAAGCCCTGTAGCTGGATATGGGCGGATTCGTAATCGACTTCCCAAATCGCTTTGGTCAGGCTGTTTTGGTAGGCGGTGATCACCGATTGCACTTGGGCGCGCTGGCGCGCCAAGCCATCCTGATACGCCACCCAGCCGTTCACGAGGCTGGTGAGCAAGGACAGCAACAGGCTGTAAAACAGGATGCGGCCAAATAGATAGCGCGAGAGCGGGCCGAAGCTACGCATAGATCACATCCGCAGGGCGACGCATCCAGCACGCAGGGGCTGGGCGCCACACAGGCCAGCAAAGGCCGCCGCAAGACCGCATCAAATCGCACCTCATTGGCAATGAAGCTTCAATTTAGCAGGATCGTGCTGGCAAAACCAAGCAACGCGCAACTTTCGGGCAAAAAAAACGCCAGTTCGACGAATCGAAATGGCGCTCAGTAAGACATAGGATGGAAATGAAACACTACAGCCACATGCAGACTAGCTGTATGACAAGATATTGCCCCAGTCGCAAATATTAGTCAACGCTAATACTGTAGGTAATTTTCCTGATACAAGGCAGCACCTTTTGTCCAAACCCCTATCGGAACGACTTGTTTTTTCGGTAAAATTGACCGCTTTTGCGTTTGGAGTTCACGGCGATGGTTCAAGTCGGCGTAGTAATGGGTAGCAATAGCGATTGGGAAGTGATGCAACACGCAGCCAAGCAGCTGAAAGCCTTTGGCGTCGAGTTTGAATGCAAAGTGGTATCGGCCCACCGCACCCCGGATTTGTTGTTTCAATATGCCGAAGAAGCGGCAGCCCGCGGCCTGACCTGCATTATTGCTGGCGCCGGCGGTGCAGCCCATTTGCCAGGTATGTTGGCCGCGAAAACCACCGTGCCAGTCTTGGGTGTGCCTGTGCCCTCCAAATATCTGCGCGGCGAAGATTCGCTGTTGTCGATCGTGCAAATGCCCAAAGGCATTCCGGTGGCCACCTTCGCGATTGGTGAAGCGGGCGCTGCCAATGCCGGCCTGTTTGCCGTGGCGATGCTGGCCGGTAGCAACCCAGCACTGGCGCAACAGCTGAATGATTTCCGCGAAAGCCAGAGACAAACCGTGCTGGCCATGGAATTACCCGCTGTCGAATGATCGATCGCACACCGCCTACCGATCTACGCCCTTGCTGGTATTACATACTGGTCAAGGGCTGTTTATTTTGGGGACTGACCTGTTCCCTGCTGTTGGCGGCACTTTGGCATTACAGCGGCACTTATCCCAACTGGATTGAGGGGGTATGGGCTGCAAACCCAATGGCGATGATCGCTGGCGGGATATACGGCTTTGGGCAATGGGGATTTGCCCGCCACCAGGCTTTTAAAGCAAGACTGCAATGGAAGGAAGACAACGATGAGCAATAAAGCGACAACCCCTATTTTGCCCCCGGCGATGCTGGGCATTTTGGGCGGCGGCCAGCTGGGCCGCATGTTCGCCACGGCAGCCAAAACCATGGGCTACCGCGTGACCGTGCTCGACCCGGACCAACACGCCCCCGCGGCGGATTTTGCGGATGTCCATCTGTGCAAATCGTTTACCGATCCAGCAGCGCTGCAGTACATGGCGGAGCATTGTGCGGCCATCACCACCGAATTTGAAAATGTGAATGCCGACTCGATGCGCTGGCTGGCCGCCCAAGGTGTGCCGGTTTCGCCATCCGGCGATTGCGTCGCCATTGCGCAAGACCGCATCGCCGAGAAAACCTTTATCCGCGACGCGGGCCTGGATACCGCGCCGTTTCTGGCAGTCAAAAACGCCGCCAGCCTGGAAGGCGACCTCGCGCCCTATCTGCCCGGCATCCTGAAAACCGCGCGTTTAGGCTACGACGGCAAAGGCCAGGTGCGGGTGAAAACCGCGGAAGAGGCACGTTTTGCGCATGCCGAAATGAAGCATCAGCCCTGTGTGCTGGAAAAAATGCTGCCCTTGGCGGCCGAGGTGTCGGTGATTGTGACCCGCACTCGCGCCAATGAAGTGGTGAGCTTTCCAGTGGCAGAAAACGAGCACGTCGATGGCATTCTCGATGTCTCGATCGTGCCGGCCCGGGTGAAGCCCGAAGTCGCCGAACGCGCGCGCGCCATGGCGATGACGCTGGCCGAAAAACTCGACTACATCGGCGTGATGGCGGTGGAATTTTTCGTGCTGGAAGGTGATGCGCTGGTGATCAATGAAATGGCGCCACGCCCGCATAACTCGGGCCACTACACGCTAGACGCGACGCTGACCAGCCAGTTTGAGCAGCAAGTGCGCGCCATGTGCGGGCTGTACCCGGGCAAACCCGATCTGCTGCAGCCCACCGTGATGGTGAATCTGCTGGGCGATGTGTGGGGCGAAGAGGGGGCCGAGCCACGTTGGGATGTGCTGCTCACCGCGCCGAATGCCAAGCTGCATCTGTATGGCAAAAAGATGGCGCGGCCGGGCCGGAAAATGGGCCACTACAATGTCTTGGCCGCCACCGCCGAAGACGCGCTAGAGCAAGCCCGCGCCATCAAAGAAACACTGTAAGCGGCCACCACGGCCACCATCTGTCACGGGTATTGCTCGCCAAGCCAGTCTAGCAAAGACGGCATGGGCAATACCCCAGACTGCATCATCGCCCTCACTCGCGCCGCGCCGCCACTGCCAGCGCCGCGGGCAAATAATTTCACCTTGCTGACAACATTCCGCTAAGATGGTTGTTTTGCTGACAAACTATCGTCATTGCTTATGAACGCTCCCCGTTACCGCTTGCGCCGGGCCACGCTGGATGATCTCAGCCTGATCGTGAGCTGGCCGCAAACGCCGACCGAATTGCGTTTTCTGTTTCCCCGCGCCGAATGGCCGGCAGAACCGCTGAAACTCTTGCAGCACTTGGCCGGCCATGAAGACGGCTTTGTGGTCTGTAATGACGAGCATGTGCTGGGCTATGCCAGCCTGTATAACGCCAAACACCAAGGCCGCGCCTGGATTGGCCATCTGATCGTTAATCCACGCGCCCGCCGCATGGGTGTGGCCCGCTATCTGGTCTGCGCGCTCACCACCATCGCGCAAGAGCGCCACCGCTGCAGCGAAATGGCCACCATCTGCTTTGCCAATAATCAGGGCGCCTACGATTTTTACCACGCGCTAGGCTTTCGCAGCGAAGGCTGGGAAACCCGGCTCGATCATCGCAATGAAGGGGTGAAAGTCTATCGGCTGGTGCGCCATACCGGCAGCCCGCAGCCTTGCCCCGAGCCGACTGAAAATAGCCTTGCGCTGGGCGGCTCAAGCGCCGCGTAAATAGGCAAAGCGCGGCGATTCAGGCAAAATACCGCCTTGATTCGTCCTAGTGGTGATCCACCACGCTTCTGGAGCAATGATGAGCGGCCTGACTTCCACCAATCTCACCAGCCTGAAAAAAATCTACTCGGGCAAAGTGCGCGATCTGTACGAAATTGACGACCAGCGCATGCTGATGATCGCCACCGATCGCCTGTCGGCGTTTGACGTGATTCTGGCCGAGCCGATTCCGGAAAAAGGCAAGATCCTGACTTCGATCTCCAATTTCTGGTTCGACCTGCTCAAAGACGTGGTGCCTAGCCACTTCACCGGCGATCAACCCGAAGACGTGGTTTCCGCCGCCGACCGCCCGCAAGTCGAAGGCCGCGCCGTGGTGTGCAAACGCCTGAAACCGGTGCCGGTAGAAGCGATTGTACGGGGGTATATCGCTGGCAGCGGCTGGAAAGAATACAAACAGCAAGGTACTGTGTGCGGTATCCAGTTGCCAGCCGGCCTAGTTGAGGCCGACAAACTGCCAGAGCCGATCTTCACGCCATCGACCAAAGCGGCAGTGGGCGATCACGACGAGAACATCAGCTACGCACAATGCGAAGAAATCTTGGGCGCCGAATTGGCCGCCAAAGTGCGCGATACCGCGATCCTCTTGTACAAAACCGCCAGCGAATACGCCGCCACCCGCGGCATTATCATCGGCGACACCAAATTTGAATTCGGCCTCGATGAAAATGGCGTGCTGTGCCTGATGGACGAAGCGCTGACGCCTGACAGCAGCCGCTTCTGGCCTGCCGACCAATACCAGCCCGGCACCAACCCACCAAGCTACGACAAACAATTCGTGCGCGATTGGCTGGAAACTACCGGCTGGGATAAAACCCCGCCAGCCCCGGCCCTGCCCGCCGAAGTAGCGGAAAAAACCGCGGCGAAATACCGCGAAGCACTGGAAAAGCTCACCAAGTAATCCATGCCGATACGCCCTCTGATCCGAGGGCGTTTTTTATTCCCTTTTTTGCAGGAAATTGCACTCATGATGATCAAAAGCGAAATCACCGATCTGGCCACCCCGACCGGCGTGATGCGCACTTATGTGCACCGCCCAGCCGAAGCGGGCCAATACCCAACGATTCTGTTTTATTCCGAGATTTTCCAGCAAACCGGCCCGATCGAGCGCGCGGCGAAAATCATCGCCGGCCACGGCTATAACGTGCTGGTGCCGGAAGTATTCCATGAGCTGAACCCCATTGGCACCGTATTGGCGTATGACGACGCCGGCCGCGATAAAGGCAATGCCGACAAAATGGCCAAATCGGTCGAAGGCTACGATACCGACAATGCGGCGATGATCGCCTGGGTGAAACAGCAGCCTTGGCATAGCGGCGATTTTGGCGCGATGGGTTTCTGCATTGGCGGCCATCTGGCTTTCCGCGCTGCACTGCAGCCGGAAATCAAAGCCACCGCGTGTTTCTACGCCACCGACCTGCACACCAATGTCATCCCCAATCTGCCCGGCCAACACAGCATGGAACGACTGGCGGAAATCAGCGGCGAGCTGCTGATGATCTGGGGCAAGCAAGACCCACATATTCCGGCGGCTGGCCGCGCGCAGGTATATCAGGCTTTGGTTGCCGCCGACAAAACCTTCACTTGGCATGAATTCAATGGCCCGCACGCCTTTATGCGTGACGAAGGTGATCGTTATGACCCGCAATTGGCGCTGCTGGGCTATCAGCTGGCGTTCGATTTATTCCGCCGTCGTTTGGGCTAAACTCCGCCCTGCTGCGCGACAGACCGGCCGAGCGCCGGTCTTTTTTCGCCCATACTCACTCAAGGTATAGCCACAAAAGCCATGATGAATAATGACTTTAAAGGCATACCCATAGCCGTGTAATTTTTAACGCCCTGCGCGGGGATTTATTAACAGCGCCCTCACCCGCCGCCCCCGTAGCATGAAAGCTCCTCGGTTTAAGCGGAGCATGGTGATGTTGGATTTACGACGCCCTCTTGGCGGCCTGCTGCTGGCCGGCCTGTGCGCCAGCCCAGTGGCCATGGCCGAGCAGCTAGTCACCCAGCTGGAACACCAGCAAGAGATCAAACTACAGCCGCGTGAAACCCTGACGGTGAAGCTGCCGTCTAGCCCCAGCACTGGCTATCTGTGGTTTTACGAGCCGCCCGCCGCGGCGCCGCTGACCATGACGCAGGATTGGAAATTTATCCCGCGTGATCCACAGGCGCGGCCGGTGATCGGCGATACCATCTGGCGCTTTCAGGCCAAAGACAGCGGTGAAGCCACGCTGCGCTTTGTGTATCGCAAACCGTGGCAAGGCGGCGAGACCGAGCCGCTGGATGTGCGCGAATATCGGATTGTGGTGCAGGAGAAAAACGCCGGCAGTTAACGCTGCCCGCGCCGTGCCGCCATCCGCCGGCCTAACTCAGCCAGGGTGGCTTCATCCAGCAGCACTTTGGCGTAAGGGTAAATGTCTTCTTCCTCGCGCAGCGCATGGGCCGGATACAGCTGGGCAAAGCGGGCGGCCAGCGCATGCGTGAGCTGGTTATCATCGCCCGCGACCACGGCCAACAAGGCCTGTCGCACTTCTTGCCACAAGGCCCCCAGCGTGTCGTGCTCGGCCATGATGGCTTCGATGTGCGCGCGCAGGGTGGGATCAGCCAGCGGCAGCATGGCGGCAAACAGGTCTTCGTCTTCATCCTGATGATGCAGCGGCGCGGCCACATCAAAATAGCGCAGTATGGATTGCGCGCCGGCAATCGCGGCCGCATCGGCGCCGTGTTGCTCCAGATGAGTCACGAGGGTACGGGTCAGCGCCGCATAGTGGCGCACCCGATCATGGCAGGCCACCAGCATCGCCAGCGGGGTGGCAAAGGTAACGCTCGCAGTTTCAAACGGATTGAGCATGCCCGACTCCAGCCAAGAACAGAACTTCAACTTACGCCCAAAGCCGCCGCTTGCCAAGGCAAATTCTTGCCCCGCCGGGCTTGGCGCAAGCTTGTGCCAGATCAATGCAAAACCGGCGCCGCAGCGCCGGTATCTCTGGCAGTACCGCGCTTAGAGCTGCGGCAAGATGGCGTACAGCGCCGCCAGTAAACTGGCGCCCAATTGCGTTGAGCGCTCGCCATTCCAGCCCACCTCGGGCAGCGGCCGATTGGCGGTGTCTTTAAAGGGCATTTCCACCGTGTAGGCAAGGCAATCAAAATGATCCCCGACCCAGTTGGTGCCTAAAGTCAGTGTCTCCGGGCCAAATTTGCCGACTTCGTAGCCGTGTTCCACCTGAAAATCCGGGCTAGCAGCCAGCCATGCCTGTTTGAACGCTTCTTGCAGATCATGCTGCCGGCAGGAGAACGAGGGGTTGCTTTCACAGCCCGCCACAAAATTATGCGGAATACTCTCGTCGCCATGAATATCAAAAAAGGCATCCACACCCACTTGCTGCATTTTCTCGCGCACCCAATACACTTCGGGGCTGCGCTCCAGCGTTGGCGTTTGCCATTCGCGGTTCAGATTGGCGCCCAGCGCATTGGTGCGCAAATTGCCGCGCACACTACCATCCGGATTCATATTCGGTACCACGTAAAACACGCACTTTTCCAGCAAGGCCCGCGCGATGGGGTTTTGCGGATCAAGCAGCGTTTCCAGCAGGCCTTCCACAAACCATTCGGCCATGCTCTCGCCCGGATGCTGGCGCGCCGTTACCCAGATTTTTTTCTTATTGATGCCGTAATAGCCTTTCTGAATGCCCACCCGCAGCAAATCAAAATCATGCCCATCCGGCGTCACGCCCAGCTGCTCCAGCTTCACCCATGGCGCTGCAGTCACGGCATTGCCCAGTAAGGTTTGATGACGCTCCCAGCTGTAGGGCTCGAAATAGGCAAACCACATCACATCGGTGTGCGGCGTGTGTTTAATTGTCAGGGTTTGCCCATCAAACTCGGTCTCGACGCGAAACCAGTGCTCACGGTCATACGAGGCCACCGCCTGATAATCCACCCAGCCATCCGGATACGCACTCTGCCCCGCGTTTTCGATCTTTAAGGTGCAATCGACATCGCGCGCGCCGGAGAGGCGAAAGTGAAACCACTGCGCAAAATCGGCGGCATTATCCGGCCGCAAATTCAGGCGGATATTGGCGGCGTCGGTGGCATCAATCACATCAATCGAACCGGAATCGAAATGGCTGGTGATCTGGAGCATAAGCTCTCCTGTATAAGACTGAAAAATAGCGTTCTAACCGTAGATTAATCTAAGGGCGACCAATCCGTCACCGGTTTGAATTCATCATCGTTTTCGCTTTTTACAAAGCGCTCGAACACACTACCGACCGGCGAGGCAAGCAGCGGGATAATGCTGGCATCGTAATTGGCGATGACATTCACATCGAATTCGCTGTGATTTTTCGGATTGTTTAAGTATTTCTGATCTTCGGTGCCCGAGAAAAAGCGCCAGCCGCTATCGCCGTCTTTGGTCGGTTTTTCGCGGTACATCAGGCCAACGGGATAGCCCTCAACGGTAATTTCGTCGCTGGCCAGGCAGCTGCCGTGGCCGGTGGCGATTTTTTTGATGATGCGCTCGTCAAGCAAATAGTCTTTCATGGGTATCCTGCGCTAATCCTGATTAAATATGACTTTCTGGCGTATACCCCAGCACCGCCTCGCGCGCGGCCAGCACCATGGCGAGTGCGGCGCGGGTTTTGGCGTGCGGCAAGATCGGGCTTTCGCGCTCGCCGGCTTGCAGCAAGGCGCAAAAATGCGCGGTTTCGTAATTCAGGCCGCTACCTTGCACCGGCAAGGTGAGGGTTTCTCGTTCGCCAAAGGCGTTGACCAGCGTAGCGCTGGTGGGATTCCACCATTTCTCGTGCAGCACGATATGCCCCGCCGTGCCGCCCAGTAGCGCTTCGCCACTGCCGGCGCAATCTAACCCGCAGTAGAGCTGACTAATGCCCTGTGCGTGTTGTACTTGCAGGCTGGCAAAGCCATCGACGCCAGTACTGCCTACGCGACCTAAAGTCTGAATTTGCGCAGCTTCCCCCAGCCAGTTCACCGCCAAAAACGCACTGTAAATGCCGATATCCAGCAGGCCACCACCGGCCTGGGCCGGGTCGAGCACGGCATGGCTGGCCGGCACATAGGCATTGGGCACCAGATTGGCAAAGCCGGCGCGCACAAAGCGCAGCTCGCCAATTGCGCCGGCAGCAATGCGCTCACGCAAGGTTTGGTAAAGCGGGAAAAACGGCGGCTTCATGGCTTCCATATACAGGCAAGCCGTGTCGCGGGCGACGGCCAAGACGGCATCAAGCTCCGCCAGCGTGACGGCCGCCGGCTTTTCACACAGCACCGCCTTGCCCGCCCGCAGCGCAGCGATGCTCAGTGCCGCGTGGCTGGGGTGAGGCGTAGCGATGTAAACCGCATCGATGTCGCTGGCGAGTAGTTCTTCCGGGGTATCAAATACCTGGGCAATGTGGTGCACGGCCGCAAATTGCCGGGCTTTGGCCGGGCTACGATTGCACACGGCCACCGCTTTGGCGGCCGGCACTTCGGCCAGCCCTGCGACAAAGCGGGCGGCGATCTGGCCCGCCCCGATGATGCCGAATCGAACTTGCTCCATCTTTACCCCTGGGTATACGACTGAAAAACAAGCAGCATATGCCTCTGCGGGCCATACACCAATCCGGTATTGTGCTTAACGCAAGGCTATTGGGCCGGGCTAAATTGCACCAGCGCCAAGCTACCGAGCAGATTCGGCCAGAATTCCACCCGCTCGCCCTGATGCAGCACGATTTGCTGTTCCACCTGCATGCCTAGCTTACCGAGCAGGCGGGCAAAATCGTGCACGGTGCAGAAATGGATATTGGGCGTGTTGTACCACTCGTAGGGAATGGTTTCCGATACCGGCATGCGCCCGAGCAGAATCTGCCAGCGGTTTTCCCAGAAACCGAAGTTCGGGAAGGTAACCAGCCCAACTTTGCCCACCCGCAGCATTTCTTGCAGGATCAGCTCAATATTGTGCATGGCCTGAATCGTGAGCGAGAGCACCACGTAATCAAAGCTGCCATCTTCAAAGCTTTGCAAGCCGGTTTCGAGGTCGGCCTGAATGACATTCAGGCCTTTTTCTACGCAGGCGACGATGGAATTAACATCCACATCCACGCCAATGCCGCGCACGTTTTTATGCGCTTGCAGCCAAGCCAGCAGATCGCCTTCGGCGCAGCCCAGATCCAGTACCCGCGCGCCAGCGGGGATTTGCGCGGCAATGTGTTGTAAGTCGGGGCGCAGTGTCAACGCGGTAGCCATTATGCGATCTCCTTCGCCACGTTATTCAGATAGGCGCGCATCACGGCCATATACGGTGCGTCTTCCATCAGGAACGCATCGTGCCCGTGCTGCGATTCGATTTCGGCATACGACACACTGCGATCGGCATCAAGCAAGGCTTTCACAATTTCGCGCGAACGCGACGGGGCAAAACGCCAATCCGAGGTAAAGGAAACCACCAGAAACTTGGCTTGCGCCTGCCGCATCGCCTGCGCCAGCGAGCCGCCGTAATGGCGCGCTGGGTCGAAATAATCCAGCGCCTTGGTCATCAGCAAATAGGTATTGGCATCAAAGCGGGTGGAAAATTTATCCCCCTGATAGCGCAGATACGATTCGATCTCGAATTCGACCTCAAAGCCGTACTTGTATTCGCCACTGCGCAGCATGCGGCCAAATTTCTCGCCCATGCCATCATCCGACAGATAAGTGATATGCCCCAGCATCCGCGCCAAGCGCAGGCCACGCCGCGGCACCACTTCATGCTGGTAGTAATCGCCGCCGTGAAACTCCGGGTCGGTAATAATCGCCTGGCGGGCCACATCGTTAAACGCGATATTTTGCGCGGTGAGCTTGGGCGCAGACGCGATCACCAGGGCATGGCGCACGCGCTCAGGGTAAGTAATCGACCAGCGCAGCGCCTGCATGCCACCCAAACTGCCGCCAATGACAGCCGCAAACTGCTGAATCCCCAAGCGATCGGCCAGACGCGCCTGCGTTTCAACCCAATCGCGCACCAGCACCACCGGAAAGCTCGAGCCATACGGCTGACCGGTTTCGGGGTTGATACTTGATGGCCCGGTTGAGCCATGGCAGCCACCGAGATTATTCAGGCCAATCACGAAAAAACGATTGGTATCAATCGGCTTGCCCGGCCCCACCATATTGTCCCACCAGCCCGCCACCTTATCGGTCTCGGCATGCTTACCCGCCACATGATGATGACCAGACAGCGCATGGCAAATCAGAATGGCGTTGGACTTATCGGCATTCAAGCTGCCATAGGTTTCGACCATTAGCTCGTAGCGCGGCAGCACCGCGCCAGAGGAGAGGGTGATGGGGTCTGTAAATTCAAACTTGTGCGGAGTAACGATCCCGACACTATTGGTAGACATACATGGCCTTTGGCAAAGCGGAGATAAGCGGATTAAGGTAGTACTTCACCTTGCAGCACACGCTGATACAGCGCAAGGTAACGCTCTACGCAACGCGCGATTGAGAAATGCTCGGCCGCATATTCGCGGCATTGCAAACGATCTATATTTTGAACCGATTCGGCAGCCAGCGCAAAATCCGCATCGGACTGGCACAGCTGACCCGTAACGCTTGGCCGTACCAATTCGGGCATCGAGCCACGTGGTGTGGCCAGGACCGGGGTACCGCACAGCATGGATTCAACCACCGCCAACCCAAACGGCTCCTCCCACTCAATCGGAAACAGCATAAATTGGGCTTGCTGCAAGAGCGCCAGCTTTTGGAGCCCCCCCACCTCGCCGTGAAAGTGAATCTGGTGGGAAAAGCTATCAAACAAGCCACCTGCTTTAATCAGATCAAAGCGAGATCCGCCTGCGACATCAAGCTGCCAGTTGTACTTTCGTGCTAATGCTAGGGCTCTGGCGGCACCTTTGCTTTTGCGCTTGACCTTGGAAAAGAACAAAGCCTGGCGAGAAGGTGCGCTCGCGAATGGATACTCATCAATCGGCAGGCCATTATGCACATAAGTGGAACGGCCATGACGCTGTGCATGATCGGCACTGATGCACACCCAATTGGGGATCGGAAATGCCTCCCCTGCTTGCAGATTACCATGTAGCGTGGATAGCGCTGGCAAGCCCAAGCCTGCGGCATGCCAGCCATGTAGATGCACGATATCGAATTCACACTGTCGCGCTTGCAGGATTTGCCGCGCCTCAGCCTCGGTATTCGCCTGCCAATGCAGAGCGCCAGCGAGAGCAGAACCTTGCGGCGCCACGAGAATGAGTTGATGCCCGGCCACCAGGAGCTGTTGCGCAATCCAGGTGACCATCCGCTCAGTACCGCCATATTTCAGCACGGGGACTCGCTGATCGATCACTAGCGCAACTCGCAAATGACTCATTCCATGCCACCCTCTAATCGATGGGCAGGGACTGCATTTGCCGAGGAAAAGCCCCAACACACACTCAAACAAATGAAATAGAAAATGACACTGATGTTGTGTGCATACAGTGGCTGGGTGAGGCATGCCACCATAGAAACGATAATCAAACCACAGCCTTGCAAGGCAAACACGCGTTCCAAGCGCTGATTAGAGCGCAGCCGACCCCAGAATAAAACCAGAGGCGCCAGAAACGAAACGAGCAGCCCGGCCAAGCCGATAAAACCAGCGTTGGCCAAGGTATCAAAGTATTGGCTATGCGCATGGGCAAAATTGGCAAGGAAGGGTTTTTCGCCAAGTTTGGGGGCTAACGCCTCTTTGAAATGGCCCGGTCCTGCACCAAAAAGAGGGTGCTCTTTAGCTATCTCGGCACTCAAACGCCAGAGATCTAGCCGAACGCCCGTTGAGGTGTCAGCATTGCCATGGTTGTACGCATTGACATCAGCGTGTATTGCTTCAAGTCGTGACTGAACAAAGGTGGAAAAATTTAAAGCATACCCGCAAGCCAAAGTGAGGACACACGCAATAACTAAATGCCGGCGATTCGCAATTAATAATTGTACAAGAAAAAAAATAACTGCCGCTATAAAAGCTAACCATGCGCCTCGAGAACCTGACGCAGCTAAAGCATAAATCCCACCAAGACCCGCCAGGCAGGACAGCAATAACCACAAGTAGGTCCGATAAAATCTAGCAAATAAAAAAGCTCCTAGCGCAAGAATTGCGGCTATCTGACCATACGGAATTTCATTGGTAATATGTGAGCCCACCCTCCACCAGCCTAACCAGTGCATATAAATAAGCGCCCCCACACCGGTAACTATGGCACCAGCTTGCCAACCCCATATCCAGTTTGTTGCACATTGAGCTGGACGTGATACCCCCTTAACCATTAAAGCAATAGGTATGACAGCCAATACCCGCCAAGGATAATCAAGTGCCGTCCACTTCCCGCCTTGCACCAATACAGCTAGCAGCAGCACGATCGGATAAGCCAGCAGGGTGCCGAAGAAAATATAATCCTCTCTATCAAATCGAATTGACTTCCGATTGACTCCACAAAACCCCAAACCCAGCAGCAGCATAAGTGTTGCAATAAAATTATAGGATCCTTTAACCGTTAGAATAAGTAACGGAAAAAGAAATAGTACGACACCTATTGCCAGATTAAAGAATCTTGAAAAGATTATGGGCATTTCAATATGGCTACCGCTGAGTTAAACAAGCGTAAAATGCTTTTTAGTTAGATCTTTTTTTAGCAGCTTTTCCAATCTCATCATCCAGTGATGGCGGCGCTCGCGCTTGGATAAGCGATAACTAGGATCTGGCGTGAAGGAAGGCTCGGCGTACTCGCGTAGCCATTGCTGCACTAATTGCGGATGAGTGCCGGCAAAGGTCTGCAGGATACTGGCATCAATTTGCGAGTAATCATGGGCTTTGGGCGCATGGCTCCAGTATTTGGCCACTTGGCGATTTTTTTCCTGCATTTTCTCAGCGGAGCGCACATGCCCGTAATGGTAAATCGGGCAGCCGGCCAAGGCCGCACGTGGATAGCGGCCTTTTTTGTTTTTAACCATTACCACCCAGAATAAGCCATCGGGTGCCCAGCTACGAATCGTGTTGCGAATGATCCGTGGGGCTTGGCGGTACCAGGCCGGGCTTTTGGCCACGAGGTCCGGGCAACCATAAAAATGGTGGTAATCAAAGGCGATCGCTTCCACCTGCTGATTGTGCAGATGCTGCTCCAGCACGGCACGTATCTTGGGGGCATCGTCTTCATGAATGACTTCATCGCCTTCGAGATAAAAAGCCCAGTCGCCGGTGCAGTTAAACTGAGCGATCATTTTCTGTTGGGCATACACATAGCCCCGCTGGGCCATGCCTTCATTCCAGACGGTCTCGATAATCCGGATGCGAGGATCATTGATGGCGCGCACTTGTTCCAGCGTATCATCTTCGCTCTGCCCGACGGCCACGACGACTTCGTCACACACCAACAGCAGGCTGCGCAGGCTTTCGACATAGGGATAACCCAGCATGGAGCCATTACGCAGAAAGGTAAATCCGCTCACTTTCATTTCAGCTTTGCATCCCTTGCATGAAAACGCCCAAACGCTGATTATAACAGCCTCATTACCCCCGCAGAGAATTCGATGCCCACGCTAGGGATTGCCCTGATCACCAAAAATGCCGCCGCCCACTTGGCCGATTGTTTAGCCGCTGTGGCTTGGGCCGACCAGATTGTGGTGGTCGATTCCGGCAGTAGCGACAACACCCTGGCCATAGCGGCACGCTTTAACGCGCACATTATCCAAACCCCAGATTGGCCCGGCTTTGGCCCGCAGAAAAACCGCGCGCTGGCGGCTCTGCAAACCGACTGGATTTTGGCACTGGATGCCGATGAAATTGTCAGCGCCGAGCTGGCAGAGTCGATACAACAGGCCATGCAGCAGCAAGAAGTCGCTGTCTGGCAGCTGCTGCGCCGCTCTAGCTTCTGCGGGCAATGGGTGCACCACAGCGGCTGGAACAAGGATTGGGTGGCACGACTATTTCGCCGCGATACCGCGCACTACTCTGACGATTTGGTCCATGAAAAGCTGGTCTTTAACGGTCAGGCAGGGCGGCTGAGCGGTGAGTTGCTGCACTATTCCTATGACGACTACGAAACCGTGCTGCAAAAAATCAATGCCTACTCCAGCGCCGGCGCCCAGCAGCGCTTTCAGCGCGGCCAGCGGGCCAGCCTGCCGGTCGCCATTCTGCGCGGCCTGTGGGCCTTTCTTCGTACCTACATCATGAAGCGCGGTTTTCTCGATGGCCGCGCCGGTTTTCTGATTGCGCTGATGAATGCCGAGACGACGTTTTATCGCTTTATCAAACTGCAATACCTAGATCAGGTATCAACGTCAAAGCAAGACAGATGAATAGCTTCTAACGTATACCCCTAAGCCACTTCCGCACCAAACTGCACCGCATGCATCTGCGCATACACGCCACTCTGAGCGATCAGCTCGGCGTGGCTTCCGCGCTCGACAATGCGACCGTTTTGCATCACAACAATCAGATCAGCTTTTTCAATGGTGGAAAGGCGGTGGGCAATGACCAGCGTAGTGCGGCCCTGCATCAGGTTTTCGAGCGCGGCCTGCACTTTGCGCTCCGATTCAGTATCCAGTGCGCTGGTGGCTTCATCCAGAATGAGCAGTGGCGCGTCTTTGTAGATCGCGCGGGCGATGGCCATGCGCTGGCGCTGCCCACCCGACAGGCGGCCGCCATTTTCACCCAGCATTTCATCAAAGCCATGTGGCATTTTTTCGATGAATTCCAGCGCGTGCGCGGCCTCGGCCGCTGCGCGTACCCGGGCCATATCGACGACACCAGCGCCATAAGTAATATTGGCGGTCACGGTGTCATTAAACAGCACCATATCCTGACTCACCAAGGCGATCTGCTGGCGCAAATTGGCCAATTGATAATCCGCAAGCGGCACGCCATCCAGCCGGATTTCACCGCTGCTCGCCTCATAAAAGCGCGGCAACAAATTGGCCAGCGTGGTCTTACCACTGCCAGATTGCCCCACCAAGGCCACCGTCTGACCGGGCTGCACCTGCAAATCGATGCCATCCAGCGCCGGTTTGTGCTCGGGCTGATACCAGAAGCGCAGCTGGCGTAATTCCAGCTCACCGCGCACGCGGGCCACCTGATGGCGGCCTTGGTCGGGTTCTTCAATTTCATCCAGCAGCGCAAAAATCGACTCCGCCGCGGCCAGACCGCGATGCAGACGCTCATTGATTTTGGTGAGGTTACGCACCGGCCCTTGAATCGCCACCATCGCCGCAATAAACGACATAAACGACCCGGCACTGAGCTGCCCGGCTTGGGCCTGCAGGCTGGCAAAGTACAATACCACTGAAATCGTGAGGCCAATCAGCAGCACAATCACGCCCGAATTCACCGCCACCATCATGCCCTGCTTAATCCCCAGGCGCATCACGCGGTTATTCACTTCAGCAAACCGGCGCACTTCAACGTCTTGCCCACCAAACACTTTCACAATGCGCTGCCCCGACAAGGATTCATCCAGCCGCGAATTCATCTCCCCCATTTTGTCTTGGGTTTCGCGCGCCAACCGCCGCTGGCGCTTCGCTACCAAGCGGATACTCAGCGCCACCAGCGGCAGCAAAAACAGACAGAACAAGGTGAGCTGCCAGCTGGAATAAAACATCACCGCCAGAAACCCAATCACCGCGACCCCATCACGCACCAGCCCCGTTAAGGTGGAGGTACCGGCTTCCATCACTTGGGTTACATCGTAGGTCACGCGCGAGAGCAAAACGCCGGTGGATGTTTGATCGAAATAGCGCGTTGGCAGGCGCATCAGCTTGGCGTAAATCCGCTCGCGAAAATCGCGCATCACCCGTTGCGCCAGCCAGGCATTGCCATAATCATTCCCGAAATTACCGACAAAGCGCATGATGGCCAAGCCGAATAATTGCGCAGGGACAATCCAAGCCGCGTGCTTAGCCAGCGCACTGGCGCCGGCCAGATTCTGATCGATCAAGGGTTTGAGCAGCAGCGTCAACAGCGCTTCCGAGGCGGAAGCCAGCGCCATGCAGATGATGGTGGCAATGATCACGCCCAGATACGGGCGAAAATGTGTGAGTAAGCGGCGGTAGAGGGCGTTGGTATTCATGGCGGCGCGCAAAATGATTTGCGGCAATTATACGCTGCAATCCATGACAAAGCGCCGTGCATGCAGCTAGGCAAAATCACCATAGCGTAATTGCAGCAAGCCAGCGATCACCGGTGCCACGGTTTCGGTGCGGAAGATGCGCGGACCTAAAATCAGCGGGGTATACCCTGCAGCAATAGCTGATTCGTCCTCTTCAGGCGAATACCCCCCTTCCGGCCCCACCAGTACGGTGGCACTGGCCACGGCGGCGGGCAGCAGGGAATGATGGACCGCGCCGGTTGGGCACATCAGCAAATTTAATTCGCTTTGCAGCCCAGCCTGCAGATATTGTGCCAGCGTGATGATGGGGCGAATTTCCATTAGGCGGGTGCGGCCACATTGCTCGGCCGCGCTAGCCGCCACGCCTTGCCAATGCGCGATGCGTTTTTCCGCTCGCTCGCCGCTGTAGCGCTGCTGGCAATATTGCGAAATCACTGGCTGGAACACGGTAACGCCGAGTTCAGCAGCCTTTTGCACGGTGTAATCCATGCGCTCGGCCGCCGAAATCGCCTGCACAAGGGTTAGGCGCAAGGGCGATTCGCGATTCACTTCGGCGAATGTTTGCACCTGCACGCTCACGGTTTTCTTGCCCATCGCGGTGATCTGCGCCTGATACTCACCGCCCTCACCGTTAAATAGGGTCACCATTTCGCCGGGCTGCATCCGCACCACTTGCACATGCCGCGCCACCCCTTCCGGCAAATCAAATTGCGCCCCCAAAGCTAAGGGCTGGGCGACAAAGAAACGGGGTAAGGCCATGGTGATTAACTCAAAGACAGGCGTTCAATGAATAAGCCAATGCCGGCCAGCAAGGTCAGGCTTAGCAGAAGATACAACACGGCGCGGATCAGGCGCAGCCAGTGCGGCTGCCGATCCCGGCTGTAGCGTACGCCGGCATAAGTGATTACCACCAAGGCAATCACCAACAGCAGGCGTAACACGGCAAACATGTCAGATACTCAGCGGCGGCAAATCGTGGAAAGAAGAAGGCACTTCATCATCATCGCTAAAGCTGACCAGCTCATAGTTGCGCTCATCCGCCAGCAACGCGCGCAGCAGCTTATTATTCATGGCGTGACCGGATTTATAACCGGAAAACGCCGCGATCAGCGGGTAGCCCACGATATACAGATCGCCAATGGCATCCAGAATTTTATGCCGGACGAACTCGTCTTCAAAGCGCAAACCGCCATCATTCAGCACACGAAATTCATCAATCACCACCGCATTATCCATATTGCCACCGCGGGCTAAACCATTGGCACGCAGGTATTCCACTTCATGGATAAAACCAAAAGTGCGGGCGCGGGCAATTTCGCTCACATAATTGGTATTGGCAAAATCAATGCTGATGGTTTGGGCCGACTTTTTGAAAGCCGGGTGCTGAAAGTCGATGGTCAGTTCCACTTTGTAGCCATTGTGCGGCTCGAATTTCACCCATTTGTCGCCATCGTGCACCTCCACGGGCTGGAGCACACGAATAAACTGCTTGGGTTTATTCAATTCACGCACGCCGGCGCTTTGCAGCAAATAAATAAACGGCGCAGCAGAACCATCCATGATCGGCATTTCCGGCGCATCAACATCGACCAGCACATTGTCGATGCCAAGGCCGGCAAACGCCGACATCAGATGCTCGATGGTGCCGACACGCACGCCGTCTTGGACGAGCGTGGAGGAGAGACGCGTGTCGTTCACCAATTCAGGCCCCACTTTGAAAGGCTTTGACTCGGGCAAATCAGAGCGCTGGAACACAATCCCATGATCGGCCGGGGCGGGGCGCAAGGTCAGGGTCACCTTTTCGCCAGAATGCAGCCCCACGCCAGTCGCGCGGATCGTGCTTTTCAAAGTGCGTTGCAAAAACATGGGCATTCTGCCTTTTGATCATCAGTTACCGGCACAATTTTAGCAGCCTCGGGCAGAAAGCTGGATGAATCGTACCAATGATCCTGATAGTCGCCGTTTATTTACGGCCGCGCCTCAGTCTGCCTGACGACGCAAAAAGGCTGGAATATCCATATCAATATTCGACATGGCCGGACGGGCTGCCGGCGCATCGCTGGCGGCGCTGCGACGGTTGTTACGCCAGATAGCCGGAGTATCGTAGGCATCATCGTAACCGGCATTGTCGGTACCGGTTTTCAGAGCCTGACTGCTGACCACTGACAGCTGTGGCTTATTCATATCTTTGCTGCCGCCACCCAGGCCTGTAGCGACCAGAGTCACGCGGATTTCGTCTTCAGCCAGCGTTGGATCGTAAACCACACCGTGTTTAACCAAGGCGCCATCAGCCACATGCGACTCGATGATTTCCAGCGCTTGGCGAGTTTCTGATTTTTTCAGCTTGCCGGGAGCGGTTGAGAAATTCACCAGCACGCCGCGCGCGCCTTTGAAGCTGATATTGTCCAGCAGCGGGCAGCGGATGGCTTCTTCAGTAGCACGAATCGCGCGATCTGGGCCGGTGGCGTGAGCAGAACCCATCATGGCCATGCCCATTTCACGCATCACGGTTTTCACGTCGGCAAAGTCAACGTTAATCAGACCTGGGTAGTTGATGATCTCAACGATAGAACCCACGGCATTGCGCAATACATTATCCGCCGCGCGGAATGCTTCATCGATCGTGACGTCATCACCCAGTACTTCTTCCAGTTTCTGGTTTGATACCACGATCAGTGAATCTACATAGCGTGACAGCTCGTCGATCCCGGTTTGCGCCACTTTCTGGCGACCACCCTCGTCCAGACCTGGCTTGGTTACCACGCCAACGGTCAAAATGCCTTTTTCACGGGCCACTTGCGCAATCACTGGTGCCGCACCAGTACCTGTACCACCGCCCATACCGGCGGTAATAAACAGCAGATCAGCGCCCGCGATTAATTCGGAAATATGCTCACGATCTTCTTCAGCCGCCTGACGACCGATTTCTGGATTACAACCGGCGCCAAAACCTTTGGTTAATTGCACACCGAGTTGAACCACATTATCCGCTTTGGATAATTTCAATACCTGCGCATCGGTATTACTAGAAATGAACTCAACACCTTGTAATTGGTGTTCGATCATATTGTTGATTGCGTTGCAACCTGCACCGCCCACGCCAATCACTTTGATATTAACGTGATGGGATACTTCTGGAACTTCAATGGTTAATGCCATGCTGTCTCTCCTGTTAACCCGATTTTACCGCTTACCCGAAAATTTCAAAAGTTATTTTGAAACCAGGACTTCATCCGACCCAAAATGTCTCCAATTGAGCCTTTATCACCCCTTTGCCCAGGGATTTTCTGCATTTGTTGCCGCGCAACCAGCAACAAACCCACCGCCGTGGAATAGCGCGGATTTTTAACCACTTCCGCCAAACCACCCACATAACGGGGTAAACCTAATCGAACTGGCATATGGAAAATTTCTTCTGCCAATTCACACATACCCGGCATTAATGCCGCACCACCGGTAATCACAATCCCGCTGGAAAGACGATCTTCCAGCCCTACCCGGCGTAATTCGGCCTGCACAAAGCTATACAGCTCTTCCACCCGTGGCTCGATCACTTCAGCCAAGGTATGGCGGCTCATTTGCCGTGCACCACGCTCACCGACGCCTGGCACTTCGATCATGGTTTGTGGATCGGTCATATGGCGCAGAGCCACACCGTATTGAATCTTGATGTTTTCGGCCTCACCAGTCGGCGTACGCAGCGCCATGGCGATGTCGTTGGTAATTTGATCGCCAGCAATAGGAATTACCGCGGTATGGCGAATGGCGCCATTAATAAATACCGCCATATCGGTGGTACCACCGCCAATATCAACCAGACATACGCCTAGGTCGCGCTCGTCATCGGTCAACACGGCATGGGCGCTGGCCAGTGGTTGCAATACCACTTCGGCGATTTCCAGCCCGCACCGGCGCACGCACTTGGTGATGTTTTGCACGGCAGACACCGCACCGGACACAATATGTACCCGCACTTCCAGCCGCACGCCAGACATGCCCAGCGGCTCTTTTACGTCTTCTTGGCCATCGATTACATATTCTTGCGACAGAATATGCAGCACTTGGTGATCGGCCGGGATATTCACCGCGCTAGCGGTTTCAATGACCCGGTCGATATCCTGCTGGGTCACTTCTTTATCCTTAATGGCCACCATGCCGTGCGAATTCATGCTCTTGATGTGGCTACCCGCAATGCCGGTATACACCTCGCTGATTTTGCAATCCGCCATTAATTCAGCTTCGCCCAATGCGGCCTGAATGGCATTCACGGTTTTTTCAATATCAACGACTACACCGCGTTTCAGGCCTTTGGACGATGCTGAACCCATGCCCACTACATTCAGTGCGCCATCCTCAGTCACGTCGGCCACTACAGCCACGACTTTCGAGGTGCCGATATCCAGCCCTACGATGAGATTTTTAGCGTCCCTAGTCACTGACAGCCTCTTTTACCAATCTTAATAATTAACTTTAAAAAACCGCGACAACCCAATCTTTCTATTTGCTTTTACCAAACCAAAAGCATAAATCATGCCGAAGCTTTAAGTGCTTTTGGTTTTGCTGCAACGGGTGGTTTTGCCACAGTACTTTTCTCTACCGGAACAAATTGCGGCAGTTTCACCGCAAAGCCATTCGGATAGCGTAAATCCACATAATCAAATGGCTGCTGCAACAGGGCCAATGAATTGGGGTACGCCTTCACAAAACGCTCTACCCGTTCAATTGGCTCTTCGCGGCCTACTTCAACCATTAACTGTTTATCCAACTCAAAGCGCCAAGCGCGGCGCTCGGATAACCACAATTGGGTCGGCTTACGATTCAGCGGCGCCAATACTTCCGTCAGCCGCTGCAAACCTTCCACCATCACCCGCTCGGTGCCCTCCGGGCCTTCCAGAATGGGCAGACTTTCATTACTTGCGGCATCAAAGCGCTCGCCATGCTGATTCAGCAATGCCGAATTACCCCAGCGCGCAATTGCACGATGCTCTTCGATATTGACTTCCAGTTTGTCGGGCCAGCGGCGGCGCACCTCAACCCGTCGCACCCACGGCAGCTTTTCAAAATCCTGCCGGGTTTTAAGCAAATCCAGCGTAAAAAACGTGCCTTTCAATTCGTTTTTAATCACGTATTGCAATTGCTCGCGGGTGGTGTGCGCCAAATCACCATCGACTTTAATTTGCCGAATCGGAAATAAGGGCGAATGCACCGCCAAAAACAGCAGCGAGTAAAACAGTAACAACAAGGCGAGCGCCGTTAATAAATTGGCCACCCACATCATCAACTGCGGTTTATTCCACATCCGCCACCTCCGGCGCACGCGCCCGCCAACCGCAGCACACAGTGCCGCCAGCGTAGCGCTGCCAAACGAGGTTACGGTGCTGGTTCATGGCTTAACGCGACTCCAGCGTGGTGGCCAACACCCGCAATACCAAGGCCTCATAGCTCATTCCCGCTTCGCGAGCACACATCGGGAACAGACTATGACTGGTCATACCCGGCGCGGTATTTGGCTCCAGCAGGAAGATCTCGCCCGCTTCATCTTGCAGAAAATCAATCCGCGCCCAGCCATCTGCGCCCAGTACGCGATAGGCTTGCTCGGCCAGATGGCGGGCAGTTTGCTCCTGCTCACCCACCAAACCTGGGCAGGTGTAAACGGTATCGTCGCGATAGTATTTCGCGTCGTAGTCGTAAAACTCGGTTGCAGGCTGAATTTTGACCGTCGCCAAGGCCTGGCCATCCAGCACCGCGCAAGAAAACTCCCCGCCCAGCACCGCCTTTTCGGCCAAGACCAGCGGATCGTATTGCGCCGCTGCCTGATAAGCGGCCGCCACATCAGCCACGCTCTTGCACTTGGTCACACCCACGCTAGAGCCGCCATTGGCGGGCTTCACAAACAAAGGCAGGCCCAAGCGCGCCACCACGGCAGCAAAATCGCTATCCGCGGCCAGCAGCTCATACGCCGGCACAGGTAAGCCCGCAGCTTGCCACATCAGCTTGGTGCGCCATTTGTCCATCCCGATCGCCGAGGCCATCACGCCGCAACCGGTGTAGGGAATCCCCATAAACTCCAGTGCACCCTGAATCGTGCCATCTTCGCCCTGGCCACCATGCAAAATCAGAAATGCGCGTGCAAAGCCCTCGTCTTTCAGTGCCGACAGCGGTTTTTCTGCCGGATCAAACGCATGCGCATCCACGCCTTGCGCCTGCAGCGCGGCCAAGACCCCCTGCCCGCTCATCAACGACACTTCACGCTCGCTAGAGCTACCACCCATCACGACGGCTACTTTGCCAAATTCTTTCATGCCTTCTGCTCGCTCAACAGTTTTGGGGTGTTGCCGATCGAGCCGGCCCCCATCGTCACAATCACGTCCCCATCGCGGGCAGCGGCAAGGATTGCCGCCGGCATCTCGGCAATGTTTTCCACGAATACCGGTTCAATCTTGCCGGCTACACGCACCGCCCGCGCCAGCGAACGGCCATCGGCGGCCACAATCGGGGTTTCCCCGGCGGCATACACTTCAGCCAGCAACAAGCCGTCAACGGTGTTGAGCACTTTCACAAAGTCTTCAAAACAATCACGCGTGCGGGTGTAGCGGTGGGGCTGGAAAGCCAGCAGCAAACGGCGGCCGGGAAACGCGCCGCGGGCCGCAGCCAAAGTCGCCGCCATTTCCACCGGGTGATGGCCATAATCGTCCACCAAGGTAAAGCGGCCGCCACTGGCCAGGGCGATTTCGCCATAGCGCTGGAAGCGCCGACCCACGCCCTGGAATTTCTCCAGCGCAGCCACAATCGCCGCTTCATCGGCGCCAACTTCAATCCCGATGGCAATCGCGGCCAGTGCATTCAGCACATTGTGCATGCCCGGCATATTCAGCGTGACGGCCAGACGACGGGTTTCGCCGTTTTGCCAAACCGCATCAAATTTCATCTGCCCATGCGCGGCCACGATATTTTCGGCGCGCAACATGGCATCGGCCGAAGTGCCATAGGTGGTAATCGGGCTGGTGACTTTCGGCAGAATCGAGCGCACATGCGGATCATCAATACACAAAATCGCGCGACCATAAAACGGCAGGTGATGCAGGAAATCGATAAACGCCTGCTTCAGTTTTTCGAAATCATGGCCATAGGTATCCATATGGTCGGCATCGATATTGGTCACCACAGAAATCACCGGGGTTAGCAGCAGGAAAGACGCATCGCTTTCGTCCGCTTCGGCCACCAGAAAATCGCCATGCCCCAAACGGGCATTCGAGCCCGCAGCGTGCAGTTTGCCGCCGATGACAAAGGTCGGATCTAAGCCGGCCGCTTCCAGCACACTGGCACTCAGGCTAGTGGTGGTGGTTTTACCGTGGGTGCCGGCAATCGCAATCCCCTGCTTCAGGCGCATCAACTCGGCCAACATCATGGCGCGCGGCACCACTGGAATCTGCCGCGCACGCGCTTCCACCACTTCCGGATTGTCGTCTTTCACCGCGCTGGAAATCACCACCACATCGGCATGGGCGACAAACTCAGCCGCATGCCCTTGATGCACTTCAGCACCGGCCGCCGCCAGACGTTGGGTGGTCGCGTTGCTACCGAGGTCAGAGCCGCTGACCTCAAAGCCCAGATTGAGCAAAACCTCGGCAATCCCACTCATACCGACGCCGCCAATCCCGACAAAATGAATTCGTTTAACTTTATGTTTCATCTTTTCTTAGGGTATACGCCCGAAAGGCAAGAATTATATACCTTTCAAGGCACTACCCCATACTCCTATCCGGCTAATTCCTCAATGGCGGCCACCACTTTGGCCGTCGCATCCGGCTGGGCCAGCGCCCGTGCCCGCTCAGCCATTTGCTGGCAGGCACCGCGATCCAGTCGACTAAACCAATCCGCCAATTTCGCGGCGTTCAATTCCTGTTGTGGCAACAAAATGCCGGCATCTTGCGCACTCAGATAGCGGGCATTCCCCGTCTGGTGGTCATCCACCGCATGCGGGAATGGCACCAAAATCGCCGCGGCACCCACACTCGCCAGCTCAGACACCGTCAGCGCCCCCGCGCGGCACAACACCAGATCAGCCTCGGCATAGGCATTCGCCATATCGGCGATAAAGGCCACACACTCCGCCGTCACCCCGGCGGCAGCATAATTGGCCCGCAGCGCATCAATATGCTTTTCGCCGGCCTGGTGAATCACGTGCGGGCGCTGATCCGGCGCCAGCAGCGCCAGCGCCTTGGGCACTTCTTCGTTAAATACCTGCGCCCCCAGACTGCCGCCGACCACCAAGACTTTTAGCGGCCCAGTTCGCCCGGCAAAACGCGCAGCAGGCAAGGCCACTTGCTGTAGCTCGGGTCGAATTGGGTTGCCAATGCAGCCCTCGCGACCAGGAAACGCGCTCGGGAAAGCAAACAGCACCCGATTCGCAATTTTGGCCAGCACCTTGTTGGTGAGCCCGGCCACCGAGTTTTGCTCGTGAATCACTAGCGGTAACCAGCACAGCCGCATTGCCACGCCGCCCGGAAAACCCGTAAATCCGCCAAACCCGACCGCTACATCGGGGCGGCGGCGGAAAATGAGATCCAGCGCGCTATAAATCGCTTTCAGCTGCACCCACGGCTGCACCAGCTTTTTCAGCCAACCCTTGCCGCGCACCCCGGTGATTTGCAACGTCACCAAATCAATTCCGTGCTGTGGCACCACCCGCGTTTCCATCGCGCCGGCAGCCCCGAGCCAAACCACATCCCAGCCTTTGTCGCGCAGCGCATTGGCGACTGCCAGCGCGGGGAAAATATGCCCACCGGTACCACCGGCCATCACGAGCAAGGTTCTAGCGGCCACTGGGCGCTGCGACGCAGGCACATTTTTAGCCTCTGCACCTTGGCGACGGCGGCGACTTTGCCAAGCAAGCCAGAAAAACAGAGCGCAAAGCGCGAGCATAATCCAGGTGCTCATACGCGATACCCCCGGATTTGCTGCCGGTTTTCATAATCGATCCGCATCACCAGCCCCAAGGCCAGCAGATTGGCCACAATGCCAGAGCCCCCGAACGACAACAGCGGCAAGGTCAGCCCCTTGGTGGGCATCAGGCCCATATTCACGCCCATATTGATAAACGACTGAAAGCCAATCCAGATCCCAACTCCCTGTGCCACCAGCGCATGCCAATGCCGCTCAAGCTTGGTAGCCTGCACGCCAATCGCAAAGGTGCGGAACACCAGAAAGGCAAACAGGCAAATCACCACCGCCACGCCCATGAGGCCAAATTCTTCTGCAATAATCGCCATCAAAAAGTCGGTGTGTGCTTCCGGCAGGTACGACAGTTTTTCCACACTGCCGCCCAGACCCACGCCATGCCATTCGCCGCGCCCAAACGCGATCAGTGAGTGGCTCAGCTGATAGCCCTTGCCATACGGGTCTTGCCACGGATCTAGAAAACCCAGCACCCGCGCGCGCCGATACGGGCTTGAGGCAATCAGCCCGACAAAGGCCACGCCCAGAAAGACAATCAGCCCCAGAAACAGCCGCCAGTTAAAACCGCCAAGAAACAAGGCACCCATCGCAATCGCGGTGATCACGGTAAACGCGCCAAAATCCGGCTCCAGCAGCAGCAAGCCCCCCACCACCGCCATCACCAAGGCCATGGGCAGCAACACTTTGCTAATACTCTCGCCCAGCTTGGCTTCCATGCTATTGGCTTTGCGCACGGTGTAATCGGCGGCATATAGCACGGCAAAAAACTTCATCAGCTCGGATGGCTGCAGATTGATCAGACCCAGGCTCAGCCAGCGCCGGCTACCGTTAACCTCACGGCCAATGCCCGGAATCAGCACCAACACCAGTAAAATCGTGCCCACAATAAATAGCGATGGTGCCCATTGCCGCCATTTTTCGGTCGGGATATTAAACGCCACCAGCGCCGCACAACCGCCAACAAACAGGAAAATCGCGTGCCGCACGAGGAAATAATGCGAGCGAAAACCGGTGTCTTTATCCACCTCGGCCATCGCAATCGAGGCCGAATACACCATCACCAGGCCAATCGACAGCAGCAGCAATACCGTCCAGAACAGCGCCTGATCGTAGCTGCTCATGGTGGGTTTCATGCGGCGCATGGCCTGATAGAAAATCTGGCGCATTAGTGCTGCTCCAGCCCTTTCACGGCGGCGATAAACACCTCGGCGCGGTGATGGTAGTTACGGAACATATCCAAGCTGGCGCACGCAGGCGACAGCAGCACCACATCACCGGCTTCGGCGATATTGCTGGCCATCATCACCGCCATTTCCAGTGAGGGCAGCTGCAGCACTGGCAGGAAATTATCCTCATCGTCGGGCAGGAAGGCCGAACGGGCTTCGTTCAGGGTTTCGGCAATTTGCGGGCCATCGCGGCCAATCAGCAATACGGCGCGGCAGATCCGCTCGCACGCAGGCACTAGCGGGCGGAAATCCTGCCCTTTGCCATCGCCACCGGCAATCAGCACCACTGGCTGGGTCATACCTTTGAGTGCGGCCTCGGTAGCGCCCACATTGGTGCCTTTCGAGTCGTCGTAATACTTCACGCCAGCCACTTCGGCCACAAATTCCACCCGGTGCGGCAGGCCTTTAAAGGCTTTCAGCGCGGCCACCAGCGGGTCTGTGGCCATACCGGCTGCACGGCACAGGGCAATGGCCGCCAAGGCATTCACGGCATTGTGCAAACCGGCCACCGGCAATTCGCTGGCGCGCAGCAATTCAAACTCGCCACAACGCAGGCTAAAGTCACCGGCGATTTCCACCAGACCATATTCGCTGTCATTACGGGGGGTATCGGCCCCAAACCAAATCACATCGCGGCTTTGACGTGCCATACCCCGGCAATAGCCATCTTCACGATTCAGCACTTGCACGCCCAGGCCTTCAAAAATCCGCGCCTTGGTGGCGGCGTATTCTTTCATGCCGGCATAGCGATCCAGGTGGTCTTCCGACACATTCAGCACCGTGGCCGCCGCTGGGCGCAGCGAATAGGTGGTTTCCAGCTGAAAGCTCGATAGCTCCAGCACCCAGGCATCGGGCCATTCGCCACGAGCTTCCCATTCGGCCAGTGCCGACAGCACCGGTACGCCAATATTGCCGGCCATCACCGTGCGCAGGCCGCTGGCCTCGCACATTTGCGCCACCATGGTGGTGACGGTGGATTTACCGTTCGAGCCGGTAATGGCAATCACTTTGCCCGGCTGGCCTTGCAAAGCCAGCGCCAGCAATTCGACATCGCCCAGCACCGGAACCCCGCGCGCCAGTGCGGCCGCCACTTCAGGCGTGGCCAGTGGCACGCCCGGGCTGGTAATCAGCACATCGGCGTCGGCAAACGTGTCGGCATGAAAAGCGCCCAAGCGCACTGCCACCTCTGGCAAGGCGGTGCGCAGATGTTCCAGATTGGGTGGGGTGGCGCGTGAATCGGCCACCGTCACCCGGGCGCCTTTACTGGCCAGCCAACGCGCGGTCGCCAGGCCGGTATCGCCCAGCCCCACCACGATGCAATGTTGATTGTGCAATTGATCGAGCGTCATCTTTGCCTCAGCGCAGTTTCAGCGTGGCCAGACCGACCAACACCAGCAGCATGGTGATAATCCAGAAGCGCACCACCACCTGGGTTTCCTTCCAGCCTTTGAGTTCGTAGTGATGGTGCAGTGGCGCCATGCGGAACACCCGTTTTCCCGTCATCTTGAAGCTGGCGACCTGAATCATCACCGACAGCGCCTCCACCACAAACACGCCGCCCATAATCAGCAGCACGATTTCCTGGCGCACGATCACCGCCACAGTGCCTAAGCCAGCACCCAGCGCCAGCGCGCCCACATCGCCCATAAACACTTCGGCCGGATAGGCGTTGAACCACAAAAAGCCCAAGCCCGCACCGACCATGGCCGCGCAGAAGACAATCAATTCGCCCGCGCCCACCACATGCGGCACGCCCAGATAGGTGGCAAATTTGGCATTACCGGCCACATAGGCAAAGATGCAGAACGCCCCTGCGACCAGCACGGTCGGCATAATCGCCAGACCATCCAGGCCATCGGTCAGATTCACCGCATTACTGGTACCAACGATCACGAAATAAGTCAGCACGCAAAAACCCAGCGCACCAAATGGATAGATGATTTCTTTGTAAAACGGGATGATAAAGCCGGTGTTGGATGCATCCGGGCCCACGTTCACCAGAAACAGCGCCGCACCAATGGCAATCGCCGATTGGCCAATCATCTTGGCCTTGGCCGACAGGCCTTTCGGGTTTTTCAGTGCGACTTTTTTGTAATCATCCACAAAGCCAATCACCCCGGTACTCAGGGTGACAATCAGCACCAACCAGACATACGGGTTTTTCAGATCGGCCCACAGCAAGGTGGTCAGCCCGATCGAGAGCAGAATCAGCGTACCGCCCATGGTGGGGGTACCGGCCTTCACCAAGTGGGTTTGCGGGCCATCATCGCGCACGGCCTGCCCCACTTTCAGCTCGGTGAGCTTGCGGATCACATACGGCCCCAGCACCCAGGAGATGCCCAACGCCGTGATGGTGGCCAGCACCGCGCGCAGCGTGAGGTAGTTGAATACATTAAAGGCCCGGATCGATTCGCCCAGCCATTGCGTGAGAATAAGCAACATGACTTAAGCTCCTTCCGTTGATGCTTGCTCGTGCGCCAAACCGGCCACGACCGTTTCCATGCGCATAAAGCGCGACCCTTTGACCAGCACTTGCGTCTCTGGCGTGAGCAGCGCGCGGGCGGCGGCGATGGCGCTAGCGTGATCAGCACAATGCTGCGCGCCGGCGCCAAAGGCCGCTACCGCATACTGCATATGGGTACCCACTGCAATCAATTGCTGAATACCATTTTCACGCGCATACCCCCCGATCTCGGCGTGGCGTTCCGGCGCATCTGCGCCCACTTCGCCCATATCGCCCAAGATCAGCAAGGTGGGGCGGCCTTGCGCCCCGATCGCGGCCAGCACATTCACCGCCGCTTTCATCGAATCGGGATTGGCGTTGTAGGTGTCATCCAGCACCGCGGCGCCATTAAAGGCCTGCTTGGCTTGCAGGCGGCCTTTCACGCCCTGCCACTGGCACAAGCCCTGCGCAATCTGCGCCACGCTCACGCCGCAGGCATGAGCTGCGGCAGCTGCCGCCAAGGCATTGCGCACATTGTGTTCACCCGGCACGGCCAGATTCACCGCTGCGGTGCCCGCAGGGGTCTGCAATTCGAACTGGCTGCCCGTGGCGGCCAGCTGCACAGCGTGAGCCCGGATATCGCCCGCAAGACCAAAGGTGAGCTGCGTTTGCGCGCCAGCCAATTGCTGCCACAGCGGGGCATGCGGGTCATCGGCGTTAATCACCGCTACCCCGCGCGTCACCAGCCCGGCAAAAATCTCGCCCTTCGCCCGCGCCACGCCTTCCACCGAGCCCAGCGCTTCCAGATGCGCTGCGCCTGCGTTATTCACCAGCGCCACATCGGGCTGGGCAATATGGGTGAGGTAATCGATTTCGCCAAAATGATTCATCCCCATTTCGGCCACCACATAGCGATGCTGGGCTCGAATACCCAGCACGGTCAGTGGCAAACCAATATGGTTATTCAGATTGCCTTGGGTGGCGTGTACATACTCGCTACCGCCTGCGGCAACGGCAAAAATCGACGCCAGCATTTCTTTCACACTGGTTTTGCCATTACTGCCGGTGACACCCACTAGCGGAATCGCCGCATGCTGGCGCCGCCAATAGGCTGCCAGCTGCCCCAACGCGGCCAGCGTATCCGCTACTTGCAGGCGATTGCCTGCACCCGGCTGCTCCACCAGCGCGGCCACGGCGCCTTGCGCCAGAGCACCGGCGACAAAATCATGAGCGTCAAAACGCTCGCCCTTGAGCGCGACAAACAGATCGCCCGGTCGCACATCACGACTGTCGGTCGTGACGCGACTAAATTGCAGCTCAGCATCGCTGACCTGCAGTTGGGCCTGAAGCGCTTGCGCGGCTTCCCGCAAACTCAACATCATTACTTCTTTTTCCTTAACAGCGCTTTTTGAGCCTGTTCCACATCATCGAAGTGGTAACGCTGGCCCTGAATTTCCTGATAGTTTTCGTGCCCTTTGCCGGCGATCAGAATCACATCATTGGCATGCGCCATCTCGATCGCGTCGGCAATCGCCGCGGCGCGGTCAGATTCAATCGCGTAATTGGCATGGCCCGTGCCCGGCACCCCCGACACGCCAGCAACGATGTCCTGAATAATCGCTTTCGGGGTTTCGCTGCGCGGATTGTCACTGGTAATCACCACTGAATCGGCCAGCCGGCAGGCAATCTCGCCCATCAGCGGGCGTTTGCCGCTATCGCGGTCACCGCCGCAGCCAAACACGCAATACAGCCGCGCCCCTGTTGGCATGGCTTCGCGCAGCGTCATCAGCACTTTTTCCAGCGCATCAGGGGTATGGGCGTAATCCACCACCACCAGCGGCAGGCCATCACCACCCAGCCGCTGCATCCGCCCCGCCGCCGGCTGCACCGCGCCCAGCGCGGCACTGGCAGCCTCCAAGGCCACGCCTTGCGCCAGCAGCACGCCCAAGCACGCCAGCAGATTGCTGGCATTAAAGCGGCCCAGCATTGGCGAGCGAATTTGCGTTTCGCCCAGCGGGGTTTGCACCGTTAGCGTGAGCCCTTGCAGCGAAGAATCAAGCTGGGTGCAGCGCAAATCGCCGGCAAAAAAGCCATACGAAAAGACCGTTTTGGCGCTGGTAAAGCCCAGCAGTTCCCGCCCGAACGGATCATCAGCATTGATCACCGCAGCTTGCAAACCGTCCCACTCAAACAATTTGGCCTTGGCCGCGCCATAGGCCTGCATGCTGCCGTGATAATCCAGATGATCGCGGGTTAAATTGGTAAACACCGCGGTATGAAACGGCACGCCATGCGCGCGCGCCTGCACCAATCCATGCGAAGAAACTTCCATCGCCACCTGGGTCGCACCGGCATGCTGAAAGCGCGCCAGCCAATGCTGCAGGCTAACCGGGTCGAGCGTGGTATGCGTCGAGCTTTCCAATTCACCGACAAAACCATTACCCAGTGTACCGAGCACGCCGGCCTTGCCACCCAGCGCATTAAACGCCTGTGCCAACCAGTTCGCAATGGAAGTTTTGCCATTGGTGCCAGTGATACCAACCACCGGTATCTGGCTGAAGTCATTATTTAATAAGCGCCCCACCAAGATACCCACCTGATCACGCAGACCGGGCACGGCGATATTGGGCACTTGGTAGCTTTCATCCCACCGATAACCTTCGGCTTCCCAGATCACTGCCGCCGCGCCATTGGCGAGCGCGCTGGCGATGTAGCGCCGGCCATCCGCGTATTCACCCTGATAGGCCACAAACACATCACCGGTCTGTACCTTGCGGCTATCAGTCACCAGCGGTCGGCCATTCACCAAGGCGGCGATGGCGGCGAAATCATATGCAGGGAGTGTCCAGCTCGCAGGTTTCATGTTTCTTCCTTGATTTCCAGCTCTTCGCTTGGTAGCAGGATATTGTTGGTCGGCGCATCCGGCGGTACACCCAGCAAACGCAGGCTGCCCGCCACCACATTACTGAACACCGGCGCGGCCACCAAACCGCCATAACGCATTTCAAAAGCCGGCTCGTCGATCATCACCGCCACAATCAGGCGTGGATTAGAAATCGGCGCCAAACCGACAAACGAGCCCACCCGTGCGGTGTCGGAATACACCCCATTCACCAGCTTTTTCGCCGTACCGGTTTTACCGCCCACACGGTAGCCGACCACTTGGGCGCGGGTGGCGGTACCACCCGGCAAGGTCACCATTTCCAGCATCTTGCGCACCTGTGCGGCCGTCTCAGCGCTAATGACCTGCTTACCCGGCGCCGGGGCCACCAATTTGGTAAAGGTCACTGGGTGCACTTCGCCATTGCCAGCAAACATCTGATACGCCCGCGCCATCTGCATCACGGTCACCGATACCCCGTAGCCATAAGACATGGTGGCCTGCTCGATGGGGCGCCAGGTTTTCCATGGCCGCACCCGGCCTGGCGATTCGCCCGGGAAGCCGGTATTGAGTTTTTCGCCAAAGCCAACGTCATGCAGGAAATTCGACATCTCCTCGCGCTCCATCATCAGCGCCATTTTCACGGCGCCGACGTTGGATGATTTCTGGATGATCTGTTCGATGGTCATCGCGCCACCGGGGTGATCATCGCGAATGGTGGCTGGGCCGATGGTCATCCGCCCGCCATCGGTATTGAGCACGGTGGTGGGTTTGACCTTGCCAGCATTCAGCGCCATGGCCGCGGTTACGGCTTTCATGGTCGAGCCGGGCTCATACAGATCGGTGAGCGCGCGATTGCGCTTGTGGGCCGGATCGATACGGGCGCGGCTATTGGGGTTGTAAGACGGCGCATTGGCCATCGCCAGCACTTCGCCGGTGCGGGCATCCAGCACCACAATCGCGCCGCCCACGGCCTTGCTGTTATCCACGGCATTTTTCAGCTCGCGATAGGCCAGATATTGAATCCGCCGGTCGATCGAAAGCTGCAGATTTTGCCCTTCTTGCGGCGGCACTATGGTAGAGACGTCTTCAACGATGTAGCCGCGACGATCGCGAATGACTGTGCGCGAGCCGGGTTTGCCGGCCAGCATAGCGTCTTTGGTCAGCTCAAAGCCTTCCTGGCCTTTGCTATCCAGATTGGTAAAGCCCACCACATGGGCCATCACTTCACCGGCCGGATAGTAGCGGCGGTATTCGGTTTGCGAATACACGCCCGGAATATTCAGCGCCAGCACCCGCTTGGCGTCAGCCGGCGAAATATGCCGCTTCACCCACAGAAAATCGGGGCGAGTTTCCTTGCCCTCTTTGTTTTTGCGGGTAACGGTGACTTTGCCCAGCAAGTCGTCGTAAGAGAGCCCCAAAAGGCCGGCCAGCGATTTGATCTCGGCACGTGACACTGGCACCTGATCATCATCACTTTCCTGCTTCCATTCTTTGTGGCGCGTTTCGCCTTCGGGCAATACGCGCATATTGCGCGGGCTTAGCCAAATGGATTGCACTGGCGTCGAGATCGCCAATGGCTCGCCATTACGATCGGTGATCATGCCGCGATTAGGCTCGAGTTTCAGCGTCCGGCGATAGCGTGCATCGCCCTGATCCTGCAGAAACTCTTCATTCATGACCTGTAAATAAATACTGCGACCCAAGAGGGTCGCAAACAGGGCGAGCAGACAGGTGAGGACAAACCACACCCGCCAGCGTTCTAATTTGGGCTTGACCGCGTATTTGGGTTGGCGACGACCACTGGTCATCAGACGGGCCTGTTTCATCATGGCAAGTCCGACACCTGCGGTTTTTGGACTTGTTGCCCGTGTTCGAGAATGACTTGGGTGCGATTAGCCGGTGCCACCTGCATACTCAGGCGGTTTGCCGCTTCAGATTCAATCCGTGAATGCATCGCCCAGGTGCTTTGTTCCAGCTGCAGCTGGCCCCATTCAACATTCAGTTTGCGAGTTTGGGCATCTTGTTTCTGCAGCTCGATATACAACTTGCGCGCTTTATGCTGGCTGGTAATCACCCCCATCGCACACACAATCAAGATACTGAGCAAAAACAGATTCAAACGGGTCATCGCAGCGCCCCGCTGGTGCGCTCGGCAATGCGCAGAATCGCACTGCGCGCACGCGGGTTAGCGCTCACCTCGTCTGCCGACGGCCGCACGGGCTTGCCCAAGACCTTCAGCGGCGCGGGCGCAATTTCGCTGGCCATCACCGGTAAACGGCTGGGCAGCTGATCAGCCGTGGCCTGATCCTGCATAAAGCGCTTCACGATCCGGTCTTCCAGCGAATGAAAGGCAATCACCGACAACCGACCGGCGGGTGCAAGCAGCGCCAGCGCCTGCGGCAGCGTTAGCGATAACTCCTCAAGCTCGCGATTGACGTAAATCCGTATAGCTTGGAAGGTACGCGTCGCCGGGTCCTGGCCCGGCTCACGGGTCCGGACTGCCGTTGCCACGACCGCGGCAAGTTCGCCTGTTGTTGCAAAAGGTTGGACTGCCCTACGCGCAACAATCGCTGCTGCAACCTGCCTAGCAAACCGTTCTTCGCCATAATCTTTTACCACCTCTGCAATGTCTTTCTCATCGGCCGTATTCAACCAATCGGCCGCGGTTATACCCCGCGTGGTATCCATGCGCATATCAAGCGGAGCATCAAACCGGAAGCTAAACCCCCGGGCACCGTCATCCAGCTGTGGCGAGGAAACCCCCAAATCCATCAGCAGACCATCGATGCGGGAGACGCCCAGTTGCGCCAGCGATTCAGTCAGCGTGACGTAGCCCTCGTGCACGATGGTGAAACGCGGATCGCTAATCGTGGCCGCTTCGGCAATCGCATATGGATCTTTATCAAACGCAATCAGCCGGCCCGTCGGCCCCAAGCGCGACAAAATCAAACGCGAATGACCACCACGACCAAATGTGCAATCGACATACACGCCATCCGGCTTGATCGCCAGTGCGTCTACTGCCTCTTGCAGTAATACCGTGCGGTGCACGAAGTTTCCTGCCGCGCCTTCGCTCACAGCACAATCCCTTGCATATTGCTTTCCAACTCATGCGGCGCCATGGCCATAACCTGATCGGTCACGGCATTCCATTTCGCCTCATCCCACAACTCAAATTTGCTACCCATTCCCACCAACACCACGCTTTTATCCAGCTGAGCGCGTTGCCGTAATGTGGGCGGAATCAACACCCGTCCAGCCGCATCCATATCCAGCTCTTCCGCATGACCGACAATCAAACGGCGAATTGGCATATGCACGCCTGAGAGTTGATTGAGCTGATCCCGCACTGGAATCCAGTCCGGTTCCGGATAAATCAGCAAGCAACCTGCCGGCTCGATGGTGATCACCAGTTTGCCCTGAGCCCGCGACAACAGGGCGTCACGGTGCTTAGCCGGAATGGCCAACCGCCCTTTGCTGTCGAGGTTTAAAGACGAAACACCACCAAACATGAACAAATAGCCTTGCGCAATGTGCCCGGAATTGATCACCACTCGGAGTGACTAAGCGTGCGTTTTCTGCCCGAAAAATGCACTTTTACCCACTTTCTCCCACTGCGCCCCACTATAGAGGAAAAAAAAACCCGACACAAGTTGCGTCGGGCGTTTTTCTGTTTTGATACAATGATTTAGATTTAATTTTTAGAAAAAATCATTTCATATCAAATCAATAAGAAACATTCAAAAGTTAAAGTATTACTTTAAGTAAGTTCCTGTCTTCTGACCAAGCTTACCAAAAACCGCCTCGTTTTCCCTTATTCTTACATTTAGGACGCGCTTTCCCCGATGAACGGTCGCCTTTTCTCGCTCTTGCTGCTCGGTTTAATTGTACTGATGGTGTGGCGTCACTTCGTCCGCCCCAACCGCGCGGCCATTCGGCATACCGCCCGCACCAGTGCCATCGTGCTGTTAGTGGCCGCCACCCTGGGACTGGGCTTGCACTTCTGGTCGCACTAAGTCGGGGTCAGATTTTACAGGGTATAAAGACCCATTGCGGCCGATCGGTCAGCCGCCGCCCTTGCCGCCGCCGCTCTTCGGTGCGGGTATCGAGCGGGGTTGCGCCGCGCTGTTGGCGGCGCTCAATCTGCCGGCGCTCGCCGGCACGCCGCTCAATGCCGTTCCAACCACCAGAACTGGGCAACAGCTCGCCCACCGCTGCGCCGCTTAAATCATCAGGGGGCAATGGCTGGTCATGAGGATGCAAATCGGCATACTTCTTAACTGACATGTCAGAGAAAAAGCGATTTCGCACATAGGCAGAGGTTAGCTTCATGTAAATTATGAAATCAATTCAAGCACTTAGCCAATTATCGGCAAAATACGCATTTTCTTGAAGTGATGAAGCTTACAAAACAAAGGGAGCCCGCGGGCTCCCTAGTTACACCATCGGCCGGACGGCCGATCGATTCAAATGCGCTTTATACCGTTGCTGGCAACAAAGCCTGCTTCATTTTTTGCAGCGCTTTGGCTTCAATCTGGCGAATTCGCTCGGCCGAGACTTTAAATTCAGCCGCCAAATCATGCAGCGTAGAGGATTCGCCCTCATCGGTGAGCCAGCGCGCCTCGATAATCCGGCGGCTACGCTCATCCAGCGTATCCAGTGCGGCGCTAATGCCGGTCGATTGCAGGCGATCCATATGCTGACGCGCCAGCACCGCAGTCGGCTCGCTGTGATGATCGGCCAGCCAGTCGATCGGCGCAAAACCTTCGTCATCGCCTTCATCGGCGACCAGCGCGACATCTTGCCCGCTCATGCGGGTTTCCATCTCGAGCACTTCTTCGGGCTTCACACCCAAATCGTCAGCGATTTCCTGCGCTTGCTTGTGCGTTAGCGCGGCAAAGCTGCTTTTCATCGAGCGCAGATTAAAAAACAATTTGCGTTGGGCTTTCGTGGTTGCTACCCGCACCAGACGCCAATTGCGCAGGATGTATTCGTGAATCTCGGCTTTAATCCAGTGCACGGCAAAAGAGTACAGGCGCACGCCACGGCTGGGCTCGAAGCGTTTCACAGCTTTCATCAAGCCAATATTGCCTTCCTGAATCAGATCGGCTTGCGGCAGGCCATAACCGCTATAACCGCGGGCAATCGACACCACCACGCGCAAGTGCGAGAGCACGAGCTGGCGGGCTGCCTCGAGGTCATTTTGCTCTTGATGGCGGCTAGCCAGATCGTATTCTTCTTCCGGCGTGAGCATCGGAAATGCGTTAACTCGCTGAACATAGCGCTCGATACTATCGCCGACCGCTAGAGTCGGTAGCGCCAGGGCTGTGCTCATGGTTAGATCTCCTGATGAAATTCATTCGGTTACTGCAATATTAGCACTCATACCATGGGAGTGCTAATGGTGCAAGAAGTTCACTGATTCAATCACATGCCCGCTTAGCATGCACGGTAATTATTACTATCTGATTGATAGCTTGCGCCAATCGGGATGGCAGGAGCGGGAATTAAGCCTAACGGTCAGGGCCTCATTGCGCTAGCGCCCAGCCCACAGCTCACTGAAGCGACCCGAGCGCAGCAAACTCAAACAATCAAGTAAAGGGGTATTGCTCTACAAGCCTTTAAATAAAAGAGCTAGAAGGAAATACCCCAAGGCAAATTTAAAACTTATCCGCCCGCAGCACGCGCACCTCAGACAGCCACTGCACCAGCGCGTAGTGCTGGCCGTATTCCAGCTGGATTTCCTCGGCCAAGGCTTCGGCCGTGGCGGTACTGGCGATCAGCTCGATCTGGATATTCTCGTTAGCATCAAAGCTGCCGCGCTTTTCGCCGTGAGCGCCCTTGCCGCGAGCCGCCACGATGGTCCAGCCGCGAATTTTGCGCGCCTCAAATAATTCAACCAGATCATTTTCCAGCAGCGCTTCGGTCACGATGGTCAGCATGGATTTAGAATGAAACTGCATCATGACTCCTTAGGCTACCCAATGGGCAAATTGGTAATACAGCGGAACGCCGATTAATAAGTTAAATGGAAAGGTAATCCCCAGCGCCGCGCCCAGCGACAGCGCCGGGTTGGCCTGCGGCACGGCCATCCGCATGGCGGCTGGCGCGGCAATATAACTGGCCGATGCGGCCAACAGCGCCAGCAGGGTTACGCCGCCCACCGACAAGCCCAGCAAATGCCCCACGCCAATGCCGATCCAGCTCAGGCACAGCGGCAAGCCAATGCCGGCCAGCAGGATAAACCAGCCTTGCTGGCGCAGCGCGCCAAATTTCCCTGCCACCACCAGGCCCATCTCGAGCAAGAACAAGGTCAGCACGGGCTTGAATAAATCCAGATACAGCCGATCCAGCGGCTTAATGCCTTCTGGGCCAGCCAAAAGGCCAATCAGCAAGCCGCCCATCAGCAGCACAATACTCTTGCCCAGCAGTACTTCATGCAGCAATTTGCCCCAGCCGTGGCCACTGCCTTTGCCGGCCTGATTCGCACCCTGCCGCGCCAGAATCACCCCGACAATCAGCGCCGGCATTTCCAACAAGACCAGAAACAATGTGGTTTGTGATTCGTGACTCACCCCCAGCCGCGAGAGATAGGCGACGCCCACGGCATAGGTCACCACCGATACCGAGCCATAATGGGCCGACATACTGGCGGCATCCACCTGACTAAATTTCAGCCGCAATACCGGGTACACCAAGAGCGGAATCACAAACCCCATCGCCAGCACCAGCAAAGCCTGCGGCAGCACTTGCAGAAAGGGTTGTTTTGCGAGCTCCAGCCCGCCTTTAATCCCGATGGCCAGCAGCAGAAACACCGACAAGGTGTCGTACAGCGCGCTGGGCAGCTTTAAATCGGACTTCGCCAAACCGGCCAACAGGCCGAGCAGGAAAAAGAGCACTACCGGATCCATCTGCATGTAGATTTATTTCACCTTTTTTAGATATGGGTGCGAATTTACTACATTTCACCCCAAGAAAAAACGCCTAAAAACAATGTGGTTTTGTTTAAAGCTACGTAGTAAAAATACATTTCATGTCAAATGAATACCGCATGGAACCTTTCCCTGCCTGCGCTCTCCAAACTGCGATTTTTCTACTGCAGACCACCCGATGAGCGACTGGCTAACCCTACTGCTGCAACAGGCCCAAGATTACGCCTTGGTTTTACTTTTTGTGCTGGTGTTGGCCGAGTCCACCGCCATTCTAGGTCTGCTGATCCCAGGCACGGTGCTAATGCTGGCCATGGGTGCGATGATCGGTCAGGGCAAAATGGATTTCTGGGCCGCCTGCGCGGTGGGTTTCGTGGCCGCCCTGATTGGCGACGGAGTGTCGTACTGGCTGGGCTATCGCCACCGGCAGTGGCTGCAGCGGTTACCGATCTTGCAACAGCAACGCAAATTGCTGGTGCAGGCCAAAATGGTATTGCGCCAACATGGCCCGGTGGGGGTTTTTGCCGGGCGCTTTATCGGCCCCACCCGCCCAGTGCTGCCGCTGGTGGCCGGCATGCTAGCCATGCCCCGCCGGCGCTTTGCCCCGGCGTGCGTGGTGGCCTGCCTGCTGTGGACACCTGCATTTCTATTGCCGGGGATTTTGGCAGGCGCCAGTGTTGGGCTGGCCGAACAAGGGCTAGTAGGCTTTCCAGCGCTCCTCACGGCAGCTTTGTGCGCCGTGGCGCTGGCCATTTGGCTGAACTGGCAAAGCGGGCTACAGCTTTGGCAGCACGGCCGCTGGCAAGCCCTGCCCCGCCACCTGCGCTGGGGCACACCAAGTAGCGGCTTGGCGGTGATCGGCTTAGGTTGGCTGCTGCTCACTCACCCGCAGGCCGGCCCCTACGGCGCGCGGCTGTGGGCAGTAATGAGCTAACAACAGGGGGTATTTTCCTGCGAGCCATGGTTTATATGGCCCACAATAAAATACCCCTTTATCAAATCAAAAACGCACCTGCTTGCGCTTAGGCCACCAACTGCTCCAGCTCATGCACCCGCAGCTGCAGCGAGTTGCGCTTGAATGCGGCCAGGCGTTTGTTCATCACCTGATTGAGTAGCTCATCAGCCAAATCGAAATGCAAAGTCCAGTGGCGGAATTCGCGCTCGGTTTGCCCCAGCGCCTGATAGCAGCGCGCCAGCCCATGATGCGCTTGCATCACGATATAGCGGTAGGAATTCGGGGTAGCACTGGCGATCTCTAGCGCCTGCTGCATAAAGTACATCGCTTTATGCGGCTCATGCAGATCCAGCGAAACCTCACCCAAGCCAATCATGGTGACTGATTTGCCCCAGAAATTACTACTGTGGGCATTGAGCAGTAGCGCGCGTTTGAATTGCTCTTGCGCCCCGCGCAAATCGCCCGCCGCACGCAGCAAATAGCCGCGGTAGTAGTAGATTTCCGGCTCGTACTCGCAAAAGGCCACATCCTGCAACAAGGCTTCGGCCTGATCCAGATAGCCATGCGCGCCCGGGTAATCGCGATGTTGATAGCAATACGAGGCCTGATTGATCAGCAAACAGACTTTCGGATTGATCAGCGCCACCGCCTGCAAAGCTTCGCTGGCTTTATCGGTGTATTGCAGGCTGGAGCTCGGGTCTTCAAAAGTCCAAAAAAGCTTGCCGACGCCGATATAGCCATAGGCGCGCGCCAGCGGTAAATCTTGATCGATCCCGGCCTCTAAGAGCTGCAGCCAGTAGCTCATGGCCACATCATATTGGCCAATGCCATACATGATGTCGCTGTAGCAGTTCATCGCCTCGACCCAGCCTGCGGTTTGCCCGGCGGCACGGGTGAGGTCAATCGCCTGCAGGGCAGTGACTTCGATTTGATCGAGGGTGGTGCGCGGTTGGGCGCGGTAGGCTTGCAAGCGGGTGAGCCAGGCTTGCGCCTCTAACTCCCCATAGCCCAGGGCTTGCGCCCGGTCGGCGGCCTGATTGGCCAATTCAACGGCTTGTGCCGGGCTGGAATGCACCAGCGTTTGTGCGATATCTAATAGTTCGATGACCTGATTGCGGACATTGTAGTGACCCATTGCTGCCTCCTCACGGGCGAGACTGACGCACGATCTCCCCGCCTTACTGCTTTTTTATTAAAATATTAGTGCTTACTGAATTATAAGGCGACAAAAAAGCGGGCATAAAGCCCGCTTGTCAGCTGCATAGGGTGCTCAATCAGGCTTGACCAGAGATGATCATGTACTTTTGCATCAGCTCTTCTTTGCTTTCTTTGTGTTCCGGATTGAGCGGGATACAGTCCACTGGGCAAACTTGCTGGCACTGTGGCTCATCATAGTGACCCACGCACTCGGTACACAGGTTCGGATCGATCACATAGATTTCTTCGCCTTGAGAAATCGCGCTATTGGGGCATTCTGGTTCGCATACATCGCAGTTGATGCACTCGTCCGTAATCATCAGAGCCATGACAGATAATCCTTAACAAAACAATCGAAAAACTAGATATGCGGAATTCTCCCACTTTCATGCGGGAAGAACAACTTTCCTATGCAGATTCAGTGCTGTTTTCTGCATCCCCAGCCGCCGCACGGCAGAGTAAAGCATACCGCACCGTGCCGGCTTTGCCTTCGCGCAAGATCTCCCAGCCGCTTAAATCGGGCAGCGTTTCGCATTCAATATACACCCGCGCCCGCTCGCTCAGATGGGGCGGCAACAGCGCCAATGTATCGGCCAGCAAGGTGCTGGCAAAGGGTGGATCAAGAAACACCAGATCAAAAGCTTGCCGATTCTGGCTTAAAAAGCGCTGCGCATCGGCGTTCAATAGCTGAATCTCGCGCGCACCCAGCGTTTGCTGGCTGGACTGCAAGGCCTGATACACCGGCCGGGCCATCTCTACCATCACCACTTGTTTGGCATGGCGGCTGGCGGCTTCAAAACCCAGCCCGCCGCTGCCGGCAAACAGATCCAGACAGTGCCAGCCCGTGAGGTCTTGCCCCAGCCAGTTGAACAGCGTTTCGCGCACGCGGTCGGGGGTGGGGCGCAGGCCCAGTGAATCGGGAAACTTCAGGATACGGCGCCGGTATTGGCCGCCAATAATACGCACCTGATTTTTGTGCTGTGCGGACACGGCTGCTCCAGTTAAAATCTCGCAAATAGATTCGTATTTTCCGCGATTTGCAGGAATCAAGCCAACACCATGTTTAGTTTTTTTCGTAAAAAGAAGCCGGCCGACACCCCGGTAACGACTTCACCGGCCCCGGACACCACCACGCCCGCGGCGGACAGCCCGACGCTGAACCCGAGCGCGGCCGAGCCGATTAGCCCGCCAGCGGCCGCCAGCGAGCCCTTGCCCCCTGCCGCCGTCGAGCACACCGAGCCGGCGGCGCCTGCGCTCAGCGCAGCCCCAGAATACCCTGCCGAGGTATCGCCTGCAGAAGCAGCTACTACGCAAACTGCAGACGCATACATCGAGAGCGATCCCGCCCAACTGGCCCCAGTGGCGCAGCCACAAGAAAAACCCAAGCTCTCGTGGACCGAACGCCTGAAGCTGGGCCTGGCGAAAACCCGCGACAAACTCGGCAAAAGCCTAGCCAGCGTGTTTGGCGGCGGCAAGATCGATGACGATCTGTATGACGAGCTGGAAACCGTCTTGCTCACGGCCGATATGGGTGTCGATGCCACCCAGCATTTGCTGAATGACGTGCGCGATCGCGTGTCGCTCAAGGGCCTGAAAGACGCGGCCGAGCTCAAAGGCGCGCTGAAAGACAGCCTCACCGAGCTGATCCAGCCGCTGCAAATCCCGCTCGATGTCAGCGGGCACAAGCCGTTTATCTTGATGGTGGCGGGCGTGAATGGCGCCGGCAAAACCACCTCGATCGGCAAGCTGGCCAAGTATTTCCAAAGCCAAGGCAAATCGGTGCTGCTGGCTGCTGGCGATACATTCCGCGCCGCCGCACGCGAACAGCTGGTGGTGTGGGGTGAGCGCAATGGCGTGCATGTGATAGCCCAGGAGTCGGGCGACGCCGCCGCCGTGGCCTTTGACGCGGTTAACGCCGCCAAAGCGCGCAGCATTGACGTGGTAATCGTTGACACCGCCGGCCGCCTGCCCACCCAACTCCATCTGATGGAAGAAATCAAAAAAGTAAAACGTGTGGTGCAAAAAGCCGAGCCGACTGGCCCGCACGAAGTGCTGTTGGTGCTCGATGCCAATACCGGCCAGAATGCGCTGGCGCAAACCAAGGCTTTTGATGATGCGCTGGGTCTGACTGGGCTGGTGCTCACCAAGCTGGATGGCACGGCCAAAGGTGGCGTGATCGCCGCCATTGCCAAAAACCGCCCAGTACCGCTGCGCTTTATTGGCGTGGGTGAAGGCATTGATGATCTGCGCCCGTTTGTGGCGAAAGATTACATCGACGCGCTGTTTGAATAGCCGTTTCAGCCCAGTTTAAAACACCCGCGGATGCAACTGCCTACCCTCACCACCGCCCGGCTAATTCTACGGCCGCTGCAAGATACGGATGCCCCGTATATTGCTGAACTTGCGGGTGAATGGGCGGTTGCGGGCAATACCCGCCGGGTTCCGCATCCTTATGATTTAACAATGGCGCAAGAGTTTCTCGCCTGGCAAGCGCAAGCCAGCCGGGATCGGGTTGAAGATGTCTTTGCGGTCACTTTACGCGGCAGCGGCAACTTGATTGGGTGTGTCGGGCTGGTCTACCAGCCGCAACACACCGAATTAGGTTATTGGTTTGGCCAGGCATTCTGGGGGCAAGGTTACGCCACTGAAGCCGCTCGGACCGCCATCGCTTACTGCCGACAGGCACAAGCCCCACAGTATTTTTATGCCGAGCATTTAGTCAGCAATCCTCGTAGTGGTCGCGTGTTGGAAAAGCTGGGGTTTCAGCCTAAAGGGCAGTATTTTGGCGAGGGGCGTGAGGGCGCAGGCGTTGAGCTGATGTTTTATCATCTAGATGGACATTGGGATAGCAGTCGAGCTGACCCCAGTTTTAATTGAGGATTTGTATGATTCAGTTTCAGCAAGTTAGCAAAAGCTATCCGGGTGGTTTTGATGCCATCAAGAATCTGAGCTTCGAAATCCCCAGCGGCGAGCTGGTGTTTCTGGCCGGCCACTCTGGCGCGGGTAAATCGACGCTACTCAAATTAATGGCCGGCATCGAAAAGCCCACCGCCGGGGCGGTATTGCTGAATGGGCAAAATCTGGCGCGGATGAGCCGCGCCTCGCTGCCTTTTGTGCGCCGGCATATTGGCCTGATTTTTCAGGATCACAAAATTCTGTACGACCGCAGCGTCTTTGATAATGTGCGCCTGCCGCTGGATATCATCGGTTTTGATCATCAGGAAGGCCGCCGCCGCGTATTGGCCGCGCTGGATAAAGTCGGCCTCGCCGGCAAAGAAAAACTCAACCCGATTTCGCTCTCGGGTGGCGAGCAGCAGCGCCTGTGTATTGCCCGCGCAGTTGTGCATCGTCCGTCGATTTTGCTGGCTGATGAGCCCACCGCCAATCTCGATCGCGATTACGCGCACGATATTCTGGAGCTGTTCAAATCCTTCCATCAGGTGGGTGTCACATTGGTGATCTCGGCCCACGATGAAAGCCTGATGGCCGACTATGGCCGCCGCATTCTGCGCCTGAAAAACGGCCAATTTACCGCTTGAGGGACACACAATGACAGCCTGGTTCCGCTCTCACCTACAAGCTTTTACTCGCTCGATCGGGGCGCTGGTGCGCCAGCCCATCGGCAGCCTGCTGAATCTGCTGGTGATTGGCATCACCGCCGCTTTTCCACTCGCCCTGTGGCTGATCGTGAATAGCGTTGGGCAGATCAGCCAACATATCAGCATCGAGCCACAGATTTCGATCTTTATGGCGCCCAGCGCCGAGCCCGCGCAAGTTAGTGCCCTGCAGCAGCAGCTCAAAGCCGACCCGCGCATCGCCAAGCTCACTTTCACGCCGAAAGATGAAGCACTCAAAAGCTTGCAAGGCAGCTTTGGCAATGCCGATTTGCTGGCTGGGCTGGTAGATAACCCCTTGCCCGATGCCTTTGTACTGCAACCGAAAAGCGTTGATCCGGCCGCGCTGGAAGCATTGCAAAAAGAGCTCAGCGGCCACACTGGCGTGGAAGAAGTGCAGCTGGATGCCGAATGGGCTCGCCGCTTGGCGCGCATTACCCAGCTGGGGGCGAACGTATTTGAGGTTGTTGCCGGCATGCTCGGTGCTGCCTTGGTACTGATTACCGGCAATGCGATCCGTATGCAGATCCTGACCCGCAAAGATGAAATCGAAGTGGCGAAACTGATCGGCGCCACCGATGCCTTTATCCGCCGCCCTTTTATCCACAGCGCGCTGCTGCAGGGTATTCTGGGTGGGCTGGTGGCCACCGGCATTGTTTGGGGCGTGATCGGGCATCTGAATCCGGCCATTAATGCACTGGCGCAGTCCTATGGCCAGCAATTTGCGCTACAAACACCTGATCTGCTGACTATTGCCGCAGTCTGCGGCATTGTCGCCACGCTGTGCCTGCTTGGCGCCTTGCTGGCGGTGTGGCGCCATCTGCGTCAATACCGTTAAAGCCACATAGCGCCCAATCGTACGCCCCATCCCACCGCGCTTTACAACAGGCGCTGGTGAATGGGGCGTTTTGTTTGGCAAGGGCTTGCCGTGCCACGCATAATCCAAGCAGGAATATGATTGTTTGGATGAGGCAACCGCGTGGCGCTCCGCAAAGAAAATGTGCTGATCGTTGATGATCAAACCACCTTCCGGCAAACCCTAAAAAGCATTCTGTCAGAGCAGGGCTTTACCGGCATTGAGCAAGCCAGCAGCGGCCGCGAGGCGCTGCAGATCCTCAAAAAGCAGCCCATCAACTGCATTATCAGTGACTGGAATATGCCCGGCATGGACGGGCTGGAGCTGCTGCAATGGGTTCGCAATCAGCCGGGCACCGCGCATATCCCGTTTATGCTGATCACCGCCAATGCCACGCGCAGCAGCATTGAGGCCGCGCTGGAAAACGGCGTTACCGATTACCTGATCAAACCCTTTACCACCCAACATTTTGCCAACCGCATGCACCGCATGCTGCTGGGCAAACGCTCGGCGCCGGCTCGCCCTCAACCCGCCAGCCGCCGCCCCCTGATTGGCGAACTCAATCTCGAGCAGGAAACCCGCCGCGCCAGCATCCTGATTGTGGATGACGCCAAAGACAATATCGAAGCCGCCGCCACGGTGCTGGAAGATGATTACCAGCTGCAAGTGGCCTTAAGCGGAACCAAAGCCCTGGAGCTCGCCCGCGGCGCCACCCCGCCCGATCTGATTCTGCTCGATGTGATGATGCCCGAGCCCGATGGCTATGCCGTGTGTCAGGCACTGCAGGCCGACCCAGCCACCCGCCAAATTCCGATTATCTTTATGACCGCCAAAGATCAGCCGGATGATGTTGCTAAGGGGCTGGAAATGGGCGCGGTCGATTATGTGGTGAAGCCTTTTCACCCCACCATTTTGCGCGCACGTGTGCGCACCCAGCTGCGTCTAGCCAAAGCTGTGAGCAATCTGCAGCTGCAATCAGCCCGCCTGGAAGAAGACGCCCGCTTACGCGAGGAAGTAGAACAGCTCAATAAACACGATCTGAAAAGCCCGCTCAGCGCGGTACTGCAAGCCACCGAGCAATTACTCACCGATGGCCTCACCAGTAGCCAGCAAAAATTGGTACGGCTGGCCACCAATGCCACGCATGCCGCGCTAGAGCAAATTGACCGCACCCTCGATTTATTACGGATGGAAACCGGCAGCTATCTGCTCGATGCCGAGGTATTCGAGCTGGGCGAGCAGGTGCGCCGCGTGGCCGCCGAGGTTGAGCTCGCCTTTGCTGGCAAAATCAGCATGGATCTCACCGGCCTGGGTGAGCAGCCTTTAAATGTGTTGGGCAATACCGGCCTAAGCCTGAGGATTCTGTCCAATCTACTGAAAAACGCCGCCGAGGCAGCCCCCGAAGGCAGCCAGATTCATTGCTCGGCCACCGTGGGTCAGAAAGACATTCAGCTGGCCATTCACAATCAGGGCGCGGTGCCCATGGCGATCCGCCAGCGTTTTTTCGAGAAATATGTCACCGCTGGCAAAGCCAAGGGTAATGGCATCGGCACCTACACTGCCCGGCTGTATGCCGAGGCCCAGCATGGCGGCCTAGAGATGCAGACCGATGACGACACCGGCACCACCCTTACGCTGCGTCTGCCGCGGCAGGCAGACTAAGCCATGCAGGCCCGCTTTGCTTGGCGCTGGTGGCTATTGAGCCTACTGCTCGCGGGGCTCGCGGGCTGGGCCACAGTGCACTGGCAGGCGGCACAGCAGCAGGCGTCCCAACAAACCCATTTGCAATTGCTGGCGCATGATCTGGCGTTAGAGATTCGCTCCAATACCAGCGAAGGGCGCGTATTGGGTGCTGCCCAGCTAATGGGCCGCACCTCGGCCAGTGTACGCGGCAGCCTACTGGGCGAGGCGAGCGCCATGGCGCGCCTAGTCGAAGATAGCCAGCATGTGTTGCGGCAATTTGGCGCTGAGAGCACCTACCTACTGAGCGGCACCGGCCAGGTACTGGCCTACACCGACAACCAAAACCGCCAGCTGCTGCTGGGCGAACAGCTGGGGCAGCGCCCGTACTGGCAGCAAGCCATGCGCGGTGAAGCGCATATTTATCCGGCCATTGGCATTCATTCGCATGAGCGCGGTCTCTACTTCGCGGCCCCAGTGTGGTTGCCGCAAGTGCCACACTATCCGCAAGGCGTGCTGGTCATCAAAATGGGCGGTGACTTTATTGATGGGCTGCTGCGCAAGCACGGCTCGCGTGCCTGGCTACTTTCGCCCGATGGGCTAATTTTTGGCAGCAGCCAACCCGGAGATTTATTTCAGTGGCTAAAGCCGCTCGCCGCCGATGATTTACTGGCTTTGCGCCAGCTGCATCAATTTGATGCCTTGCTGGGCAATACCCCGCCCAGCCTGCTGGATTGGGCGCCAGCGGGCGCGGGCGAGCTGCGGCTGGGTGGCATGCGCTATATGGTGGCGGAATCCCAACTTAGCTGGCCCGACCCGCGCGGAACATGGAAAGTGATGGTGCTACAAGATCGCAGCCAGCTCTCGCCCTGGTGGCATTGGCTACCGTTAGCGAGCCTGGCTAGCATTCTGGTCTTGGTGGCGAGCCTGCTGCTGTATGCCCGCCAGCGCTGGCGAGCGCTGCAACAGCGCCATCAGGACGAGCAAGCCGCCGCCGCGCGGCAATTGCAGGAGCGGGAAACCGCGTTTCGCACTCTGGCCGAAAATGCCTCGGATGTGATCATGCGCTTTACCCCCGATGGCCGGCTGCTGTATGCCAGCCCGGCGCTGTTTCGCCAATTGCGGCAACCTCCGCGCGAGGTTAGTAGCTGTCGGTTGGCCGATTTGGGCTTTAGCGCCAGCGAAGCGGCCGAGCGTGAAGCCGCGATTGCCAGTGTGAGCCAGCTGGCGCAACCACTGCGCCGCAGCTTTGCTTATGGCCTGGCCGAGCACTGGCGTGAATGGATGCTCACGCCCGAGCTGAATGCGCACGGGCAGGTGCAAAGCGTGCTCGTCACCTCGCGCGACATCAGCGAGCAGCTGGCGCAGCAAACGGCGCTGGCCAATGCCAAACAAGCCGCCGAATTGGCGCGACAGCAGATTGTGGATTTATCCAACACCCTGCCGCTGGCGGTATTTCAATATCGCCAGCAAGGGGAAGCTGGCGAATTTACCTTCCTCAGCGCCAAAACCGCCGAGCTATTTGGCGTGAGTCTGCAGGAAATCTACGCCGATCCGGCACAGCGCTGGCGGCATGTGCCGCTGGCGGAGATGCAGCAGGCCCGTAGCGAAATCCGCGCGGCCATTGCCGAGCGGCGAACCGCAGATGTGCAACATACCGTGCTGCTGGCGGGCGAGCTGCATCACATTCGCACCGTAGGTGTGCCGGCGCGTGGCGCCGATGGGCAAGATTACTGGAATGGCTTTTTTATGGATATCACCCGCGCGGTAGAGCAAGCCGCCGCGCTGGAGCAAGCCCGCCACACAGCCGAAGCCGCCACCGAGGCCAAATCTCGCTTTCTGGCCAATATCAGCCACGAGATCCGCACTCCACTGAATGCCGTACTCGGTCTGGCGCATCTGGCCGCGAAACACAGCGACAATCCGCGCCAGCACGATTACCTAAACAAAATCAGTCATGCCGGCCAGGTATTGCTCAGCCTGATTAATGACCTGCTCGATTTCTCGAAGATCGAAGCTGATCGGCTCACTTTAGAGCAGATCCCCTTTTCGTTAAACGATGTGCTCGCCCAGGTTGCGACAGTCACGGCCGGGCGGGCGCAAGAAAAAGGCCTGCACTATTGGTTTGATCTGCCCCCCACACTGCCGGAGCAGTGGCAAGGCGATCCGCTGCGGCTGGGGCAAGTGCTGATCAATCTACTCAATAACGCGATCAAATTCACCGCCCATGGCGAAGTGAGTCTGCACTTGCAGGCAATTCAGGAAGGGGATGCTTGCTGGCTCAGCGCCGCTGTGCGCGATACCGGCGTGGGCATGCAGCCCGAGCAGCTGGCGCGGCTGTTTCAGCCCTTCACGCAGGCCGATAGCTCGACCACCCGCCAATATGGCGGCACCGGTCTGGGGCTGAGTATTGCGCAGCGACTGGTGCAGCTGATGGCGGGCGAAATCAGCGTCGAAAGTACCCCCGAGCAAGGCAGTGTATTTCGTTTTAAGGTGCGGCTCAGCGCCTGCGCCGCGCCCATTCAGCCGCCCATTCAGCCGCCCACGCGCGGCCATGTCACTCTATTAAGCCGGCATACGGGGCTCGCGCAGCTGGCCCAGCGCTACTGCCTGGCAACGACGTTCCAGCAAATCATTGACGACAGCCCGATCGGGCCGAGTGAGTGCTATTTGCTGGATATACTGTTTGCGCCAGCGACCAGCCTGCTAGCCACCGCCCGCCAGCTGCGAGCGGCGCAGCCCGCGGCCGAGCTATGTCTGTTGGGTGAGCCGGCCGCCGAAGATTGGCCAGCTTGGCAGGCGCTAGGTGCGCGCGCTATTGCGGCGCCCTACTTGCCCGCAGCTTGGCGAGGCGAAGCCCAAGACATTACGCCAAGCGCCCCTACGCTGCGTTTTACCCCCGCCAGTGTGCTGGTGGTAGAAGACAACACCATCAATCAGCAGATTGCCTGTGAATTATTAGCCGAGCTGGGCCTGCAAGCTTGCGTGGCCGGTGATGGCCAGGCCGCGCTAGAGCAACTGAGCGCCGCGCCAGCAGCCCATGCCTTGGTCTTGATGGATATTCAAATGCCGCGGCTGGATGGCTATGCCGCCACGCGCGCCATTCGCCGCTTGCCGGCGCTGGCCACGCTGCCGATTATTGCCATGACCGCCAACACCAGCGCCGAAGATCAGGCTGCGGTGCGCGCCGCCGGTATGAATGATTACCTCAGCAAACCGATTGACCCGCAGCAGCTGGCCCAAACGCTGAGCAAATACCTGAGGTATACGGCTGTAGATATTGAAAATTATGAACCACAGAGCAATACCCCCGAAGCCAACCAATGGCAATGCCTCGATTACCCGCAGGCGCTGCGCCGGCTAGCCAATAAGGCCGACACCCTCAACCGCCTGCTGGGCGATTTCGCTCGTAACTATCAACAGGCTGCGGCCACGCTCGCCACCCACATCGCCAGCGCCGATTGGGCCAGTGCGCAGCGGCTAGCGCATACGCTGAAAGGCGTCGCCGGCAATCTGGGGCTGCAGCGTATTCCCACGCTGGCGGCCGAGCTGGAAAACGCCTGCGCTCCCGCCGCCCCGCAGCCTACCGCCACTGAGGCGCTACTGGCTGAATTGGCCAAGGCGCTAAGCAGCACCTGCACCGAAATTCAGGCCAAGCTACCGGCGCCAACCAGCCCCACCGAGGCCACCGCCCCACTACTCAGCCCAGCCGAGCTACTGAATGAGCTGGAAATACTGCAGCTGTGGCTCGAAAGCAATGATCGCCGCGCTAGCGCCGCCTTTGCCCGCTTGCGCCCGAGCATCGCGGCGCATTACCCAAGGGCCGAGCTGGCTGCACTGCAAGCAGCGCTGGATGACTATGATTTTGCGCCACTGGCAGACTGGGTAGCCCAAACCCTGGCCAGCCCAACCTAAACCCGCCGCGTGGTTTACGCGGGCTGGCGCGTGGCGGCAAGCACAATCTCGCGAATACACACCGACTGCGGCGCCTGATAGGCGTACAACACCGCTTGCGCCACCTCGCTGGCGGCCAAAACCCCGCCCATCGCGGTTTTCCAGTCTTCGTAGCCGGCCTTGATTTGCGCATCGGTGGTGTGGCTTAACAGCTCGGTTTCCACCGCGCCCGGGGCAATGGTAATCACCCGCACATTGTGCTCGGCCACTTCTTCGCGCAGATTTTCGCTCAGTGCATGCACCGCGAACTTGGTGCCGCAATAGGCTGCATGGTTAGGGAAAGTTTTGCGCCCAGCGATCGAGCTGATATTGATAATGGTGCCATGCTGGCGCGCCACCATCCCGGGCAAGACACTGTGAATGCCATTCAATACGCCGCCGATGTTCACATCCAGCATACGCTGCCATTCGCCCGGCGCTTGCTCGGCCATTTTGCCCAGCAACATCACCCCGGCATTATTCACCAGCAAATCAGCCGGGCCATACAGCGCCTCGGCCTCGGCCACCGCGGCCTGTACCGTGGCACCATCGCAGACATCCACACTGCGGCACAGGGTATTAGGCAGATTCAGCGCTTGCAGCCGCTCAATGCGGCGCGCCAACAGCAGCATGGGGTGGCCCAAGGCCGCTACCTGGCGGGCTAATTCAGCGCCGATCCCTGAGCTGGCACCCGTGATAATGACTAGTTTCTTTTGCATGATGGCATCCTTTGGTTCTGTAATCGCCATTAACAATGGCTTGCGATGAAAGAGAGTGTATTCCTCGGCCATAAGCGGCGTAAAATGGGAAATATCGCTGGCTGCTATCGGTTTAATCTATGGATACCCGTCACCTCAAGGCCTTTCTGGCGGTGTTTGAAGAGCGCAATATCACGCTGGCCGCCCAGCGGCTGTTTATCACCCAGCCCACTTTGTCGGTCACCATTCGCCAGCTGGAAGAAGAACTGGCGACGCCGTTGTTTATCCGCGAGCCACGCGGCGTAGCGGTCACCGAAGCGGCACGGCTACTGTATCCGCAAGCGCAGCGTCTGCTGGCGCAACTGGCCGGCATTCGCCAGCAATTCACCGCCCAACATCATTGCCAGCCGCTGGCGTTGGGCGTGGCGGCCGATGTACCCCGACAGGCGGTGAATTATTGGCTAGCGGTGTTGGCTAGCGCATTGCCAGCAGTGCAGTGGCAATTACAGGCTGGCTGCGCCGGCGATGTGCGGCTCGCGGCCGAGGCAGAGCGCTGCGAGGATGAGTTATTTTTACCGCTGCTGGATGACCCGCTGTGTGTAGTCGCGCCCCGCGATTGGCCACAAGATAAGCCGCTTCAGCAGCTGCACGATATCGCACTGGATGACTGGATTTTATGCCCGGATGCGCCGAGCCAGCAGCAGCTATTGGCGTTGCTGGGGGTGGATACGGTGGCGATGCAAACCAATCATCGGGCTAATACCCTGCCATTGGTCTTGCAACTGGTCGAGGCGGGCCAAGGCTGGGCGCTGGTGCCCGCTAGCCTCGCCGCCGATTATGCCGTACGCCCAGTGACGCTCGCGCAAACACTGCCCAGCATCCGCTATGGTTTGTGCTACCGCGCCGCTCTGCTGGAGCAGCCGATTCTTAATCAAGCGGTGGCCGCGCTTAGCGCAGCCCCCGTCTTTATGGCTACACCCCGAAGCGCTTGAACCACGCCAGCATCGCTGCCCACGCATCTTGCGCCGCGGCGGCGTTGTAGCTGGGGCGATAGTCGGCGTTAAAACCATGCGCGGCCGTATCGTAAATCTGGAAGGCAAACGATTGCTTTTGCGCTTTGAGCGCCGCCTGCATCTGCGCCACGCTCTCAAGCGAAATGCCTTTGTCCTGCCCGGCATACAGGCCCAGCACTGGGGCTTTTAGCTGGCTGGCCACATCAATGGGCTGGCGCGGCGTATTCGGGTTCGTTGGTCCCACCAAGCGGCCATACCAAGCCACGCCGGCTTTTACCTTGGAGGTATGTGCTGCATACAGCCATGTAATGCGGCCTCCCCAGCAATACCCCGTTACCGCCAGGCGCTGCGGATCACCACCCTGGCTGGCAGCCCAGGCGGCGGTGGCATCCAGATCGGCCAGCACTTCGGCATCGGGCACTTTGCTCACCAGCTCGCGAATCAAGCTATCCACCTCGGCATACTGCCGCGCATCGCCATAGCGGTAAAAAAGCTCCGGCGCAATCGCCAAATAGCCCTGCTTGGCCAGCCGGCGGCATAAATCCTGAATATGCTCGTGCACACCAAAGATTTCCTGAATCACAATCACAGTTGGCAAGGGGCCAGTGGCCGCAGCAGGCATCGCTCGGTAGGCGGGCAGCGGGCCAATCTGCACCATGCCTGCTGTTAGGCCTGTGCTATCGGTTTGCAGCGTAGTCGCAGCCACGGGCTGCACGGCCAGCGCAAAGCCGCTGGCCACAGATGCTTTGAGAAAATCACGGCGAGTTTCGGTGGTCATCATTATCCTCGTTAGCGGATTTGGATTAAGGCAAAGCGTGGGGGCTGCGCCAGCGACTCGATCGACACTAACTGATCAAGCCGGATCTCTTGCACAGCACCCGCACATTCAACGACAAAATATTCAATCTGTGCACGCACCTGCACATCGCAGGCTACGGCCTGCAGGCGCGTGCCATCGCGGAGCACCAGCTGCACCGGCTCGCGGTGCATCGCGGCGATTTCCAGATAATTGTAGGCGGCGCAGGCAATCGGGGTATAAGCAGCAGGAGTGCTCATCACGACCTCGGTATCTTTTTGAAGTGCTAAAAAACAAAAACGCCCACAAGGGGCGTTTTTGCGAGTTGCTTAGTAGCGATAGTGCGCTGACTTGTAAGGGCCATCCACTGGCACGCCGATGTAGGCGGCTTGCTCTGGGCTCAGCACGGTCAGCTTCGCGCCGATTTTCTGCAGGTGCAAACGGGCTACCATTTCATCCAGATGTTTTGGCAGTACATACACACCCACTGGATATTGCTCACGTTTAGTGAACAACTCGATTTGCGCCAGTACTTGGTTGGCAAACGAGTTGGACATCACGAATGATGGGTGGCCGGTTGCGCAGCCCAAGTTCACCAAGCGGCCTTCAGCCAACAAGATGATGCGTTTGCCATCAGGGAATTCGATGTGGTCAACCTGTGGCTTGATGTTGTCCCAGTTGTATTGGCGCAGGCTGGCGACTTCAATTTCAGAGTCGAAGTGACCGATATTGCAGACGATCGCATTGTGGCGCATCGCTTTCATGTGATCGTGCGTAATCACGCCGACGTTACCGGTAGTGGTAACGAAAATGTCGGCTTCGCCGGCAACTTCGTCCATCCGCACCACGCGGTAGCCTTCCATCGCCGCTTGCAGCGCGCAGATTGGGTCAATTTCAGTAACCCAAACGGTAGCGCCCAGGCCGCGCAGTGATTGCGCACAACCTTTACCCACGTCGCCGTAACCCAAAACCACCGCCACTTTACCGGCGATCATCACGTCGGTCGCACGCTTGATACCGTCAACCAAAGATTCGCGGCAGCCGTACAGGTTGTCGAATTTTGATTTAGTAACAGAATCGTTTACGTTGATCGCAGGGAAGGCCAGTTTGCCTTGCTCGTGCATTTGGTACAGACGGTGTACGCCGGTGGTGGTTTCTTCGGTTACACCAATGATGTGTTTCAGGCGCGTTGAATACCATTTTGGATCTTTCGCAATTTGCGCTTTGATCGCGGCGTACAGTACGGTTTCTTCTTCGTTGGTAGGGTTGGCCACCAGGCTCAGATCGCTTTCAGCGCGTGCGCCCAAATGCAGCAACAGCGTTGCATCGCCGCCGTCGTCCAGAATCATATTGGCGTATTCGCCGTTGCCGAAGTCGAAAATGCGGTGGGTGAATTCCCAGTATTCTTCCAGCGATTCGCCTTTGTACGCGAATACAGGCGTGCCTGCGGCAGCGATGGCCGCAGCTGCGTGGTCTTGCGTTGAGAAGATATTGCACGATACCCAACGTACATCAGCGCCCAACGCTTTCAGCGCTTCGATCAATACGCCAGTTTGGATCGTCATATGCAGCGAACCGGCAATGCGCGCGCCTTTCAATGGCTGTTGCGCGCCAAATTGGTCGCGCACGGCCATCAGGCCCGGCATTTCGGTTTCGGCAATGCTCAGCTCTTTGCGGCCCCAGGCGGCAAGGCTGATATCGGCTACGTGATAGTCTTTGAATTCGGCCACGATAATGCTCCATGTGGCCGGGTCGATGCTCACCTTAAGTCGGCAACAGATGGTGTGCTGCAGCGACGGTCATCGAACCCGGCAGGGTTTAACGATAGGTGAGCGCCGTTAAATTGGATAAGCACCGAGCCTGACTCACGCGGCCCGGGTAGGGCCGGCGGGCTGCAGCGCCCCTCGGTGTGGGGCAATTTTAGCGTAAATTAGCGCCGTTGGCTGCCTACTTTCGGGCTAGCCAACTGATGGGCGGCAAGGACTAAACGCCTATTCGCCAGCACTGGGCTGCGCGCCACTGGCCGCCAGCGCAATCGCCTCAGTAGGCTCGGCATCGACGGGCACCGGCCGCTGCAACAGCACCCGCGCCTGAGTTGCCGCTTCATTCACTAGGGTATCCGGCCCTGCGGCTTGCTCAACAAAGCCTGCGGCCAGATACACCGGCAGGGCATCTGGGCTAACCACGGCCCAGCAGGCTTCGCGCCCGATCCAGCGGCCCAGCTGCTGCAATAAGGTGGCGAGCACTTCGTCATCGCGGGCAATCACACTATCTAGCCGGATCACCCCAGCCATCACCACGCGCAGTGCACCACAAAGCTCGCCCTCGGTTTCGGCCAGCAACACCATATCGGCCAGCGTCGGCTCGGCCTGACCGGCCGCTTTAAACCACGGCGCGAGTTTGCGATATTCGGGCGGGGAGGCGAGTCGAGTAACAATGCGCATGATGAAGCTCCGGTGATTGATTTATGAGGATTTATGGGCTTATTTCAGCACAGGGATAAGACTTTGATCTTGATCTGTATCTCCCTCGCCCAAAAAAGATATAAAAAAAGCCGCCCGAAGGCGGCTTTTTTAGCTAGCGCAAGATTACAGGCCTGCCGCAGCTTTGAGCTGCTCAACCTTATCGGTGCGCTCCCAAGAGAAATCGGGCTCTTCGCGACCAAAGTGGCCGTAGGCAGCAGTGCGGCCATACACCGGGCGCTGCAGATCCAGCATCTGGATAATGCCTTTCGGGCGCAGATCGAAGTTATTCTGGATCAGCTCCACAATCGCTTCGTTCGGGATCACGCCAGTGCCCCAGGTATCGACCATGATCGATACCGGCTTAGCCACGCCAATCGCGTATGACACCTGCACCAGACATTGCTTGGCAATGCCGGCCGCCACGATGTTTTTCGCCACATAGCGCAGTGCATAAGCGGCCGAGCGATCCACTTTGGATGGGTCTTTACCCGAGAAAGCGCCGCCACCGTGTGGCGCGGCACCGCCGTAGGTATCCACGATGATTTTACGGCCAGTCAGGCCGCAATCGCCCATTGGGCCGCCGATCACGAATCGGCCAGTTGGGTTTACCATGAATTTGGTGTTTTCAGTAACCCACTCGGCCGGCAACACCGGCTTGATCACATGCTCGATCACCGCGGCCGACAATTCTTCGTGCGATACATCTGGGTGGTGCTGGGTTGACAGTACCACGGTATCCACTTCTTTCACTTTGCCGGTTTCGCCATCGTAACGCAGGGTCACTTGCGATTTGGCATCGGGGCGCAGCCAAGGCAGGCGGCCATCTTTGCGCAATTCAGCTTGGCGCTGTACCAGACGGTGGGCGTAGTAAATCGATGCCGGCATCAGTTGGGCCGTTTCATCGCAAGCGTAGCCAAACATCAGGCCCTGATCGCCAGCGCCCATGTCCAGATCGATACCTTCGCCTTCGTTCACGCCTTGGGCGATATCGGGCGACTGTTTGTCGTAGGCCACCAGTACGGCACACGTTTTGTAATCAAAGCCGATGTCGGAATGATCGTAGCCAATGCGTTTGATGGTATCGCGGGCGATCTGGATGTAATCGATGTTCGCGGTGGTGGTGATTTCACCGGCCAGCACAACCAACCCCGTGTTCACCAGAGTCTCGGCTGCCACACGGGCCGTTTTATCCTGAGTCAGAATGGCATCCAGAATCGCGTCGGAAATCTGGTCTGCCACCTTGTCCGGATGGCCTTCAGAAACCGATTCGGAAGTAAACAGAAAGTCTTTCATTGCAGTATTGTCCTCGGTTACATGACCCCTTTTGGGCCAATCGCAGCTACAATCGGCATTTGATTCCGGCTTTCAACATTGTCAATGCTGCTGACCATTACCAAACTCTTTGCCCGACTGCCACTGCCCTTGCTGCAAGCGCTAGGCTGGATCGTTGGCTGGCTGGTGTGGTGGGGCTCCCCCCGTCACCGGCGCGTGCTGCGAACCAATCTAAGGTTAAGTGCGATTGCGAAAAATAGCCGCGATTATAACCGATTATTACACTCAAGTATTCCTGCCCATGGTATCGCGGCCCTCGAATTTTTACCGCACTGGATGAGACCTTTGCATAGCCTCACGGCCTTGGTGCGGGAAAAACGCGGCTGGGAGCATGTTGAAGCCGCGCTGACCAGCGGTCGGCCGATTATATTTATGTCGCCCCATTTGGGCGCGCTAGAGATGACCGGTGTCTGCGTCGCTGGGCTCATCCCACGCAAACTGGCCCCGCTGTATCGCCCGCCTAAACAGCCCTATCTTGAGCCACTGATGATTTATTCACGCTCGCGCGGCGGCGCCGAGCCCGCCCCGGCCAATGCCGCTGGCGTGCGCGTACTACTCAAAACCCTCAAGCAAGGCGGCGTGGCCTATCTGCTGCCCGATCAAGTGCCGGGCGGCGGTGAAGGCGTGTGGGCGCCATTTTTTGGGCAGCCGGCCTACACCATGATTTTGCTGGCCAAAATGGCCCGCGCCAGCAATGCCATTATTCTGCCCTGCTATACCGAGCGCCTCGGCATTGGCCGTGGCTACCGCTTTCATGTGCAGCCGTTTGTGGGTGAGCTTACCGGCGAGCCCGAGCATGACGCCACGGTGATGAATCAAAATCTGGAAGACCTGATCCGCCAGATCCCCGAGCAATATTTCTGGAGCTACAGCCGCTTTAAACACCCGGCAGGGGCACCACTGCCGCCTAGCTACCCGTCGGAGGCTGCATGAGTACCCGCCTGCTCGCCGCCCTCTTGTGGCTACTGCACTGGATTCCTTTCCCGCTGATGCGCTGGGTCAGTATGCCGATCGGGCTGCTGCTTTACGCCACGCTCAAACGCCGACGCCACATTGGCGAAACCAATTTGCGCCTGTGCTTCCCCGCTTGGCCGCCCGCCCAGCGCGCGCAGGTGTTGCGCCAGCATTTTTGCCAGGCCGCGCATTTATTTCTGGCCTACAGCATTTTGTATTGGGGCAGTGCCGCCCGCATTCGCCGCTTGGTGCGAGTTGAAGGTGAAGAGCATCTGGCGGCGCATACCGGCCAGCCGGTGATTTTGCTCTCGCCGCACTTCTTGGGGCTGGATTTTGGTGGCGTGCGCTACGCGATGGAACACGATGGCTCGGCCTATCTGGCCTCGCAGCGCGGTGCGTTTAATGAAATTAGCCTGCGCATCCGCCGGCGCTTTCGCCAGCCTTTGCTGGTGCCACGCGCCGACGGTATCCGGCCGATTATTCGCGCTTTAAAGCAGGGCATCGCCTTTTACTACCTGCCCGATCAGGATCTGGGCCCGAAAGAGTCCATCTTTGTGCCGTTTTTTGGCGTACCCACTGCCACCATTCCGGCGCTCTCGCGCATTGCCAAAATGAGCGGCGCGGCGGTCATCCCGATGATCGCCACACTGCGCGGCTCGCAGCTGGTGTTGCGCTACGAAGCGGCGTGGGACAATTTCCCCAGCGCCGATGCGGCGGCCGATACCTTGCGCATGAATCAGTTTATCGAGCGTAAAGTGCTGGAATATCCTAGCCAATATTTCTGGCTGCACCGCCGCTTTAAAACCCGCCCCGAAGGCGAAGCCAGTGTTTACTAGGGGTGGGTATTGCGCTAAAGCTCAATAACAGCAATATCCTACAGCGTATACCCCAAAGCAATAACTAAGCCCCTATCACTCGGGCAACCCCAGCACCGGCCTCAGGCCAAGCGACGCTTGCCGGCTCATCGGCTGCGCACGCTGCACGGTGGTTGCGCCGAGTGCTTGCGCCACCCGCGCAGCAAGCTCGCCGCAGGCGTGGCCCAACCCTACCGGACCAGCTCTTGCCATTGAGAAGCGTTATCAAATACACTGAGAATCATTCCATTTTGATAACGACACAGCGGCCCCTAGCCGCGAGCGAGCGATGATGAAAAAACTAGCCCTTGCCCTGCTTTGCAGCGGCCTGCTGCACGCCGCGCCAGCCATGGCCGCCGAGATCACCCAGCAACAAGTCATCAGCCAATACGCCACACAGGTAGCGGCCGGCTATCAAGACAGCTTGAGCAGCGCACGCGAGATGCAAGCCAAGATCGACGCCTTTATCGCCAATCCATCGGCCGACACGCAAAAAGCCGCGCAAGCGGCGTGGCTGGAAGCGCGCGAATGGTATGGCCAGACCGAAGCTTTCCGCTTTTATGGTGGCCCGATCGACTCGGAAACCGGCCCGGAAGGCTTTATCAACGCGTGGCCACTCGACGAGGCCTATATCGACAGCGTGAAAGGCAAGGCCAAAGCCGGCATTATCAATAGCAAAACGCCAATTACCGAAGCCAAACTGCGCAGCCTGAACGAGCGTGGCGGCGAAGAAAACATCGCCACCGGCTGGCACGCGATTGAATTCTTGCTGTGGGGCCAAGACCTGAGCCGCGATAGCGCCGGCCAGCGCCCGTACACCGACTACACCACCGCGCCGAACGCCAAACGCCGTGGCGAATACCTGAAATTGGTCACGCAAATGTTGATCGACGATTTAGCGAGCGTCGAAAAAGAATGGCAGCCCAACCAGAAAAATTTCCGCGCTCAATTTGAAAAAGGCGGTCAGGACAGCATCAAGAAAATCTTTACCAGCCTGGGCACTTTAAGCCGCGGCGAGCTGGCCGGCGAGCGCATTGAAGTGGCACTGGATACGCAAAACCAGGAAGACGAGCATTCGTGCTTCTCAGACAACACCCACCGCGATATCGTAGCTAACGCCAAAGGTATTCAAAACGTGTGGGAAGGCCGCTTTGTACGCCGCTCGGGCGAAGTGATTGAAGGCGCGAGTTTGAAAGCGCTGGTGGCGCAGAAAAATGCCGAAGTCGCCGACGCAGTGAGCCGCGATATGGCCACCAGCGTGCAAGCCGCCGAAGCCATCCAAGCGCCATTCGATCGCGAAATCGTCGGCAAAAAAGACGCGCCGGGCCGCAAACGCGTGCAAGCGGTGGTGGAATCGCTGAAAAATCAGACTAAAAATCTAGTGAATGCAGCCAAAGAGCTGGGCATTAAGCGGCTGAATACCAGCGTTTAAGGCGACTCAATCCTGATCGAGCAAGCAAATGGCCAAATTTTTAGCATGCATCCTTGGGGCGTTAGTGGTGTTACTCGCGTTCCCAGACCACAGTTTTGTGCGAACGCTGCGCAATGAAAGCCTTGAGGTCGTTGTGGTCTTGCTGCTGGGCATTGCCATTGCGCTCGGTCTGGCGCTGTACGTGTTTTACCGCTGCAATCGCGCCAAGCTAGAGCGATTGGGGGTCAGCGGTAAATGGGCGGATTACATCGCCCTTTTCAAACGATAAGGCGCTGGCTCAAATTATCAACAAATACAGCTAACTGATTAGCGCTTACAAAACCTCAGCCCACGGCTGGGGTTTTGTCATTGTTAGGGAAACCCGATGAAAACCAAACTCATCCTACTGGGCTGCCTGCTCGCGGGCTCGGTGCTGGCGTATGAAGGCGCGGCGCTGCTCGCGGCGTTTGAGCCTGCCGAGGAAACGCCCGGCGGCGAAGTGGGCACCACCGACGATCACGGCAAAAATGCCTTCTCCTTGCCCTACCCCGGCCTCACCGATCAGCAAAAAACCGATTTTGTGGTTGGTAATTCTTTCTTTAAAAAAGCTTGGGTGGAAGCCCCGTCGTCCACCAAAGCGCGCGATGGCTTAGGCCCGCATTTTGTCGCACAATCATGCGGTGCTTGTCACACGCTCGATGGGCGTGGCGCGCCACCGGACTTTGCCAATGGCGTACAACAAGAGCAGCCAATGGCCTTGCTGATTCGCCTGTCGATCCCCGGCCAGAAGCCCGATCCGGTTTACGGCGGCCAGCTGAATAATCGCGCCATTCCGCATGTGAAGCCCGAAGGCCAAGTGCAGATCAAATACGAAACCATCACCGGCCAATTTGCCGATGGCACGCCGTATGAACTATTGAAACCGCACTACCGCATTAGCGATCTGGCTTATGGGCCGATGCATAAAGACGTAATGCTCTCCCCCCGTATTGCCCCGCAGATGATTGGGCTAGGGCTATTGGAAGCTATACCCGAGGCAGACATCCTCGCCAACGCGGCCAAGCAAAAGGCCGACAACCTAGGCATCGCTGGCGAGCCCAACTATGTGTACGACGCTTTCGCCAAAAAAGAGCTCATCGGCCGCTTTGGCTGGAAGGCCAATGTCGCCTCAATTGGCCACCAAAGCGCGGGCGCTTTCCTAGGCGATATCGGCATTACGTCGAGCATTAATCCGAAAGAAGATTGCATGCCCGCGCAAACCGACTGCAAAAAAGCGCCGAGCGGAGGGAAGCCGGAGATCGACGACAAAACGCTAAAACAAGTGATTTTGTATTCGCAAACGCTGGCAGTACCGACGCGCCGCGATGCGGATAGCCCCGCTGTGCTGCGCGGCAAGCAGATTTTCAAAGACGCCAATTGCGTCAGCTGCCATACGCCAAGCTATAAAACGGGTGAATTCAAAGCGATTTCACAGCTCGCCAATCAAACGATTTACCCTTATACCGATTTATTGCTGCACGATATGGGCGAAGGTTTGGCCGATGGTCGCCCCGATGGCCGTGCCAATGGTCGCCAATGGAAAACGCCACCGCTGTGGGGCTTGGGTCTGGTGCATACCGTGAACGGCCACACGCGTTTTCTGCACGATGGCCGCGCGCGTAACCTGATGGAAGCGGTGCTCTGGCACGGCGGTGAAGCCGCAGCCAGCCAGCGATACGTACTAAAACTCACGGCGCAGGATAGGGAAAACCTGTTGACCTTCCTAAATTCGCTCTAAGCCCGAGGCCACTATGCGCAACTCATTGCTTTTTACCCCTCTGCTGCTGGCGCTGACGCAGCTCGCCCAAGCCGCCGAACCCGAATTTAGCGGCCCCGAGCCCACTGCCGCGCAAGCCCAGCAATGGCTGGATGAAGGCTATTTGCCACGCCAGCAAGCGCTAACCCGCGCGGCCGAGCAGCTGGCCAGCCGCAGCGCCACGCTATGTGCCAAACCCGACGAAGCGCAGCTGCAAGCCACTCGCCAAGCTTGGCTAGCCACCAGCAGCGCCTGGCGCGCGCTGGATGGCGCACCGGCCGGGCCGATGGTGCTGGCGCGGCTGGGCCGCAAAATTGATTTTCGCCCCACCCGCATCGCGGAGCTCGAAGCCGCCATCAACGGCGGGCCAGCCAATGTGGCCACTCAGGGGCTGGGCGCAGCCGAATACCTGCTGTGGGGTGATAACCAGCCCAAAGCCCAGCTGGCCAAGCTGAAAAACCCAGCGCGCTGCGGGTATCTGCAGCAAATCACCCAGCAGATTGCCACCGAGACACATACCCTCGATGAAGGCTGGCGGATTTATCGCGAGCAGCTGGGCGCCGAAAACCCGTTTTTCCGCCGCAATATGTTTTCTGAGCATGTGAACCTGCTGATCGCCAGCCTCACCGGGCTGGGCAAACGCATGCCCACCGCCGACGCGGTAAGCGCCGAGCAATTTGTGGAATGGCGCAGCGGCAGCAGCAAAGCCCAGCTTCTGGCACAACTGCAAGGGGCCGCGCTGGCCTATGGCGGCATTAGCCGGCAATTGCAGGACGATGGCCACAGCGAGCTGGATCAGCGCATGCAGCAAGCCCTTACGAGCGCCCAAAGCAGCTGCGGCCAGCTGCCCGCCAACCTCGACAAGGCCACCAGCGCCGCGCGACTGGGCTGCAGCAAAGCCATCCAGCAGGCCCGCAAAACCCTGCAAGATCAGGTTGCCGAGAAGCTCGATCTGACGCTGGGTTTTACCGAAGGCGATGGGGATTAAGCGATGGTGATGCATGCCTAGCCGCCGCGATTTTCTGCGCTGTTCGCTGCAAATTAGCGCCATTTCGCTGCTTAGCCCGTGGGTGAAAGCCAGCGAGCCCGCGCCCACCCTGCTGAGTGCCTACTGGGGCGAGACCGTCAATGGCTTTGGCGCGATCAATGGCAAAGGGGTTGACCTACCTAGCCGTGGCCACGCCATTTTGCCCTTGCCCGACGGCGAGGCGATTGTGATTAGCCGCAGGCTGGGATTGTGGCTAGCCCGCATCAACTGGCAGCGCGGCGAGTTACTGCAGCTGGCTGATGCGGCGTTTGACCGGCACTTTTTCGGCCACGCCCTGCTCACCCCCGATGCGTCAACCTTATTGACCACCGAAAACAACGACGACACCTGCGCTGGCCTACTGGGCATTTACGAAGCACACACTTTGAAGCGGCTGGGCGAAATACCCTCCGGGGGCATTGGCCCGCATGAATTGCTCTGGTTAGTACCGGGCAAGATACTGGCGGTGGCCAATGGAGGGATTCTCACCCTGCCGGAAACCGGCCGCACCAAGCTCAATCGCGGCGCCATGAACCCAAGCGTGGCGCTGCTCGAATGGCCATCGGGTAAATTGCTGGCCAATTACAGCCTGCCGGATAAAGCCCTCAGCCTGCGCCATCTGGCTCGCGCCAGCGACGGCACGCTGGGGATTGCTATGCAGGCCGAATATGCCAGCGCCAGCCAGCATCGCGATGCGCCGCTGCTGGCCCTGCTGCCACCCGGTGGCGAGCGGCTGATCCTCGCCGAGCAGCCCGCCGGGCTAATGGGCTACGGCGCCAGCATTGCGGCGGTGGGGAACGAATTTCTCATCAGCGCCATGCGCGGCAACCAGCTGGCCCGCTGGCGCAGCAACGGCAGCCCCTTACCCGCCCTCGCCGTCCCCCGCCCCGCAGGCATCGCCAGCCGCGGCCAGCAAGCCTGGATTAGCAGCGAAGAAGGTGGTCTCTACCAGTATCAGGCTGCAGACCAATCCATTCAAAGGCTAGCGGGCTATACCCAGCAAAAATGGGATAACCATTTGGTGCTGGTGTAAGCACGCAAGTGCGACCATTCGCCTTCCACATCGCCCGATACACTACTCTGGTCGATGTGCGTTTCTTGCCAAAACTCACGCTCTGGCATTGTGGCTGGCCTTGAGTGATCGGTAACATGCCAAACGAATAAGCAACTCCTTCCTTGACCCCGATCGCGCGCCAGCTGCTTGCTGATGCTCACGCCAAAACGAGACTATGCAACAGCTCCTCCTGAGTATAATTTTGTGTTTTGCGACCAATGCCGTGCGGGCAGGCGATCTCTGGGCCACCGCAGTGTCAATTCGCCCCACGGATGGGTGGAAGATCGTTCATCGTTTTATTGCTGACCTAGCTACACCGGCTGAAATCCAAAACCTCCCCACCGTGATGACGCTGCGATGGCAATACCAGGGCAGTCAGGGTATGCCGAGTGAGGCCCAATTAAAACGGGCTTACCAGTTTGAAGACGCGATACAGGCCCAGCTGGTAGCAACACTGCAAGGTAAGTTGGTACTCATCTCCACGGGCAATAATCAGCGCCGCTGGATTTACTACACCAACCATGCTGCCCAGTTTCGCCATGCCGCCACGCTAGCAGCTCAAGCGGCTCAACTGGCTCTGAACATCAGTGACGAACCAGACCCCACCTGGGCCTTGCTTAGTTCATTCAAAGCGCGTGTCCAGCAATAACAACTTCCCGCTTAGTAAGCGACAGGAGCCTGCATGTCCATCCCTGTTTTAGTCCAGTGGCACTTGGCCACGGTGGTGCCGGCCTTTGGGCTGGGTAGTTGGCTGTTGTGGCGGCGCAAAGGGGATGCGCTGCATCGCTGGCTGGGGCGGGTGTATGCGCTGCTGATGCTGGGCACGGCAACGATTTCGCTGTTAATCCCGGCCAGCATTGGCCCGGTGCTGTTTGGCCACTGGGGGCTGATTCACCTGTTTAGCCTGCTGGTATGGTACGAGATTCCCACCGCGGTGCTGGCGGCGCGGCGGGGGCAGATTGCGGTGCATCGCGCCAAAATGCGCGGGGTATATATCGGCGCGCTGGTGGTGGCCGGCAGCCTGGCCTTTCTGCCCGGCCGCCTGCTCAATCAGCTGGCCCAGCAGTGGCTGGGCTTTTAGGCAAACACCACCAGCTGCTGCCCCACATGCAAGGGATGCGGCAGCACGGTGGCGGGCAGCTGATAAGTTTGCTCCAGATGCGCGCCGGTGAGTGCTTGCGCCACCGGCCCGCTGGCCACCAACTGCCCCGCGGCTAAAAGCACCAGCCGCTGGCAATACCGTGCGGCCAGATTCACATCATGCAAAATCACGCCCACCGCCAGCTGCTGCCCAGCCGGCAGGCTAGCCAATAAGCTTTGCAACTGCACCAGCACATGCTGCTGATGGCGCGGATCAAGGCTGGCGGTAGGTTCATCCAGCAGCAAATATACCGGCTGCGTGCTGTGCTGCAGTGCGGCCAAGGTTTGCAACAACACCCGCGCCAGCTGCACCCGTTGTTGCTCGCCGCCCGATAGCTGCGGATACGGTCGCAGCAAGAGCTCGCTCACATCCGCCAGCGCCGCCGCTTGCAACAGCAGGGCGCGAATCTCGGCGGGGCTAAGCAGCGGGAACGGATACCCGCCCATGGCAATTACCTCATGCGCGCTCAGCTGAAAAGTTAGCTGCGCTTGCTGCGGTAACACCACCCGCCGCGCCGCCAGCTCGGCGGCGGGCCATTGCGCCAGGGGCCGGCCATCCAGTAGCGCGCGCCCGGCGCTGGGCGCCAGCTCTCCGGTCAAAAGCTGCAGGAGCGTGGATTTCCCCGCCCCATTGGCCCCGAGAATGGCGGTGATTTCGCCGCACGGCAGGGTCAGATCGATGCCGCGCAAAATCGGTCGCTCACCGCGCTGAAAACTCACTTGGTCTAATTGCAGCATCAGCGCCTCCGGCTTAAAAGCAACCACAGGAAAAACGGCCCACCCACCAAGCTGGTGACAATGCCGATCGGTAATTCCGCTGGCTGCACCACGGTACGCGCCAGCCAATCGGCCAACACCAGCGCAATCGCCCCGCCCAGCATGGCCGCCGGCAACAGCCGCCGATGATCTGCGCCCAGCAGCATGCGCACCACATGCGGCACCACCAGGCCCACAAAGCCAATGCCACCGGTGGCCGCCACCAGCGGGCCAATCAGCAAGGCTGTCAGCAAAATCAGCTGCCGACGAATGCTTTTAAAAGGAAAGCCCAAATACAGCGCCTCGCGCTCGCCCAGCAGCAAGGCATTCAGCGCCCGCCAGTAGCGCAGCACCAGCGCACTCAGCAGCAGCAACAGCGGCAACAACACTAAAAGTCGCGGCCAGCTGGCGCCAGCCAGCGAGCCCATGTTCCAAAAAGTCAGGCTGCGCAGCTGATTATCATCGGCCAGATAGGTAAACAGCCCAATCAAGCTGCCGCACACCGCATTAATCGCAATGCCCGCCAGTAATAAGCCCGCCATGCCCGGATGCCGTCGCCCCAGATGATAGGCCGCCGCCGTGGCCAGCAAGCTCCCTACAAAGGCGCTACTGGCCAGCAAAGTAAAACTACCCCCACCCAGTACAATCGCGCAGACCGCACCCAGCGAAGCACCGGACGATATACCCACCAAGCCTGGCTCGGCGAGCGGATTACGAAACAGCGCCTGCATCACCGCCCCCGCCAGCGCCAGCACGACCCCGGCCAGCGCGGCAAACAGCAGCCGCGGCAAGCGCACTTCCAGCACGATCGAGCGCCACAGCTCGGCTTCGGCCGCCGTGCTATGGCCCAGCACCACGCGCGGTAACTCCGCCAGCGGAATTTCCACGGCACCGCTAGCCGCCGACAGCAAGAGCAAAAGCAGCAATACCGCCAGCAGCACCGGCCACAGCCAGGCAAACCCAACCGGGCCGGGCATTATCGGCAAGGGCGCGCGCAAGCTTTGACTCATGGCGCGCTCACCGCAGTGGCGGCGGGCAGGGCCGGCTGCCGCAAGGCGCGAATCGCTTCTGGCAAGCGTGGACCAAAGCCCAGCAACAGCAAGTCATCCAGCACCAGCACTTTGCGCTGTTTGGCCGCGCTGGTGTGCGCTAAACCAGGCAAGGCCAGCAATTTATCCAGCCCACCCAAGCTTTGCAGCGACATGCTCGACGTGATAATCACCTCGGGCTTGAGCGCCGCAATGGCCTCGGCCGACAGCGGCTTATAGCCTTGCTGCTGGGCCAGCACATTGCGATACCCCGCCAGCCGCAGCGTGGCATCGGCGGCGGTGTCTTTGCCGGCACCCTCGGGCTGGCCGGTACGGCTAATCAGCACCAGCGCCCGTGGTTGGCCAGCAAGCTTGGGTACCGCCGCAAGCTCGCGCTGCAAGCGGCTGACCAGCGTTTTGCCATCCTGATTCAATTGCAAAGCCCCAGCCACGCCATAAATCCGGCGCTGTAGTGACTCTAGATCGGCCTTGGCCGGCAACACCACCACCCGCAAACCCAGACGACGCAGCTGCTCAATCGCTTCCGGCGGGCCGGCCTGATCCGAGGCCAGCACCAGATCGGGCTTCATCGCCACCACGCCTTCGAGCGAAAACTGCCGGTAGTAACCGACTTTGGGCAGGCGCGCAGCCGCCGTCGGATAAATACTCGACTGATCCACCGCCACCAGCTGTGCGCCGCCACCGAGGGCGTACACAATCTCGGTCAGCGGCCCACCGAGGCTCACTACCCGCTGCGGAGGCGCGGCAAAGCTGGCCGCTGTCCCCAGCATCAAGGCGCTGGCCAATAACCATAATGACAACACAAAACGCATGGCTTACTCCGCCAAAGGCTGGCTGCACAAATCACGCAGCAGCGCACGCCAAGCGGGCAACTCTGGCACGCCCGGTTTACGCACGCCGAAGAACTGCACAATCAGCTCGCCATCGGCGGCATACACTTCTAGCGAAGTCACCCAGCCATCATCGGTCGGTTTATTCACCACCCAGCATGAGGCAATGGCGGTGGTGTTCAGATGCAGATTGAAATCGGGGTCAAGAATATTGAACCACGGGCCAGTGCGCAGCAATTTGGCCACCTGGCCCGAATGAATCTGCACAATGCCGCGATTGCCCACAAAGCACATAATCGGCAAAGCTTGCTCGGCAGCGCGGCTCAGCATCGTCTCTACGGCATCCTGCGCCACTTGCTGCGCCAAATCGGCGCCAGCAGCCTGCAAAGCGGCCAAACGGCTGACATTGAATTTTTTCAGCAGCGGGAAAAAGCCATGCGTATCGGTCAGAGCCTGCCAAGCCTTGCGGAATGCGGCCGGATCGGCCACTGCGGTGGCCGCGGTATCGGCCGGATAGTGCGTAATTTGTGGCCAAGTCGCACTTTCGGCGGCAAAGCGGCCGACAAACTCGGTCCAGTAGCTCGCATTGCTGTGCTCGGTGAGATACACCTTGTGCACCGCCTCACCATCCGCGGCAAAAAACTGCACACTACGGCGCTCACCTTCGGTCACGGCAAAGGCATGCACCCAGTTGTTAAAGAACATACGCAGGTCAATATCCTTGCCCAATACCATGCCCACCGGTTTGTCTTCGCAGTGCAGGTCTTCGTATTCACCGTGGCGCTCGTGCACGCAATGCTCGTTGCGGCTTAGCACCATCACGCGGCCAAACGGGGGCAAAGCGCGGAACATGGCCTGCGGCAAGCCCTGCAGCGGGATTGCCGTCACGCCGCATTGCGCCGCCACCAGCTCGGCCTCGCTCACTTGCAGGCGTTTAGCGGCCTCGCGTGCGCGCAGCTTGGGCTCGGCGTCTTTCAGGCTTTGGTAACTGGCTTGCAAAGCCGAAGCTTGGGCCGCAAAAGTAATGGCATTCATGGTTCAATTTCCTGTGCAATAGGCTGGCCGGCGCGCCACAGCACGCCAGCCGGATCGTAAAGAGAAAGGCTTGGTTTGCGCCCGCCAGCCAGCGCTGCAGCGGGCGCCGCCGAGGCTTATTTGTTCGCGGGCAAGGTTTCGAATTCAAACTGCCAGGTTTGCTGGCTGCTCACATTGCCCGGCGTGGCGTAGCGGATTTCCTTCAGCCGCACGCGGGCGTAGCTATTGCCCTCGGCCGAGCGCAGCAGCGTGCCGCGATCCGGGTTGGCCACTTGGCTGTGCGCCACAATCGCGCCGTTGGCCACCGGGTAGTAGCTATACCAACCAAAATCGAGCTTGCCGGGGTAATTGCCCTGATAAGCCGGGTTGAGCTTGGAAGCCACGCTGTCTTTTTTCCACTGGCTGGCTTGGGTGGGCAGCTGCAAATCGCTGGCAGTGAGGTCAGGCAGGGTCGTAGCCAGAATATTGTTTTCGGTGAATTTCGCCGCCACCGGGGTGCTGCCATCGGCGGCGTAGAAGCCCGCCGGGGTTTTGGCGAGGAAGCCACCGACTTTGCCAGTGCCCGAAGTGCCGCTATTGAGTTTCACGTTGTAGCGGTTAAAGGCGATATGCCATGCATCGCTCGCCGCCACAGCTTGCCCGCTAGTGAGGTTGAAATACACCCAGCCGGTGCGGGCATCGACTTGCTCAGTGCGCACAGGCGCGCCGGCCACACTGCGGTCAACCCAGCGGAAACTTGGATACCCCGAGGTGGTACCACTTGGGCCGCCATAGTAGCCGGTCATTTGCAGCACATACACCGGGGATGTGCTATTGCCCGTGGCACTCGCCGCACTATGGTCGGTGGTCACCAAGAACACGCGGAAATTCGGATACAGCTTGTGATCATTGCTGCCGCCCACGCCATATTCAAAGGCCTTGCTTTGAATGCCATTGCTGCCGGTAAAGACGCTATCGGCGGTGTCTTTCAGATACAGCGTGTCTGGAATCGCCTGCCCGGTTGTTGGGTCGAGCAAGCCGGCCTGCCATTTTTGCAGTGCGCTCCAGGTGTAATCGAATGGGCTACCAAACACCCCACCCTTGCCGCTGCCCGATTCGCCACTATTACTCCACAGCGATACCCCGCGCGTGGCGCTAGCAAGTTTCAGATCCCAATTGGCGGTGCTGCACGCCACTTCACTACCCGCGTCAAAATCAAAACACACGGCGCTACCTGCGGCAGGCAATTGCGCCTGCCATTGCACGGCTTTGGCCGGCGCCGCCGTTGGCGCAGCGGTAGGCGCGGGGCTTGGGGTGGCCACGGCGACTGGGGTATCCAGCCCGCCACCGCCACACGCCGTCAGTACGAGGGCGCTACCCAGCGCCAGCAATCTCAGTTTCATGGTGCTTCCTTCCCTGGGGTTGAACCGGCGCCCCATTGATAACGGGCACCGAGATAAACAAAGCGGCCGGCCAGTGGGCCGAAATCATTGGCATCGCTAAAGTCGCGCTGCGCGTTAAATAGATTGCTGATGCCGGCATAAGCGGTGAGATCGCGCCCCAGCTGCTGGTTAAAGCTCAGATCGCTTTTGCTCCAGGCCGGTGAATAAGCTTGGCTGGCGCTGCTTACCAGCTCGCGGCTTTGCCATTGGGTACGCCAGCTAAGGGTGCTGCCGGCGCGCGGCGTCCAATCGAAGCCAAAGCGGGCAATATGTTCGGGCCGCCGCGTCAGCGCCTGGGCAGTTTGCTCATCGCGGGTATGGGTGTAGGTGTAAGCGGCATTGAGCGCCAGCGTTGGCAGCGCCTGCCATTGGGTAGCCAGCTCCAGCCCGGCCGTGCGAGCGTTAGCGAGGTTTTCGTAGCGGTATTGCGCCACGCCCTGCACCACGGTGGCCTGATCCTGATCGACCTGAATCAGATCGCGAATCTGGTTGTAAAAGGCATTGGCCTGCACCGCCAGCGTAGTACCCCAGTGCCAATCCAGCCCCAGCTGGTAACTATTCGAGCGCTCGGGTTGCAGGGCCGGATTGCCCAGCACCATATAGCCCAGCGCGCTGTGGTCAAACAGGTAGTAGCGCTCTTTCAGATTGGGCACGCGGTAGCCCTGCCCCCAGCTGGCCCGGCCCACCAGGCGCTGCTCGGCGGTATTGAGCAGATCGGCTTTCAGCGCCAGCTTGGGCGCGGCGTGGCCACCAAAATCGGAATCATGCTGTGCGCGCAGGCCGGCCACCAGCTCCAGCCAGTCGCCGAGGAAAACATCATTTTGCAGATACAGCTCGCGGCTTTCGCGCTCGGCCATGCCGCTGCGCTGCAATTCGCTGTAGCCATTATTTAATTGCGCCAGGGTATCGCGCCGCAGATCAATCCCCACCTGCCATAGCTGGCTATACCATGCCGGCAAATCGAGTTGCAGCGAGGCTTGCTGCAAGGTTTGCCGCGCGCGGCGATCGCCGGTGAGCGCGCCATTGGCCTGCGCCACCGAACGGGTATCGTATTGCTCGTGCAACCAATTCCCGCTCAGGCGACCATGCCCGGCAAAGCGCCATTCCCCACCCGCCACCCAGCGATCGCGGGTGATCTCTTCCTGCTTTTGTTGCGGAATATATTTGGGTGGCGCGTACGTCTGGTAGCGCTGGGTGTCGTTTTCGAGGTAACGGCTGCCATCCAGCCAAAACTGCAGCCCCGCCGCTGGCAGCCAATCTAGTCGCGCACCGTATTGCTCGCGCCGCATGGCATCGCCCTGCCGGCTCCAGCCGGCCGGATCGAGCGCAAAGCCCTGATCGTCCAGCACCTCGGCCTGCGCCGCTAGGCGCCAGTTGGCATTGCCCGCCGCCAGCTGGGCACGGCCGCTGCTGCGACCGGGGGCTAAGGCGCGGCCCGCATCGTTTTGCTCGCCATAGCTGCCCACGCTTAAATCCAGATTGCCCCTCAGGCCGGGCTGGGTACGGCGAGTAATCACATTGATGACCCCGCCCATCGCCGAGCTGCCGTATTGCGCCGAGGCCGCGCCCTTGATGACTTCGATCCGCTCGATATCGCCCACCAGATACTGGCTCAGATTCACCGTCGAGCCTGTGCTGGCCGAAATCGGCAAGCCATCAATCAGCACCAGCACCTGATCGCTATTGAGCCCCTGCAGCGAAAGCTCGTAGCCTGACTTGCCATGAATTTCGCGCAGCTGCAGCCCGGGAATGTTTTCCAGCGCTTGCGTCAACGTGCGGGCGTGGGTGCGCTCGATTTCCTGACGGGTAACGACTTCGGTTTTCACCGGCGCATCGGCTTGCGAGCGCTCGCTACGGGTCGCACTAACCACCACGGTATCGAGCTCGGTATCGGCCTGCCCCAGCGCTGGCAGAGCCAGCAGGCTGAGCGCGATCAGATTCAATTTCATATTGATAATCATTATCACTACAGAGGCGAACACTATAGTGATATTGATAACAATTATCAATACGTAAAAGTCATTTCTATGCCTGCCACCATGCCGCAGGCCAGAAACAACAAAGGGTATAGCCGCCAGCTCCTTTATCTAAAAGGAACTAACGGCTATACCCCACAATACACCAATCAAGATTAAGTCAATAAAATTGACCTAGCATCAATCATCCCGCTCCCAGCGGGGATGTCCCCGCCTATCATGATGATGATGCCGCCAGCGCCCATGCTTTTCCCAGCGCCCGCGCTGCGGCCAATAGGTATCGCGATACCAGCGCTCTTGCACAAAATACACCGGCCGGGCGCAGGCACGATAATAGCCGCAATGGCGGCCCCAGGCTCGGCGATGTTCGGGCGGCACGCGCAAATACACCGGGGCATCGTCATAGCGGGTGCGGTGAATCAGCACCGGCTCATCCACGATCACAGCCGGACGTTGCGGCTGGCCCCACTCGATGCGGCCATAAAAATCAGGGTCGCCCACCCGCACCGATACCGCGGGGCTAGCCGCCTGTGCCATGGCACTCACCAGCGCCAGCGCACTCACCAAAGAAAGGGATGACCACATTGCACAACTCCTTCACACACAGAGTCGCCAGTATGGAAAGCCGCGGCTGAACCTCGGCTGAATTGAGCTGCGCGCCGGCGTGAAGCCGGCCACAGCACTGCGTAGGGACTTAGTCGGGCAGAATGCCCGGATCGATGATATTGCCGTGCTCGTCGGTGATGCCGCGCAGGGTAACGCCATAGGCGCGAAAACCCAGCCGGGCATCATGCGGCCGATAATCGAGGCAATCGTGTTGATGGCCATGAAAAGCCGTGCTCACGCCCAGCTTATTGGCCAGCTGATCCAGCGCCTGAAAGCCATAAGGGTGGCAACTTGGGGCCTCGTGCGTCACCAGAATATCTGCGCGTTCCTGCGCTAATGCCTGGTAATCGGCATAAAAAATCGTGCTGCGATGTTTGCGCGGCAGACCACCGCGCCAGTGATTGCTCTGGCCGCAATGCGCCAGATAATGCGCCTGACTGGGGTAATTGGGCGGCGCGGGTGGCATCCAGATCTGGCCGCGAAAGATCCCGCCCAAGCCGGCAATCCGGCGACCGGCAATCTCGACCACCCGCCCATGCAAATTGCGCTCGGCCAGTGGCGAATCAAACAGATGGGCGTAATCGTAGAAGGTATCGGTGTCGTGATTGCCGTGGATAAACCAGACTTCGGTCAGCGCCAGAATCGCCGCCAGCTCGTCTTCCAGCGGGCGCTGCGCCTGAATATCCCCCAGCAATACAATGGCGTCCGGCCGATGCGTGTGCACCGCGCGGATCACATGCTCGAACCGGCCATGCGTGTCGCCACAGAAAAAAATCATTTCGCGTCCGAAATGGGGGATAGGATAGTGCTATTGTATTGCAAAACGCGCTGGCGTTGCGGCTCAATTCCAGCCCAGCTGCGGGCTGGCTCGCGCCACTGGGCAACCAGACAAGCAGCTTGACCTGTCTTTGGTCACACCGATTTGACGCCCCGCCCGCTGCCGCGTAGCCTTGCTGCCCCCTCGCCCCCTTCGGACCTGTTTGCATGACCGTATCCCGCGCCGCTTGCGGCATTGATTTTGGCACTTCCAATTCCACTGCTGGCCTCTACCACCCGGATGGCGCGCGCCTTTTGCCGCTGGAAGATGGCAAGCTCACGCTGCCCTCGGCGGTGTTCTTCAATCTGGAAGAAGACAGCATGGCCTTTGGCCGCGCCGCGCTCGCGGAATACCTGGAAGGCTACGAAGGCCGGCTGATGCGCTCGCTCAAAAGCCTGCTCGGCAGCAGCCTGATGGACACCGGCACCGAAGTGGGCGGCCGGCATTTATCCTTCCAGCAATTGATCGGCGCACTGATCGGCGAAGTGAAACGCCGCGCCGAACAAGCCGCTGGCCAGCAGTTTGATGCCGTGGTGCTAGGGCGGCCGGTGTATTTTGTCGATGAAGATCGCAGCGCCGACCAGCAAGCCGAAGACACCCTCAGCCAGATCGCCCGCCAGCTGGGCTTTAAAGAAGTCAGCTTTCAATACGAGCCGATTGCCGCCGCCCATGATTACGAGCAGCGCATTACGCAGGAAGAGCTGGTCTTGGTGATTGATATTGGCGGGGGTACATCCGACTTTTCGCTGGTGCGCCTCTCACCCCAGCGCAGGGGTATGGCTGACCGCAGCTCAGATTTATTAGCCAGTGGCGGTGTACATATCGGGGGTACTGATTTTGATAAGCGGCTATCGCTGGCCGGCGTCATGCCCGAGCTAGGCATGGGCAGCTTGCTGAGCAATAACGCCGAATTTCCGAACGGGGTGTTTTTCCACCTTGCTACCTGGCACACCATTCAGCTGGCCTATACCCGCAAAATGTGGCGCACTTTCCAGGATATTTCGCCAGAAGTGGTCGATCAGGTGCGCTTTGAGCGGCTGCTGAATGTGATTCGCCATCAGGCCGGCCACCAGCTGGCCATGCGGGTTGAAGCCGCCAAGATCGCCCTCTCGGCCGAGGCACTGACCCAGCTCGATCTGGCCGAGGCCGAAACCGGCCTTAGCGCCGCCATCAGCCGCGGCCAATTTGAAAGCGCGGTGGCACAGGAAATCCAGCGCGTATGCAAAGCCGCCTTGGCCACGCTGGCGCAAGCCGGTGTCGCGCCCGAAGCGGTCGATACGCTGTTTTTCACCGGCGGCTCATCCGCCGTGCCCGCCCTGCGCACCGCCCTCGCCGCCGCCTTCCCCACCGCCCGCGCGGTGGAGGGCGATCATTTTGGTAGTGTGGGCTGTGGACTGGCGGTCGTAGCGCAGCAGCGCTACGGCTGATACTGGGGCGCGTTTGGCGAGGGTGATTGCGACTAGGTCAGCGTGACTGACTTAATAAGCGTTTGGCTTGCTTAACCCAATACAGCTCTTCATCGTGGCGGATATTAAACCGCTTGGCTTTCGCAATTAACTCTTGCAACACCGCCCGCCCCTGCTCCACCTGCAGCAAGTATTCGCCGTAGCGGTAGGCGGCCTCTAGCCCAGAGTAGTTTTGGCTGACTGCCGCTAATTGCGCCAATGCCGCGGGAACATCATCGCCATAAGTTGCATTTCTTGCCCGCAGCAACTGCCGCTCTTCCCGCTGAAACTGCGGATGCTCGCCCTCAAGCTGATTCAGCAAACGTTCAACCGCCGCGGCATCGCCATTGGCAAAATGCGCACGGGCAAGACCAAACAGCAAGTTCGGGTCATTTTTATGCGGGCCGGCTAAGGTACTGGCGTAAAGCTCAACGGCATCTTGCGGCATCCCCCGCACCAAGCATTCTTCCGCTAATTTGCGTTTGTTATCCACGCTGCCACAAATGGCCAGCTCTTGAGCACGGCGGCGCAAATCAAGATCAGGGTTAAGCGATTTGACGAGGTCACGCCCTTTCTTGGCCACCTGCCGTTCTGCTCGACTACCCGGCAGCAATTCAACAACAAAATAGGCCAGACCACCAATAAAGGGGGCGGCAAATAACACCCAAATCCACCATGTGGGCCGCCCTGTGCGCACCACATGGATAATCAAGAAAATTTGTACCACCCACCCCACTAGCAATAACGGCATAGACCTTCTCCCTTTACTTTTTTACGGCGCACACATCCAAGCCAAGAAAAACTGACTGCGTGCTGATTTTTTTCAGCGGTCATCTTACTCAAATATTCTCTTAGTTAACAATGAGATCAAAATACCCATGCCTGTATATGACCAAGGATCAACGCTAAAAAACTCATTGGCCATATACCCCAATAGCAGTGCGGCGATCGGTCGGCCTCATTGATATATAGCGGCTAGCCATCGTCATCATTCCATCACGCATCCGCCACAAATTTGTAAGCTTTGCTGCGTAAGCTCCTCGGGTTTTCCCTAACCCACTTACAAAAATATGCGCCATTTGTTTTGTCTGAGTGTGCTCAGCGCCCTTTTAACCGCCTGTGGCGGCGATATCACTGATCCGGCTGCGACGCCGGCCCCGACGGCCACGCCGGTTGCGACGGCGACCCCGGCTCCGACCGTGCAGCCTTATACCGTCAGCGCGGTCAGCTTTGATGCCGAAACCGAAAATGTGCTGAGCGCCGCTGGCGATGTGGATGATCCAGCCATTTGGGTGCACCCCAGCCAAAGCACGAAAAGTTTAGTCGTAACGGCCATCAAAGATGGCGGGATGCGGGTTTATGACCTGCAAGGGCAATTGGTGCAGAGCATCGGTCCGGGTGCGCTGAATAACGATAGCAAAGGCAAAAGCCGCTACAACAACGTCGATATCGTGTATGGCTTTAAGCTGGACGATAACAGCACCGTCGATCTGGCCATCGCCACCGACCGTGGCCAGGATTTGATCCGGGTATGGAAAATCGATCCGAATAACAGCACCACACCACTGAGCGATATCACTTCGGCCACCCCGCTGCGCCTGTTCCCGACCGTGCCGACCGAGGGTAGCGAAAGCGACGCGAGCAAAGATGCGGCGATTGCAGTATCCAAACAAAACACCGGCTATGGCATTACCCATTTCTCGGACAAAGCCAGCGGCAAACATTTTGTGCTGGTGAATCAGCGTAAACAGGCGCGTATTCGTCAGTTTGAATTGATCGCCGAAGCCGGTGGCACCGTGAATGTGGTGGCGGTGGCGGGCCGCGACTGGCGCTTCCCATACAGCTGGCGCGGGCAAAATCTGCGCGAAACCAATGATCTGGATGCCACCCGCGACTGGAGCCCGCAATTTGAAGGCATGGTGGTCGATCAGCGCAATGGCATGCTCTATGCGGGCCAAGAAGACGTGGGTATCTGGCGGGTGGACCTGAAAACCGGTCAGGCCGATACCCAGCCAGTGTACGAAACTCGCGGCAGTAGCCGCGAAACCTACACCACTGGCACGCCAGCCACCGTGGTGAAACACAGCTTCTTTAACCCAGAGAGCAAAATCAGCCGCGATCTGGAAGGCCTGAGCATTTATTACGGCCCGAATGGCACCGGCTATCTGATCGCTTCGAGCCAGGGCGGCGCCCACGGTGGTGCACCGAATGTCAGCGATGCGCCGTATGACGATAGCTTTGTGGTGTTTGCCCTTAATGGCAGTGCCAAACCGGTGCTCAAGCAAGGCTTCCGTCTCAGCCAGGGGCCGAATGGCAATACCGAAGGGGTGCAGGAATGTGATGGCGCGGATGTGGTGGCACTGCAATTGCCAGGTTATCCGTTTGGTTTACTGGTGACTCAGGACGGCTACAACGACGATCTGAATAATCTGGATGGCGTAACCGCGCAAACCAATCTGAAATTCACCAGCTGGGAAAAAATCGCCACTGCGCTCAAGCTGGAAAAGTACAACAACTTTGACCCACGCAAGCTGTAATCCGCTCGCGTAGGCCTCTTCAGCACACGCCTGTCCGCCGAGCGGGCAGGCGTTGTTATTTCTGCCCGCGGGATAGTCGGGCGAACGATTTAGGCCTGCGCCAACCGCGCCGCTTGCTGCGCCAGCTGCAAATATTCGCTCAAATGTTTGTCATCCAGATCGCTAAGGGTGCGTAATTTGAGATGCCGCCGGCCTTTGCCCTGACCTTCGAGCAAACCAAATGGATCGGCGATCTGCGCGCCGTGGCCAAATTCCACCGATACATGCGCCTGATAGGCAAATACGCCAGCAAATTGCACCTCGGCGGTGAACAAAATGCCGCCATATTTCACCACCTCGCCACAATGGGGAAATAGCTGCTGCTCCCGCTGGCGCACGGCTTGCACGATGGCATGCAGGGGCGGGTTTACAAATTGGATATCATCCAGCAAGGCCGTAACGGATTGGGCAGACATGGCAACACCTGGGCGGCAATCAGCGAAGCCCTGATGCTACCGTGTTTGCCCCACCCGGCACTATCGCGCCAGCGCAGGTTTGGCTGCGCCGGGCCAATAAAAAACCGCCTGCGAACAGGCGGCTTGGGTATATAGCCAGAGGCCAATCCAGATCTGCCCCAGCGGGCTATACCTATCAGGCCGTGCGAGTGGAGTGCATGCCATCAACCAAGCGATCGCTGTGCTGCGCAAAGTAGAACCACTCATTGCCCGGATTAGCAGCGGGATTGGGGAACAAAATATAGCCATCGGCAGGCGCGGTCACCGCGCTACCATCCGCGCGGTGGCCGATCAGATCGCCAGCGTGCAGCTTATCGAAGCTGGCCCAGGTTTTTACAAAGGCATCGCCCAGATCATGGCGATCGATCACTTGCGTGAGTTTCAGCAATTCAAACTCGGTTTGCACCGCAGGGGCTGGCTCATCGGCCAGATGCAGATGGGCGATGGTATTGCGGATGGCCTGATAGGCAACTTCGGGCGCGTCGGCGTCCAGATGCTGACCGCATTCCAGCGTGAGCGCGATACCGCCGTGAGCGCGGGTGTATTCGGTGGTGCCCACGCCGTAGCTTGGGTCGGTGCTGAGCATGTGCGCGCGCTCGCTGGCCTTGCTGTGCGCCAGGCGATGTTTCACGCCTTCGGCGTAGGTTTCCAGCCAGCCTTCCACAATGCGTTTAGGGCCAAGGCGCATTGCCAGCGCTTCTTCTTCTGCGGCACGAGAAAATGGCGAGAGTTCGCCATCGTTGTTTTCAGGCCCGAGCATAATAAATGGCTCGCCCGGTGGGTTGGTGGTGGAATGCAGATCCAGCAGCACGTCTTGCTGCTCCAAGATCGGGCATAGCATATTGGCGATGCGGTCTTCAAAATCATGCGGCAACGCATTCGGGCGTAGATTGCGGTTCAGGTTGCGATCGCCATTGCGCTCATTTTTGGCATGCGCCAGCGGATTGGTCACCGGAATAAACGTGATCTGGCCGCGTTGCAGCACCAATTGGCCGGAATCCAGCTCGTTCATCACGCGCTCAATCGCGATCGGGCCGCAAATCTCGTTGCCATGCACGGCACCCAACACCACCAGCTTGGGACCCGCCGTTAGGCCGTGATAAACGTAAGATTTGAGCATGTGCTGATGGTGCATGGCGTTGATTCCGCGAAACAATCAAAGAGGTGCAATTATCGCGGGATTACCGCGAAATGGCGAGACAATGGGCGTAAAAAAACGCCATCGATGATGGCGTTTTGTGTGGTCTACGCGGTTTAAGCCGACGCAGGGGGTTGCAGCCGGCTGCTGATTTCTCCTGGATCGTCTAGATCGCGTGACAGCTTATTTCTGCAGCAAGGCAGGCCGCTTATTTTTTCGACATGGCGTGACCGCCAAAGGCATTACGCATCAGCGACAGCATTTTCATCGCGTAATCGTCGTTGCCACGTGAAGCAAAGCGCGAGTAAAGGCTCGTTGCCATCACCGGCGCCGGTACACCCAACTCCACTGATTCGAGCACCGACCAGCGGCCTTCACCTGAATCAGGTACAAATGGGTTCAGCGATTCGAGTTCGGTATCGTGCGAGAACGACTCAGCCACCAGATCCAGCAACCAAGAGCGCACTACTGAGCTATGACGCCAAGTTTCGGCGATTTCAGCCACATCCAGATCGAATTCTTTTTTCGCTTTCAGCATGGCAAAGCCTTCGGCAAAGGCCTGCATCATGCCGTACTCGATACCGTTGTGCAGCATTTTGGTGAAGTGGCCAGAGCCAGCTGGGCCAGTGTGCGTCCAGCCGCGATCAGCGGCAGGCGCCAGGATTTTCATAAATGGCGTTGCGATCTCAGCGGCATCTTTATCGCCACCAAACATCAAACAATACCCATTCTGCAGGCCCCACACACCGCCAGAAACGCCGGCATCAACGAATTTGATATTCAGCTCAGCCAATTCAGCCGCATGGCGCTGGCTGTCTTTGTACATCGCGTTGGCGCCATCGATGATCAGATCGCCCGGGGCCAGCAGCGTTTTCATTTCAGCAAAAGCCGCTTCAGAGATCTCGCCCGATGGCAACATCAGCCATACCACGCGCGGGGTAGGCAGCGCAGCGATCAGCTCAGGTACAGAGGCAAAAGCACGGAAGTTGGCTTCTTCTTTAGCCAAACCCTCCCGAGTCTCAGCGCTGACGTCAAAGCCCAATACATTGGCTCCGCCGCGCGCGAGACGGCGTGCCATATTGCCGCCCATTTTACCCAAACCGATCATTGCGATATTCATTGTGTAGTCCCTTCTAGGTGTCGAGTTGCGAGCGGGTAGCTGGCAACTTCGCCTGTAGCCAATAAGATGCGTACCCGTATTTTCTAGCAAGACAGCGCGCACGCCAAGCCAGAATTGCACTAATCCCCTAATTAATTTACCTAATTCGCGGTTTTAGCCGCTTTTCGGCTGTTTTGCGCGCCGCAACACTGGGCAGATTCGCGCCGCAGAAGGCCTAAACCTTGACTTGGATTAACATTCTGGCCAGTGCAGCGGCCTAAGCTCTTTCATCCGTCTTTGTACGCATCTGCACGAAAGAGGCCCCATCATGCCTGCTACTGCCCTGCCCGAGCTGGTTTGTCCGGCCGGCAGCCTGCCCGCATTGAAAGCCGCGGTCGACCATGGCGCCGATGCCGTGTATCTGGGCTTTAAAAATGCCACCAACGCCCGCAATTTTGCCGGGCTCAATTTCACCGACGCCCAAATCAAAACCGGCATCGAGTACGCCAAACAGCGCGGCAAAAGTGTACTGATCGCCATCAACACCTATGCCCAAGCCGGCCGCGTGGCCGAGTGGCATCGCGCCATTGATGCCGCCGCCGATGCCGGTGCCGACGCCGTAATTTTGGCCGACCTCGGTTTGCTGGATTACGCCACCCGTGTTCACCCTACCTTGCATCGGCATTTATCGGTGCAAGGCTCGGCCACCAATTTTGAGGCCGTCAATCTGGCCCACGATTACTTTGGCATTCGGCGTGCGGTCTTGCCCCGGGTACTGACCTTGCCGCAGGTGGAATACGTGATCAAAAACACGCCCGTGGAAATCGAAGTGTTTGGCTTTGGCAGTTTGTGTGTGATGGCGGAAGGCCGCTGTATTTTATCCAGCTACGCCACCGGCGAATCACCCAATACCCATGGGGTGTGTTCGCCTGCAAGCCATGTGCAATGGATTCCACAGGGCGATACCATGTCAACACGGCTGAATGGCATATTGATTGACCATTTTGCCGCTGATGAGCCCGCCGGCTACCCCACGCTGTGCAAAGGGCGCTTTGAAGTCAACGACGCCACCTATTACGCACTGGAAGAACCCACCAGCCTGAATGCACTCGCCGTTTTGCCCGAATTACTGCGCATCGGCGTCAAAGCCATCAAGGTGGAAGGCCGGCAGCGCAGCCCTGCCTATACCGCCGAAGTCACCAAAACATTACGCGCCGCACTGGATGCCGCCGCCGACCCACGCTATTCGGTCAAACCGGCGTGGCAACAGGCATTGAACAAAGTCTCGGAAGGCCATCAACAGACGCTAGGCGCCTACAGCCGCCCCTGGCGTTAATGGCGAGTGACTTGACCTAATTGGAGTAGCCCCATGCAACTGACTCTGGGCCCTATTTTGTACTACTGGCCACGCCAGCAAGTGCTCGATTTTTATGCCGCCGCCGCCGATTGGCCAGTGGCCACCATTTATCTGGGCGAAGTCGTTTGTGCTCGCCGCCATGAATTAAAAACCGCCGATTGGCTGGCCCTCGGCCAAGAGCTGGCGCAACAGGGCAAGCAGGTAGTTTTTAGCTCGCAAGCGGTATTGGAGTCGGGCTCAGATCTGAGTAGCCTGCGCCGCCTGGCCGCCGCGGGTGGCTGGTTGGAAGCTAATGATCTGGGGGCGATACGCGTGGCCCGGCAAAGCGAGATCCCCTATGTGGCCGGTACGCATTTGAATATTTATAACGGCAACACGCTAGATTGGCACGCCCAAGCTGGCGCGGTGCGCTGGCTACCGCCGCTGGAAGCCAGCCAAAGTATGGTGACGCAAATCCTGGCCGAGCGCACCAGTACACTCGAAACCGAGTTGTTTGCGCACGGGCACCTGCCCTTGGCGTTTTCCGCCCGCTGCTTTACCGCGCGCCACTATGATCTGAACAAAGACGCCTGTGAGTTCAAATGCCTGGATCACCCCATTGGGCTAGCCCTCCACACCCGCGAGGGGCAGGCGTTCTTGCGCCTGAATGGCATCCAGACTCAATCCGCTGCCTGTCATGCCTTGATTGCCGACATCCCACAACTGCAAGGCATCGATTACCTACGCATCAGCCCGCAGCCGGGGTATACCGCCGAAATCATTGCCGCCTATAGCGCGCAGATCAATACCCAGCCTCATACCATCGACTGGCAGCAAATTCACCCCGAAGGCATCGTGAACGGTTATTGGCACGGCCAAGCTGGCATTCGCCCGACGGCTCAGTTGGAGACAATCTAATGGTCAAGTTACCTGCCCTAGTACAAAAAGCCCTGCAAAAGCTGCCGGAGCAACCACCCGCATTCATCCTGAGCCAAACCCTAAACTGGGTGAAACAACCGCTATGGCCAGAAGAAGACTTTAGCTGGTTAGAGGGCCGCACTGTTCGCCTCGAAGTCAGCGATCTCGGCTGCGGCCTCAGTTACAGCTTTGCCAATGGCCGCTTTATCGCCAGCCAAGCGCCCGCCGATGTCTGCTTTGCAGCAAGTCTCGCTGACTACTGGATACTCGCACGCCGGCAAGAAGACCCCGATACGCTATTCTTCCAACGCCGTTTGCGGATTAGTGGCGATACCGAGCTGGGCTTGCAGCTTAAAAATTTGATGGATGCCACCGACTTTTCCCCGCTGTTTGCACGCCTGCCAGCCCCTCTGCGGCAAAGGTTTGCCTTGTAACCCCGTGCGGGTATATTGCCCAACCCTTTCATTTCAAAGTACCTGAGCGATATACCCTCAGTTCAAATTAATCTGCAATCGATCTACGATTGTCTCTATGCCTGAATGACCAAAGCCCAGCGTAGCTGGGCTTTGTTTTTGGGGTTGGTTTGCTACACCGCTGGCTTGGGCGCGGCTGGTTCGCGGTGCTGTTGTCTGTCGTGGATGTTGTG
>NZ_CAMFLP010000005.1:0-190636 GCF_945957625.1 uncultured Chitinibacter sp.
TGACGCGATACGCGCCAATCAGGAAATTAGCCAGCTCGCGTTTGCTAGCCGGCTTAACAGCTTTTTTTGGATGACTTTCTGCAGCATCTGCTTATCCAGGATCAGATCCGCAACCATGCGCTTGAGTCGGGCGTTTTCTTCTTCCAGTTGTAGAAAGTCGCCTCGGGGACGTCCATCTTACGGCAGACCTCCCCGACAGCCGTACCCAACTCCGCTTGGCGCAAGGCAAAAGCGATCTGTTCTTCCGTGAACTTCGATTTTTTCATGACAAATCTCCTACCCGGATAAGGTTAAATTTGCCAGAAATCTCTACTTTCGGTAATCCCCCCAGAAATTAAGCGTCATTAGAAGTAGAATTTTCTCCCATCAGCACCGAGGAAGTTCGACATGAAATCTTCACGTTTTTCTGACAGCCAAATTATCGCCATTCTTAAACAAGCCGAAGGCGGTTCACCGGTACCCGAGCTGTGTCGCGAGCACGGCTTTAGTTCCGCTACGTTTTATAAGTGGCGCGCCAAATTCGGCGGGATGGATGCTTCGCTGATGGCGCGGCTCAAAGAACTCGAAGACGAAAATCGGCGTCTCAAAAAGATGTATGCCGAAGAACGCCTCAAAGCCGAGATTGTGAAAGAGGCGCTCGAAAAAAAGTAGTAAAGCCATCGCGGCGGCGTGAGATGGCGCACCACGCGGTACAGCATCGTGGCGTCAGTATTGGCTTGGCCTGTCACGCCTTTGGCATCAGCCAAACTTGTTATCGCTACCAATCCCGGCAATCGGCGGTCAATGATGAGATTGCCGATCACCTGATTCGGTTGACCCACAATCAGCGTAACTGGGGATTCGGATTGTGCTTTTTGCACCTCCGCAACGTTAAGGGATTTCGATGGAATCACAAGCGGGTATACCGGATTTATCGAGAGCTAGAATTGAATCTGCGTATCAAACCCAAGCGCCGCATTCAGCGCGCCAAGCCAGAACCGCTAGCAGTGCCCGAGGCTGCGAACGAGTGTTGGTCAATGGATTTCATGCACGATCAACTGGTCGATGGGCGCAGCATCCGGCTGTTCAATGTCATTGACGATTTCAATCGTGAAGCGCTGGCGATGGAGATTGATTTATCGTTAACCGCCGAACGGGTGATTCGCGCATTGAATCAAGTCCTGGAGTGGCGAGGTCAGCCCAAAGCCATTCGCTGTGACAATGGCCCAGAATACATTAGCCAAAAGGTCAAAGACTGGGCGGAAAAGCTGGGCCTCCGACTGGCGTATATCCAGCCAGGCAATCCACAGCAGAATGCGTATGTGGAGCGTTACAACCGGACAGTACGGTATGACTGGCTGAATCATTACCAATTTGAATCAGTCGCTGAAATCCAAGAGTTTGCGACCGATTGGGTATGGACTTACAACAATGAACGGCCGAATATGGCATTGGGTGGCATTACCCCGAAACAGAAGTTGGCATTAGCTGCATAACCTTCTACTTCTAACCTCGTTTAAAAACGGGGGGATTACCTTTCCACCGCTACCATTTTTCGGGAGGAGGTCACACCTAGCGTAACAGTATCAGCTTTCTAAAATTTAACAACCATTTACTTGAATATCTTACAAGGCTTCTATTGATTAAGTAATGGGGGGGTGGTAACTTTCCATATTTACAAAATCAAGAATATAGTCTATGAAGTTGATGGCTTTGCGGGAGCTGTTGGCACAGTATCGCGCTGTTTTTAAAGAGGCTTGGAGTCATCGTAAAGCAACTGATTCTCCACCACGTCAGCCTGCTGAGTTGGCATTTCTACCTGCCGCATTAGAGCTCCAGGAAAGCCCGCCACATCCTGCTGCCCGCGTTACTCTCTATGCTCTGATGGGATTCTTGCTGTTGGCGCTACTGTGGGCGTGCTTGGGCAAAATCGACATCGTAGCGGTCGCTCCGGGAAAATTAATTGTCTCGGACCAAAGTAAAACCATCCAGCCACTCGAGCCCGGCGTAGTTAAATCAATTCATGTACGTGACGGTCAGGTTGTTAAGGCCGGTGATCTATTAATCGAGCTTGATCGTACTATTGCTGGCGCCGAGTCCTCAAAAAATCAAGGTAGCTGGCAAGAGGCCAAATTTAATCGGCTCAAAGCAATGGCCTTGCTGGATGCCGTGGCTCAAAGGAAAGCGCCAACTTTAGGTGCAGATCCAGAATTAGATCAGCTGGCAAATACAGCTAGTTTGCGCGAAAGAAAAGTGGCGCAAATGCAAAGTAGTTGGCAAGAATTGCTCGCCAAGCTCGCGACCATCGATGCGGATACCACTCGGAAACAAGCTGAATTGGCCAGCACACAAGATCAAGTACAAAAGCTGGAAAAGACCCTCCCAATCGTCCGGCAGCGTGAAGCCGACTTTACTGATCTCGCCAGCAAAAACTTCATTTCAAAACATGGTGTGCTCGACAAACAGCAGGCTCGCATTGAAATGGAGCAAGACTTGGCCAGCTTACGTAATAAACTGCGTGAGCTTGCCGCCAGCATAAATGCCAATCAGCAGCAACGCGACTCGATTAAAGCCGAATTTGTTCGGGCGCAAAATGAGCTGCTAGCCCAAGCCACTGAACAATCCGATGCCATGAAACAAGAGGTGATTAAATCGGATCAGGTGGCGAAATACACCCGCCTTGTCGCACCCGTTGATGGTGTTGTCCAGCAGTTAGCTATCCATACCATTGGTGGCGTTGTCACGGCTGCTCAGCCTCTATTGGTTATTGTGCCGCAAGGTCAGCAACTAGAAGCACAAGCTGTTTTACCTAATAAAGACATCGGCTTTGTCAATGCAGGCCAGCATGCCGCAATCAAAATCGAAACGTTCAACTACACCAAATATGGCCTGATCGATGGTCGTGTTCAAAACGTCAGTTTAGACGCCATCCCAGATGAGAAATTAGGCTTGGTCTACCAAGCCAAAGTCAAGCTGGATCGCTCGTTTATGAATATCGATGGCAAACAGGTGCATCTCGCGCCTGGTATGGCTGTGACCGTCGAAATTAAAACGGGCCAGCGTCGCCTGATCGAATATTTCCTCTCCCCACTCATTCAGCACGTCACCGAAAGTGTACGTGAAAGGTAAGCATGATTCAGATTCGCCTAGCCATCGCAGAAGACATTCCTGTGCTGGTCGCTATGGGGCGGCAAGCCCTCGAAGAAACTCGCTATCAAGCATTTAAATTTGATGAGACCAAAGTTCGTAAATCTGCAGAAGCCTACATGGCCGATCAGCGAGGAAAGTACGGCATCCTGGTCGCTGTCGATGATGGAAAAATCGTAGGTTACTTATTTGCAATGGCAGAGGCTTACTGGTTTTGCGATAGCGTCGTCGCCACCAATATTTCATGGTTTGTGCTACCCGAGGCGCGCGGCACCAGTGCGGCGACAAAGTTAGTGCTGGGGTTTCAGCGCTGGGCCAAAAATCGTGGCGCAGATGAAGTCAGGCTTATGGTCTCAAGTGGTTATCTGATTGATCGCACCGACAAAATGCTACGCCGGATGGGGTTTAGCCATGTAGGTGGAAATTACGCCCTTAGTCTCAAAACAGAATCAAATTAAGCAAGGAAAACTCATGGCTGAAAAAAATGTAGATTTAGTTCAATTAGTGGAATACGCCCAAGCGGCATTTGATCGCTTACCGACTCTAGGGCCCGTGGCTTGGTTATATGGTCGTGACGATGCCAAAAAGCACTTAACACTTGCCGACTTGGATTGGGCAGTGCAACCGCCGTTGATTCTGGATCAATGCCGCTTGTTTATGAAAGACAAAATGCCGCTGGGCTTTATTTCTTGGGCGTATGTCTCTGAAGACGTTCATCAACGATTGCTACAGGGCAATACTCAACTTGAACCGCATGAGTGGAAAGGTGGTGAACATCTGTGGTTAATCGATGTTGTGACTCCGTTTGGGCAGAGGGAAGAGATGCTGGAAAATCTTAAATTAATTGTTAATCAACAGGAAAGTGTGATGTTTTGGCATCAAAATGTAATATCTAGCTTAGCCCAATTTGGCACGAATGATGAATAAAATATCAAATTTAAAAGTTGCATTATTATTTTTTTTCTTAATGATTTTAATGGTTTCAATATCTGCCTGTGCCAATTTGGGGGCAAAAACTTCTGAGCATGGCTTTGAATTTGATGTGCGCCGGGATAGTGGGAAAGATATTGAATTACTAGAATTCAAGTATGGCAACTCAAAAATACACAGCAATAGTGGCGTGGCATCTGAGGGGAGACCTTTGTACAGTCGCTCAACTTATGGTGATATGCTCGTTGGAGGGTTTTTATATGTGAGGTGGCGTTACATTCCAAGCAATGAGGTAATTGAGAAGACGATATCATTGCATGATTTAATTCCCAATGATATTACTGGCAAGAAAATTTATTTTGTAATTAAAGATAGAGATATTATTGTTTATTTGATTCACAGTGAGCCAAGAGGGTATGGGCAGCAGGAGAATGGCCCGAGTTTGTATTGGCAGCGAAAAGTTGAAACTATATATCCATCTAGAGATTATATTTATAAATTTAAAAAGACCTACGAGTAAAGAGATAAGATATGACAATTACTGTAAATGAAGTGGACGCCACCAAAATTTCAGAGCAATTGCAGAAGCTAACTAGTGATGCAATCACCCCATCTGTCAAAACGGATTCGTTTGTTTTTATTGTTAATTTTGATGGGACTAACAACGACAAAAGCAATCCTTCATTGTCAGGTGATTCTAATCCTACAAACGTAGGGCTTATGTCCGATTTGGGCGAGTTTGCAACCTCTAAGAATGTTGTATCTCGTTATTACCCAGGTCCAGGTACTAGTGATAGTGTATGGGGCTCTGCAGCATGGCCACCAAGTGTGCAAGCGGAAATTGTTAGCAAAGCAGAATTGGCCTATCGTGACTTTCAAGCGCAAGTTCAAGATTGGCGGGATGATAAAAACAATCCTAATGCTGAAATTAATGTAGCAATAACCGCATTCAGCCGTGGAGCAGCTACTGCTGCAGTTTTCTCTCAGATGGTTTATGAGCAAGGCGTGAAGTCTGTGGACGGGCAATCATACTTAATCGAGCCAGGTAGAGCTAATTTTGCTGGTGGCATTTTATATGACCCAGTAACCACCGGATTTTCTGGCAATTTGGCATTGCCGCCAACGGTGAGTAATTTTGTACAAATTGTTGCCAACAATGAATATCGCAACCTGTTTAAATCAACAGACATGTCAGGCCCAGGTATAACTCGGATTTTCGTGGATGGTAATCATTGTAATATTGGCGGAGGTTACGACAATGGGATTGGGGCTTACGTCTTATCAGCCAGTGCGATTTATTTTAAGAACTTGGGGATTCAAATTGCTGATGTTGATGCTAGTCGATTGCCAACGTCAGAAGCGAAGCTTCCAATCTATAGCGAAGGCTGGAGTCCAAATGGGGTTAAAAGATGGGATGAATATGGATCCGTATTAAATCCAGATTTGAATATTCCCGGCACCTTCACAGATGAAGGTTATCGCCGATATATTCAAATTACCGCTGGCTTACCAAAAGATGCTGTCCCGAGAGAATTAATTCCATTGGAATTCAAGTCCATTAAATCTGATGGGGTAACGGGCAAGTTGATCTCTAGCTTTACCGATTATCAAGGAAAAACATTCACTGAAACCCAGTACTTTAGTTATATAAAAACCCCTTATAAAGATGCAAATGGCAATGACGTTTATGACCAGCAGCCATCAACTAGAATATTTGAAGTGGCAGATAAAAATGGAAATATAAAATCATCTGTGTCATTAATGGTTGGCGAGGGCAAGAAGGCATTTGTTGAATTTACAGAAACAGCCAACGGTCGCGATTTAAAAATTTTGAACAATCAAAATTTGTCAGAGGGTGAACTATTTGAACTAGATCACAAGCTACGTACTGCAGGATTTACGCCTGAATCCGCTAAGAATGATGCTGAAAATCAAGTTAAAAAAAATGCTGATTTACAAAATGCGGCGGCAAAAACTGCTGAGTTTTTAGCTTTAGCTCAAGCCATCCAATCCGGCGAGCCATTACCTATCACCCGATCAGTATTAACGATTGGGAACTCGCTAATTAGTGAAACGGATTGGGGGAAAACCGTTGATGGGAAAAATTTAGTCAATGGCATCCAAGGTGTTACTGCTGTACTTGGCGCAATTGGCAGTGTTGTGAGTCTTAAAAAAGCCATTGAGAACAAAGACGGAATTGGTATTGCTTATTCTGGCGCTTCACTAGTTGGTTATAGTGCAAGTGCTTTTGCTGCCATGGGAAATGAAACCGCAAAAGTTGTTGCTGGAACTATGTGGGGTACAGCTGCCCAAGGGGCAAATGCTGCAACAATAGGAGTAATTCCTGCACTTGGTATCGTTGCCAGTTTAGCAAATGGAGATGTTAAAGGTGCCGCTGTTAGTGCTATTGCAATGGTTACATCACTTCAAGGTATTCCGGTAGTTGGGCAAGTGATTAGCATTGCTTACATGCTGTATTCGTTATTCAAAGCCTCTAAAGTCCCCGATGCCTGGGGTGAAGGTCATTTCACCTGGAATAATGGCCAAATCGGTTTGAACGTGGTTGGTGAAACAGGAGGCGATGCCCGAGTTGGTGGCATGTTGGGCAATTTGAAAGCCACGATGGAGTATCTGGTACAAAAAGCTCGCACTGATAACCCTGAGATGCCAATCGGAGCGATTCCATTACGCTTCGGTTCGCTCACATATCGTGATGATAAGTTCACCTTGCATGATTTGGACCCCGTAACCGGGGTTACTCGTGATCGGGTTTACGATTTCCAAGGTAAGCGCTTGGGTGTGAGTCCTAATGACCCTGAGTTCTTTGTCGATTTGCAAGAGGCTTTGTTGCGCAATGCCATTGAGCGCCAAGGTTTGGCGGCACAGTACGAAGTCGATACCGTCTATCTCAAAAATCAGGCTGGCGATCCAAAGGCGGGGCTGACGGAAGTACAGATGGCCGCTTCAGAAGGCAAGCTGGCCCCTACACCAACAGGCGATACGCAGCGTTTCCGCCCCATCGGGCTGGATATGGACGGTGATGGGCGAATCACGACCATTGCCCGCGAGAACTCCAATGTGGCCTTTAATGTCGATGACTCTGGCTATTTAAAACGCACAGGCTGGGTGGGCGCAGGTGATGCCATGCTAGTGCTCGATCGTAATTTATCGAGCTATTTGGATGCGGGCAGTGATCTATTTTCGAATGCGCAACTTGCGGATGAGCTCAAAGGTGTTCCATCACTGCGCTACTGGGATAGCAACTATGATTTCCGGCTGACTTCTGCCGATCCCGTCTTTAAATACCTGCAAGTTTGGCAAGATAAAGACAGCGACGGGGTTGTTGATGATGGTGAGGCGAAAAAACTGAGTGAGTTAGGCATCACCTCAGTGAACTATGGTAGCAACACCTTCGAAATCAATGGTCAAGAACGATACATGGGATCAGCTGATTTGAGCGCTGATACAAAAGGATCTCGTGCCATTAAAATCCCGGAAGGTATTTTGGTTGAAAACAGCGATGGTGTGAAATCCCTGGTAGTGACAACCACTCAGGATTTGAGTGCCTTTGCACCAAATGCCGATGGCTTTACCGCTTTTGAAGACATGGTCGCTTATGTTTCATCGGCAATGCTGATGGCGAACGATAAAAAGGTGCCTGTTGGCTCAAAAATCGTAGCGATCGAGGGGGTGCAGAACGCTACCGTCCGGTTGATGGACTCGGGTGATATTGAGTTCATGCCCGCCCCCAATTATTTTGGTAATCAAGCTGGCTTCAGCTACGTGTTACAAGCGCCGGATGGTTCGCGTACGTCTGTCCCTGTTATTGTTACTGTTCAAGGGGTGAATGATGCGCCGACTTTGACCTTGGAAGATGATCCCGATCGTCCAATTTATGGCTGGGATGTTGTTATTTCTGGCAAAGGGGGGACCGAGTACCTTAAGACAACAACCATCCCGGAAGTTAACTCGGCCAATGCATCGATTCAGTCTATTACGCCTATTTATACGCCATGGACTGAATCTGTGGTGATAGGGTATAGCAATAGTCAGGATCGTCGTCCAATCTATTCTTTAGTTGAGCGAAACCAACCCATTCGCTTTGAAGATTCAAATTCGGGTAAGTTAACTGGTGCTGATGTTGATAACTCAGCAGGCGAACTTCGATATGAACTACTTGAAAAGCCAAGTTGGGGTGAGCTCGAGCTAGACCAGACCACAGGGCGTTACAAATACTGGGGCCATACAGGGGTGGAGGGATCTACTACCCGGATTACCACTTATGATCCAATGAATAAAATGACTGAGGATGGCTTTCAAGTAAAAGTCATTGACCCCTCGGGTGCCTACTCTATTCAAACGGTCAAAGTGACCCACTTTGGCCCACCTCCGACCCCTAAGGATGGCTCGAGTAAAAAACCGATTGCGCTCGACCTTAATGGTGATGGCCTTACCTTCAAACATGTCGATGATAGCAATGTGTTTTTTGATATTAATGGCGATGGCTGGCGCGATCGGATGTCGTGGCTTACGGGAGGCGATGGCTTCTTGGCCTTTGATGCGGATGGCAACGGCAAAATTGATCGTGCCGATGAGTTGTCATTTGTAGGCTATAAGGCCGGTGCACAAACCGACCTAGAGGGATTGCAAGGCTTTGACAGCAATGGTGATGGCCTATTGTCTCGCTTGGATGAGCGCTGGAGCAAATTTGGCGTCTGGGTTGATGCGAATGAAAATGGGGTAACGGATGCGGGTGAATTTAAATCCTTGGATTCGTTTGGAATTATCTCTATTGCTTTGAAGAGCGATGGCAAGTCGTATGTTAAAGATGGCAACACTGTACACGGCCAAATTGATGTCACGTTTGCCGATGGCCGTGTGATTAAAGCAGGAGACGTTAGCCTAGCCACCAGACCTGAAGTACAAGTTCCTAACCTTGATGGCACAACGACGGTGGTACCTACATCGCCGTTTAGTCCATCTGGCACAGAAACATTAGGTACGGAGGGTGACGATATCTTGCTGGCCAGCAAAGGCAATAGCATCGTGAAGGCTGGCGCGGGCGATGATTTTATCTATGACGATGTCGGCAATGACGCCATCTTGGGTGAAGCTGGAAATGATGTGATCTACAGCGGCGCGGATAACGACTTTGTCGATGGTGGCGAAGGCAACGATTTGATCTACGCTGGCCTGGGTAACGATATGGTATTTGGTAATACTGGCAACGACCAAATTTACGCCGAAGGCGGTAATGATTTGGTCTTTGCTGGTGAAGGCGATGATTTTGTCTCCGGTGGCTGGGGTAATGATGTGCTCGACGGTCGTGAAGGTGACGATATTCTCTTTGGTGAGGCGGGTAATGATGCCTTGCTCGGTGGGATCGGCAACGACCAATTGGCGGGTGGTGATGACAAGGACTGGCTATATGGCCAAGACGGTAATGACCAATTGGATGGTGGTGAAGGCGCCGACGAAATGGACGGTGGTTTAGGCAATGATGTCTATATCGTCGACAATGCCGGCGATGTCGTTATTGAATCAGCCAATGCAGGGGATGACACTGTTCGCACCAATCTGAGCTATACGCTGGGTGAAAATGTTGAGAACCTGACCCTGTTAGGTAAAGACAATCTGACAGCAGCAGGTAATGCGCTGGATAACCGCTTAGTTGGTAATGATGGCAACAACATCTTGAATGGCTTGTCGGGTGCAGATCGTATGTACGGTGGCAAAGGAAATGATCTTTACTATGTCGACAATAGTAACGACACCGTCACCGAGTTTGCCAACGAAGGGACCGATTCTGTTATCGCTAGTGCAACCTTTACTCTCACCGGCAATATTGAAAACCTCACCTTGGTAGAGGGAGGAAATATTTCTGGTACGGGGAATGCTTCCGCAAATCTGTTGGTCGGGAATTCTGGTGCAAATACATTGGATGGCCGTGCGGGTGATGACACATTGCGCGGTGGTACTGGTAATGATGTCCTCATTGGTGGCCTAGGTAACGATGTATTCTTGTTTGATCAAGGTGATGGTCATGACACGGTGAGCGATACACAAGAGAATGGTTCTGGTGGTATCAATACCCTGCGATTTGGCTCTGGCATTACTTTGAGTAGCCTTTCATTTGAATATGCGCCTAATAGCTTGCTGATTCATTACGGAACAGCGGGAGACACAATTCAGATGAATTACGATCCTTACTCCGCTGAGCAAACTCTACCTACTGCCAAAGTGGAGTTTGCAGATGGCACAGTCCGCAATCTGGCTGAATTAATTAATCGCCCCCCAAAATTGGTGAATCCATTGGCTGATGTGAGCTTTGTCTCGCCTGGGCCAATCGATGTTAATGTGCCAAATGGAACCTTCATCGATCCCGATGCCGGTGATGTTCTCACGCTATCAGCAACGTTGGCGGATGGTTCAGCATTGCCAACCTGGCTCAAGTTTGATGCAACAAAAGGCCAATTCCACGCTGATATCGACCCAGAAATTCTGGGTAGCTGGGATATTAATGTGCGAGCGACAGATCGATATGGGTTGCATGCTGATGATATATTCAAACTGGTTATGCCATTACATCCAGGAATTACCAAAACCGGCGATTGGCGTGATGAAACGCTCATTGGCACCAATGGCAATGATGTGATTCAAGGCATGGGTGGTAAAGATCGAATTATTGCGGGTGCGGGTAACGATACATTAACTGGTGATTGGGGTGATGACTTCATCAACGGTGGCACTGGCAATGATTACATCGATGGACGCGGTGGGAATAACACGCTCTTGGGAGGCGCAGGGAACGATATCATCCGGGCTCAATTCGGCGCAGATATCATCGATGGTGGTGATGGTGATGATGACATTTATGCTAGTGGCGGTGGTAATGATATCCGCGGCGGCAAAGGAAATGACATCATCGTGGCCGACTGGGAAGGCGATACTTATCACTATGCTCGCGGAGATGGTCGTGATCAGATCCTTGATTGGGGTGGGAACGATAGCTTGAACATGGAAGGGATTAAATCCGATGAGTTGTGGTTCAAGCGAACCGGGAACAATCTGGAAATCGACGTCATTGGTGGCGATGGTCAAGTAGTGATCAAGGATTGGTACATTAGCCATCAAATTGAGCAAATTAAAACCGCTGACGGTAAAACACTGCTCAATACCCAAGTAGAAGCCTTGGTGTCTGCAATGGCAGGCATGGCACCGCCATCCTCTGCAGAAACCGCACTTCCCGATCAGTATCGTGAACAGCTGCAACCGGTACTTGCTGCTAACTGGCACTAAGATAGACTAAGTCGCATCTTATATCCGCCCTCCTAATAGAGGGCGGATATATTTTTTGAGTTGAACTATGAATGCAAATACCATCCCGCCCGAATTGGGGGGAAGTGAACCACCAATCGATACGGCTTTGGCTTGCTTGGTCATGCTGGCTCGATTTCATCAGGTAGCCATTGAAACTGAACAAATCAAGCACGAATATGCCAGCCATAATGGCATGTTGATTGAGTCTGATGTTTTGCTGGCCGCAAAAAAATCAGGACTGAAAGTCAAAGCAATTGATACTCATTTTGATCGCTTAGAAAGAACACCTTTGCCTGCGATGGCAAAAACGAGTGAGGGTCAATGGGTCATTCTTGCCAAAATCGAGAGTGATGAAGTACTCATTCAAGATCCGTTAGTGGGACGGCCGCAAAAAATCAGCAAGGATCAGTGGGTAACGCAATGGTCAGGCCGATTGATCTTGTTTACTTCGCGAGCTAGCTTAGCTGGTGATCTCGCCCGTTTCGATTTTTCTTGGTTTATACCTGCAATTGTGAAATATCGGAAATTGCTAGGTGAGGTCTTGCTTGTATCTTTTGTTTTGCAATTGATTGGCTTAGCGACGCCATTGTTTTTTCAAGTCATCATGGACAAAGTGCTGGTTCATCGTGGTTTGACCACGTTGGATGTCTTGGCGCTTGGCTTGTTGGTCATCTCAGTCTTTGAAGTCGGGATGACAGCGTTACGCACCTACGTGTTCTCGCATACAACAAACCGCATTGATGTGGAGTTAGGAGCAAAGCTATTCCGGCATTTGCTGGCCTTACCCCTGGCATATTTCCAAGCTCGGCGAGTTGGGGATTCTGTAGCTCGTGTGCGGGAACTAGAGAATATTCGAAACTTTCTGACTGGTCAGGCACTTACATCAGTGCTAGATCTGGTATTTTCTGTCGTCTTTTTGGCTGTAATGTTTTATTACAGCGGTTGGCTAACGCTGATTGTAGTGCTCTCTTTGCCGTGTTATGTGCTGTTATCCGTGTTCATTACGCCAATTTTAAAAGTCCGACTCGACGAAAAATTTGCGCGCGGAGCAGAAAACCAGTCCTTTTTGGTTGAAACTATCAATGGCGTTGAAACTATCAAGGCCATGGCAGTCGAGCCGCAAGTAACGCGCCGTTGGGATAACCAATTGGCAGGTTATGTAGCCGCAGGCTTTAAAGTAACCCAGCTGGCCAATATTGGTAGCCAAGGCGTTAATCTGATTCAAAAAATTGTTGTGGTAGCAACGATGTGGATCGGCGCCAAGCTAGTCATTGAGGGAGACCTGACAGTAGGTCAGTTGATCGCCTTTAATATGCTCGCTGGCCGCGTGGCGAGTCCTGTGATGCGCTTGGCGCAACTATGGCAAGACTTCCAGCAAGTGGGCATTTCGATGCAGCGCTTGGGCGATATTCTTAATACTCGTACCGAAATCAACCAGAATCGAGCGCAACTTCCTCCCATTCAAGGTCATATCGAATTTGATCAGATTCATTTCCGCTATCGCCCAGATGCGCCAGAAATTTTGCGCGGAATTAATTTAAAGATTAATGCCGGTGAGGTCATTGGAATTGTTGGTCGCTCAGGGTCTGGCAAAAGCACACTGACCAAACTCCTGCAACGGTTGTATGTTCCAGAGCGTGGCCGAGTATTAATCGATGGTGTTGATTTAAGCCTCGCGGATCCAGCATGGTTGCGTCGGCAAATTGGCGTTGTCTTGCAAGAAAACCTTCTATTTAACCGGAGTATTCGCGACAACATCGCACTGGCAGAGCCCGGCATGAGCATGGAAAGAGTGATCCAAGCAGCCAAACTTGCTGGTGCACATGAATTCATTGTTGAGTTACCTGAAGGCTACGATACTCATGTCGGCGAGCACGGTACTGGTTTGTCCGGTGGACAGCGGCAACGAGTCGCGATTGCTCGTGCGTTAGTAACAAATCCACGAATTCTGATTTTTGATGAAGCCACCAGTGCGCTTGATTATGAGTCGGAACGAATCATTCAAAACAATATGAAAGCGATTTGTGCTGGACGTACTGTGCTGATTATTGCCCACAGGCTGTCTGCGGTGAGAAATTCAAACCGAATTATTGCTATGGATAGAGGGCAAATTGTAGAAGAAGGCCCGCACCAAGAGCTGGTTAATCGCCCTGATGGTTATTATGCTCGCTTGCATGCAATGCAGTTGTCTTGAACCTCATGGAAGGTAATCCCCCCAGAAATTAAGCGTCATTAGAAGTAGAATTTTCTCCCATCAGCACCGAGGAAGTTCGACATGAAATCTTCACGTTTTTCTGACAGCCAAATTATCGCCATTCTTAAACAAGCCGAAGGCGGTTCACCGGTACCCGAGCTGTGTCGCGAGCACGGCTTTAGTTCCGCTACGTTTTATAAGTGGCGCGCCAAATTCGGCGGGATGGATGCTTCGCTGATGGCGCGGCTCAAAGAACTCGAAGACGAAAATCGGCGTCTCAAAAAGATGTATGCCGAAGAACGCCTCAAAGCCGAGATTGTGAAAGAGGCGCTCGAAAAAAAGTAGTAAAGCCATCGCGGCGGCGTGAGATGGCGCACCACGCGGTACAGCATCGTGGCGTCAGTATTGGCTTGGCCTGTCACGCCTTTGGCATCAGCCAAACTTGTTATCGCTACCAATCCCGGCAATCGGCGGTCAATGATGAGATTGCCGATCACCTGATTCGGTTGACCCACAATCAGCGTAACTGGGGATTCGGATTGTGCTTTTTGCACCTCCGCAACGTTAAGGGATTTCGATGGAATCACAAGCGGGTATACCGGATTTATCGAGAGCTAGAATTGAATCTGCGTATCAAACCCAAGCGCCGCATTCAGCGCGCCAAGCCAGAACCGCTAGCAGTGCCCGAGGCTGCGAACGAGTGTTGGTCAATGGATTTCATGCACGATCAACTGGTCGATGGGCGCAGCATCCGGCTGTTCAATGTCATTGACGATTTCAATCGTGAAGCGCTGGCGATGGAGATTGATTTATCGTTAACCGCCGAACGGGTGATTCGCGCATTGAATCAAGTCCTGGAGTGGCGAGGTCAGCCCAAAGCCATTCGCTGTGACAATGGCCCAGAATACATTAGCCAAAAGGTCAAAGACTGGGCGGAAAAGCTGGGCCTCCGACTGGCGTATATCCAGCCAGGCAATCCACAGCAGAATGCGTATGTGGAGCGTTACAACCGGACAGTACGGTATGACTGGCTGAATCATTACCAATTTGAATCAGTCGCTGAAATCCAAGAGTTTGCGACCGATTGGGTATGGACTTACAACAATGAACGGCCGAATATGGCATTGGGTGGCATTACCCCGAAACAGAAGTTGGCATTAGCTGCATAACCTTCTACTTCTAACCTCGTTTAAAAACGGGGGGATTACCGCGGAGAACAACGGTACTTTATGAAAACACAGCAAAATTTGCCGGCAGTATGTTTTGCAAATTAATCCAATAGGACGGGCTAGCAAGTCTGTCAAAGTGGAGGCTAGACTGATTGGCATCCGAAGCGACGCGATTTTTAAGAAAAATGATCCTTTGTAAGCTTTAGTCACGACATTAAAAATGCCCCTTCGCTGCAAGGGGCATTTTTATTGAGTCTAATTTCACGACTATATTAAACAATTCACGACTTTAATTGCTTATTCACGACTTTAATAGGATGAAATACGCCCAAAGGCCTTTAAGCCGCTTTACTCCACGGTCACCGATTTCGCCAAGTTACGTGGCTTGTCGACATCGGTGCCTTTGCGATGGGCCGTGTGATAGGCCAGCAGTTGCAAAGGAATCGTAAAGACGATCGGCGCCAACGGGCCGCAGTGCCCGTTGAGCGTGATCATCGATTTCACATACGGCAGCGCGGCTTCGCAGCCGGGTTCAGCCAGCAAATACACTTGCCCCCCGCGTGCCTGCACTTCACGCAAATTCGACATCAGCTTATCAAATAGCTCATCACGCGCCGCGCAGACAATCACCGGCATATCTTCATCCACTAGCGCCAGTGGCCCGTGTTTCAGCTCACCGGCGGCATAGCCCTCGGCATGAATATAGGCAATTTCCTTGAGTTTTAGCGCGCCTTCCAGCGCGATCGGGAACAAGGTATTGCGCCCCAAAAACAAGGCATGCTGATGATGGCTGAGCGCTTGCGCCCATTGCTCGATCTGGCTTTCCTGCTGCAATACACCGCTGATCATGCCGGGCAGGCGGGGCAGATAGTGCGCCAGCTCATTGAGTTCATCCGCGGCCAGCGTTTGCCGCTGCTTGGCCAGCGTGACGGCTAGCACGTACAGCGCCGCCAGCTGGGTGGTAAAGGCTTTGGTCGAGGCGACGCCGATTTCGAGCCCGGCTTGCGTCAGCATGGCCAGATCGGCTTCGCGAGTCAGCGTGGCGTGGGCCACATTGCAGATGGCCAAGACTTTCACTTCGCCGCGCTGTTTGGCGCTGCGTACGGCGGCCAACAGATCGGCGGTTTCACCCGATTGCGAGATGGCCACAATCAGCGTGCCGGGCATTTCGCGCGAATCGCGATAGCGGTATTCGCTGGCAATGTCCACACTGACTGGCACGCCAGCCAATGCCTCCACCCAGTATCTAGCCACAAGCCCTGCGTGATAGCTCGAGCCACACGCAATAATCCGGATGTGGTTGGCCGCTTGCAGCACCTCGGCGGCGCCGGGGCCAAACAGCGCCGGATTAAACTGCTGGGCCAGCGCGCTGCTCATGGTGTTAGCCAGCGCTTCGGGTTGCTCGAAGATTTCTTTTTGCATGTAATGCCGATATGGCCCCAGCTCGGCCGATTGCGCGCAGACATCCAGCATTTTGCTGGCCCGCTCAACCCGCTGCCTGTCGCGATCGAAAATCTGCAGAGCCTGAGCGCTGATGAGGGCCAGATCGCCTTCTTCGAGGTAAATCATTTTTTGCGTTAAGGGCAGTAGCGCGGCGATGTCGGAAGCAAAGAAATACTCCTGAAACCCCAGCCCCAAGACTAGCGGGCTGCCTTGCCGGGCGCAGATCACTTGCTCGGGGTGATCTAAGTGCAAAACGCCAATTGCAAATGCGCCGTGCAGGCGGGCAATCGCGGCTTGCACCGCAGCCAGAAAATCTGGCTGGCGCTGATGTTCGGCATCGATCAGATGGGCAATCACTTCGGTGTCGGTTTCAGACACAAAGCGGTAGCCTTGGGCGATCAGCTCGGTTTTTAGCTCGGCAAAATTCTCAATAATGCCGTTGTGCACCACCATTACTTTCTCGCCACCCTGATGCGGGTGGGCGTTGGCTTCACTGGGGCCGCCGTGCGTAGCCCAGCGGGTATGGGCAATCCCGACCAGGCCGCACAGGGTATGCACTTTTTTCGCCAGATCGGCTACGCGGCCGGCGACCCGGGCACGGGCAAATTGGGCGCTGGCGCCTAATTGATGGATCATGGCCACGCCACTGGAGTCATAGCCACGATATTCCAGCCGCGACAACCCCTCCATCAGCATGGGGACGACATTCCGGCTTGAGAGAGCGCCAACGATACCGCACATACTTCTTTACTCCTGAGAAAATGTTGCATTGCACGAGCGAACTGTAGGGGAGACGTCGGCAACTGTCGCTAAATCAATCACCTTATGCCGAACGGCAGGCGGGTGCGCCGTTTGACGGATGGCGCTTTGCAATGCTTGGGCGCTCACTAGAGTGAAATCAAGCAAGTGTTTTCGCGGGGTAGCAAGAAGATGGCCATTCAATTACTCAGTTTGGGCGTTATTGGCGTTCGCCTGCTTGATCGCATCCTGACTAGCTCAGCCACCTATCCAGAAGAGCTGGCCGACCAGATCGTGGATGAAATCAATGTCTATCTAGGCCGGGCGCGCGAGGAAGAAAAAAGCCTGTTGTTTAATCTCTCTTGCGAAGTGCATGAGGCACTGGCCGATCGCTTTGGCCGGGTCGATAGCCCGCAGGCGCGGCAAGATGTGGCGCAGATGATGGGCTTGCTGATTTATCGTGCCAAAGTCAGCAGCGGCCCCGCCCGCTAGTGCTACCACTAACCTCGCTGCAACAAGGCCGGCGTGCGCGCCGGCTTTTTTTCGTCTTACGGCTTGATTCACGTTATCCTAGCGCTTCCTGAATGAAGGCTAAATACCATGAAAATCAAAGCTTCCGAGCTGGTAGAGCCGCTGATTGCGCTGGCGGCTTTACTTCTACTGTGCCTCACCGTTTATGCCGTGGTGAAACCGTTTCTGGCCGCCTCGCTGTGGGCGGCAATGCTGGTGCTCACCACCTGGAAGCCTTATCTCTGGCTGGTGGAGCGGATGCGGGGCCAGCGCGCGCTGGCGGCGGTAGTGATGTTGCTGGGGCTGTGTTTGTTTTTCTTGCTGCCGATTGTGTTGGCGGCCAGCGATTTTGCTGATGTGGGTCTCGATTTTATTGCGCGGATTCGGGCGAGTTTTGAGGCCGGCTGGCCAGCGCTACCGGAATGGCTGGTGGCATTGCCGCTGGTGGGTGAGCCGATTGGCGAATTCTGGCAAGGTTTAGGCGCACATGATGCCAAAACCATGTCGATGATCCGCAGCCTGATTGGCCCCGCCACGCAATGGCTACTGGTGGTGGGCGGGCATATTGGTGGCGGCTTGGTGCTGTTGATGATGAGCCTGTTTATTGCGTTTTTCCTCTATCAAGACGGTGAGCATATCCGCGATTGGGTGCGAGGCTTGTTGACTCGGGTAGCGGGCGAGCGTAGCACCGAGCTCTTGGCTGTGTCAGTGAGCTCGACCAAGGGCGTGGTGTACGGCTTTATCGGTACCGCGCTGGCGCAAGCGGTACTGTCGTGGTTTGCCTACGCGATTTCCGGCGTGCCTAATGCCATGTCGCTGGGCTTTGCCAGCTTTATTCTGGCCTTGCTGCCGGGCGGGCCGGTCTTGCTGGGCTTGCCGGCGGCAGCGTGGTTGTTTCATCAGGGGGATACCGGCTGGGCAATCTTCATGGCCGCCTGGATGCTGCTGGTGGTGAGCTCGGCCGACAATGTGATCAAACCCTTGTTGATCGGTAAAGGCAGCAATCTGCCGTTTATTTTGATTTTGTTCGGGGTCTTGGGCGGGGCCTTGGCCTTTGGCATGCTGGGCGTGTTTATTGGCCCGGTGCTGCTGACAGTGTTTTACGAAATCGCCCGTTCATGGATTTTACGCTCGGATGCCCAGCCCGGAGATGAAGTGCTGGCCGAAGCAGAAAGCGTGATTATCACGCAGCCGGATTGAGATATACCCATATTGTGTATATCTGGATATGCCTTGATCTGAAATGCTTATGGGGATATACCCCAAAATAAAAACGGGCCTTACGGCCCGTTTTTATTTGCTTCGCCTTCTCGCGCTACACTTTATAGCGTCCGATCGCTGCATCCAGCTCATCGCTTAACTGCCGCAGGCGGCTGCCTTCGTTGGCGGTATTGTTGGCCACCGAGCTGCTTTCTTCCGACATTTGCGCTACGCGCTCAACTTGTTGCGCCATCATCGCGCTGGCCGAGCTTTGCTCGCGCATCGAGGCGGTAATTTCACTCACCTGTGCCACCACGGCATCGGCATTGTGGCGAATACGTTGGATCGCATCGCTAGCCGCGTGGGCGCCTTGCACGCCGTCATCCACCTGTTGCACCGAGCGCTGCATGGTGGCGACGGTGTTGTTGGCTTCCTGCTGAATGGCGCTGACAGTGCCGATAATTTCCTGCGTCGAGTTGCCAGTGCGCTCGGCCAGTTTGCGCACTTCATCGGCCACCACCGCAAAGCCCCGGCCTTGCTCACCGGCGCGGGCAGCTTCAATCGCGGCATTGAGCGCCAGCAGATTGGTTTGATCGGCAATTTCTTTAATCACATTCACCACCGCATTGATACTGCCGGTGCGGTCTTTCAGCGATTCGATTTGCGCCGCGGCCGCACGCACTTGCTCGGCAATGGCATTGATATTGTGAATGGTGGTTTCGATCACCTCACCGCCATTGGCCGCCATTTGACCGGCTTCGCGGGCGGTGCTGTCACACTCGCCAGCCCGATCGGCCACATGGGTGATGCTGACCGTGACTTCTTCTACCCCGGCCGCCATGCTGGAAGCCGATTGGCTCACTTGCTGCGAGGTTTCCGAAAGCTCGCGGCTGGCGTTTGAGAGCGAGCTGGCGGTGCTGGTGACATCGCGGCCAATGCGGTTGAGTTGTTGCAAGCTTTGCTGCAGCGAATTGAGCAGACCGTTGAGGGCCTGTAGCGATTCGCCGATTTCATCCTGCGTAGTAATGGTTACGCGTTGGGTGAAATCGTAATCGCTGCCCAAACGCACCACGAATTCACGCATCCGCTGCAGCGGAGTGATGATGCTGCGGCCAATCAAAAAGCCCAGCGCGACCACCAGCCCGATAATAATCACGCTGATGGTGATCGAGGCCGAAATAGCCGTGATCACGTCTTGTTTAAGCGCTTCGCCGGCTTTTTTGGCGAGGGCTTCGTTGAAATTGCTCACGGTTTCAAAACTCTGAAAGGCACGGGCAGCCACTGGTGTGAGCTTTTGTCGTACAAAATCCATGGCCGCATCAGTTTGCTCTGCCGCTGATAGCCGTAGTGCTTCTTTAGCGAGCGGATACCAAGCATCGAGTTCCTGTTTTAGTTGAGTGAAGTTTTTACGGTCGGCCTCCTCGAAAATGAAATGTTCGTAGGCCTTGAGATACTCGTCCAGTTTGGCTTTATCTTGCTCAATGCTGCGCTCGAGTTCCTGCATTTTGGCTGGGTCTTTTTCGATGATGTGGCTCAGCACCTCACGCCGAAGTATTGCAAATTCTAGTTCGGCATGTTGAATGGCAATGATGGAGGGCACGATTTCATCGGTGACATCGAGCGCGTTGGTTTGTACTGCGGCAAATTTGCTGTAGTTAACCGCGGTGAGGGTGATCAACCCGAGCGCGGCAAGTAAAACCAGGGCAATCAGTTTATGTGTGATTTTCATGGCATGTTGTCCAGTCGTGGCGAAGATATGCTGTTTCTTAGAATAGTAAGGATTGCGGGGCGAACAAGCTAAAAACCCTGTATTGAGTAGTGGTTTATGCAATCGGTGTGTTTAATGTAATCAAAGTACAGAGCCATGCTGCGCCTCAGGGGGCTGCTGAGCAAGAGTGCACACAGTTTTAATGATTTGCCAGAGGGTATAGGCTGGATAGGCTTGTTGATATTAGTGTTACAGCCAATACCCATGAGCGTATTTGCAACGCCAGCGCGATTGATTGCTTGCAACGGGTGGCGGGCGCACCGACCAGCGGCGGCGCGCCAGATTGAAAAAACCACACCACGACTTACAAATTCACCACGCCCTGACCGAGTAATTGCACTTTCCCGCTCAGGGTAAGCTGGGCCTGACTATCAATCTGTAAGTGCAGATGGCTAAGCCGGCTGAACAGCCGCTGGATGGTATGGCCTTGTTCCAGCTTGAGTTGCTGCGGCGGGCGCTGGCCGGTGGCCAGCAAGTAGCTGCCGATATTCAGCGCCGCCGAGCCGGCGCCAAAATCTTCATACACGCCAAAATGGTCGGCCATAAAGCAGCGCATAGTGATCAGATCATGTTCGCGATGCCAGATCACCGCCTGCGCCACCGGCTCGCCATGGTTGGCGTATTCGGCCAGCAAGGCCGGATGCGGTCGCGCCTGTAATACGGTTTGGCGGGAGCGCACCGGGATCAGCAGCTGCTCTAGCCCGGTATAGATAAGCTGCAGCGGCGGCAGGATTTCGTGGCTTTCAATCCCTAGCGCATGCGCCAGCTGCACCTGGCCATGATTCGGCGCCCGGCTGCGCCCGGCCGGCAACCGCAGCGCCCAGGCTTCGCCCATCGTCTCCACGGCAAATTCGCCCTGAGTGCAGCGCCAGCGCCGTGGCGCCTCTGGACAATGCGCCTGATAGACCGCCGCCGCCGCCAGATAGCCGCGCGCCGAGAATGGCAGCGCAAATTGCGGGTAATGAAAAGCCAGCTGGGCTGGCTGGCGGCCGGCAAACACGACTTCACTACCATTAAAGGTATAGGCCAGCTGCTGGCGCTGACTTTCCAGCGGTAAATCATCGCTGAGCACCACCACGCAGGGCTCGCCAGACGGTGTTTTTTCGCTGAATACACTAGTCAGAAAGAAAGGGAATTGGGGCATGTTCTTATCGGTGCAAGTTTCTGTGTCAAATCAGCGGCAGAGATCGGGTTTCTTTGCTAAAATGTACGGGATTTTTCTGTCTTGAATTCGCCGAAATTGGATTGCCATGTCTGTGCTCGAACCTATTGCTGAAAAGGATTTGCCGCTCAAGCGGGATTTGGATCTGCTTGCTGCCTTGTTGTCTGACACCATTCGCGAACAGGCCGGTGCGGCCACTGCTGAGCAGATCGAGTCGATTCGAGAACTGGCTATTCGTTACGTACAGGGCCACGACCCTGATGCGGGCAAAGCGCTGGCCCGCTCGCTCTCGACGCTGGATATGCCAGCGACGATGGCCTTGGTGCGCGCATTTAGCTATTTTTCGCATCTGTCCAATATAGCAGAGGATTTGCACCACAATCGCCGCCGTCGCGCGCACAAAGTGGCTGGCTCCAACCCGCAGCGCGGCAGCATCGCAGCCGTGCTGGATACCCTGCGCGAGCGTGGCGTGAAGCCGTTTGAGATTCTCAGCTTGCTGAACGACACGCTGATCGCCCCGGTCATGACCGCACACCCGACCGAGGTGAAACGCAAGACCATTCTGGAATGCCACCGCGCGCTGGGCGATTTGCTCACGCAACGTGATCGCAAGCAAATGACACCGGACGAGCTGGAAGCCAACCAAGAAGCACTGGAACGCGTGATGATCACGCTGTGGCAAACCCGCGAAATCCGTACGGTGAAGCTCACCGTGCAAGACGAGATCGAAAACGGTGCGACGCATTTCCGCAATACTTTCCTGCACGAAATCCCACGTCTGTATCAAGACATGGAAGATCGCCTGTCGGCACTGACCAATGAACAAGTAACGCTGCCAAACTTTATTCAGGTGGGCAGCTGGATCGGCGGCGACCGCGACGGTAATCCGTTTGTGACCGCCGATGTCATGCGCTATGCCGTATCACGCCAAGCTGGCGTGGCGCTGGATTATTACTACCAGCAATGTTTGAAGCTCGAAAGCGAGCTGTCGATGTCAACGCGCCTGGTGCAAATCGACCAAGATTTGTCGGCACTGGCGGCGCAAGCCACCGACGACATTGCGCGTAAATCGGAAGAGCCATATCGCCTGGCGGTAACCGCCATTGCTTCGCGTATTTTCGCGACGGCGATCGAAATCGGCACGTTCCACCATCAGCTGCATGATGTGGCACGGGCGCAGCCTTATGCCAGCGCGGACGAATTGGCCGCTGACTTAGCTGTGATTGCCCGCTCACTGAAAGCGCATGGCGCGGCCAAGCTGGCCAATGGCCGTCTGCGCCGCCTGCAGCGCGCGGTATCAGTCTTTGGCTTCTATCTGGCGCCAATCGATATGCGTCAGTTTGCCGGCATGCATGAAAAAATGATCAGCGAGTTGTTTAACCGCGCGGGTCTGGAAGAATATCTGGCGCTGGATGAGCAAAGCCGCCGCGTAGTGCTGCTGCGCGAGCTGGCCAGCCCACGCCCGCTGATCTGTCCGCACGATGTGGCCTACAGCCCGGATGTACAGCAAGAGCTGGATATCTTAAAAGCTGCGGCGGAAATTCAGGCGCGCTACGGTGAGGCCGTGCTGCCGAACTATATTATTTCCAACTGTGCGTCGGTTTCCGACATGCTGGAAGTGGCCGTATTGCTGAACGATGTGGGCTTGGTGTCGCTGGCCCCAACCGTGCGCAGCAAAGTCAATATCATTCCATTGTTTGAAACCACCGGTGACCTGCGCGCCAGTGGCGAAATCATGACCGAGCTGTTTGCGATCCCGCAATGGCGTCAGCTGCTGACCTGTCGTGGTGATGTGCAGGAAGTGATGCTGGGTTATTCGGATTCGAATAAAGACGGCGGCTATCTGACCTCGAACTGGGAGCTGTACAAAGCCGAATTGACGCTGGTCGATGTATTTAAAGAAGCCGGCATCAAACTGCGTCTGTTCCACGGTCGTGGCGGCACGGTTGGTCGCGGCGGTGGCCCAGCTTACGATGCAATCTTGGCCCAGCCTGCCGGCTCGGTGAATGGCCAGATCCGGATTACCGAACAAGGTGAAGTAATCACCGCCAAGTACGCTGACCGTGAAGTCGGTCGTCGTAACCTGGAAATCTTGGTGGCTGCTACGCTGGACGCGAGCTTCCCGGGCGAGCAAACCATCGATCCAACCGCGCGCCGCAGCTTGATGGAGCGCCTGTCGAATTCGGCTTACCGCTTCTACCGCGATCTGGTGTATGCAACACCAGACTTTATTACTTACTTCCTCGAAGCTACGCCGATCAAGGAAATCCCGAATCTGAACATTGGCTCACGCCCATCGGCGCGGAAAAACACCAATAGCATTTCAGATCTGCGCGCGATTCCGTGGGTATTCTCATGGTCGCAATGTCGTCTGATGCTGCCGGGCTGGTATGGTTTCGGTCATGCCATCAGCGAATATCTGGCTGAAGCTGGCGACGAGGGCCTGAAAAACCTGCAAGAGCTGTATGCGACATGGCCGTTCTTCCAGACTACGATTTCCAATATGGAAATGGTGCTGGCCAAATCGGATATCGCGATTGCGGCACGCTACTCTGAGCTGGTGCAAGATCAGGACGTGGCTAAACGCATCTTCGGTCGGATTAAAGATGAATGGCAACGCGCGGTGAGCGCTGTGCTGGCAATCACCGGCCATGAAGAATTACTGGGCGACAACCCGATGCTGGCCCGCAGCCTGAATAACCGCCTGCCGTATCTGGATCCGCTTAATCACCTGCAAGTAGAATTGCTCAAACGCATTCGCGCCGGCGACGACAGCGAAGAGCTGCGGCACGCGGTGCACTTGACCATCAACGGGGTAGCGGCTGGCCTGCGTAATAGCGGCTAAGCACTCGCGCTGCAGCAAAAAAGGAGCCACCATGGCCAGGATGAAATCACCGATTTTATTCGCCGCTCTGGTGGCTTTATGCTTTCTGGTGCCGCCAGCGGCGCAAGCCTTGCCGAGCCATTTTGGCGATAAGGTGGAAAACGCGCTGGCCTGCCGCAGTGAATGGTCCCCGGCATTCTGGCGGACCTATTTTCGCCAGCATCTGAATGCCCCCATCCGGGTCTGGGGCGAGGCCGAATGGTTTGGCGGGCAGCAAGCAACCATGGCGGGCAATCAGGTCGAAGAGTTTTTTGTGAACGTGCCCGAGTCGGGCGCTTTAATGGTGGGCGCGCTCATCAATAAACCGCTGGAGCAGGTGAAAAAAAATGTCGAAGAGAAAATGGGCTTTGCCTTTGTGGAGTTACCCGGGCCGTATCCACGCTGGCTCTCCAAGTTTGGTAGCGTGCTGGTGGCCAGCGGTCCAGAGCAAACCAAGTGGTATTGCGCCCGCTGGCACTTGGGTAATCGTCCCTGATGGGTATTGCCAGCTAAGCATTGATTGAATTAGGCCCTGAACCATTACCTGGTCAGGGTATTTTTATTTGAGCTTCTTTAAGCTATTTGCAGTGCGCTGCACTGAGGTATGTGATGCAAATAATTGCCGATTATCCGCTCGATAAACTCAATACGTTCGGATTGCGTTCGCGCGCCGAGCAATTTGTAGCGATTGATTCGCTAGCTACATTACAGGCGTGTATTGCGAGCCCGGAACTACGTGCTTTACATTGGCATGTATTAGGAGGCGGTTCTAATCTGGTGCTGCCTGAAGTCGTGCCAGGCTTGGTGCTAAAAATGGCGCTCATGGGGCGCAGCCTGCAGGCGGAAGACGCCGATGCTTGGTATGTCAGCGCCGCAGCTGGTGAAAACTGGCACGAATTTGTGCAATGGACGCTAGCTATGGGCTGGGCCGGTTTGGAAAACCTGTCGCTGATTCCTGGCACCGTCGGAGCCGCGCCAGTTCAAAACATTGGTGCCTACGGCGTGGAAGTGAAAGATGTATTGCATAGCCTGACTGCGGTCCACCTAGAAACCGGTGAAGTGCGTGAGTTCAGTGGTGCTGATTGCCAGTTTGCCTATCGGGATAGTTTTTTTAAGCAGGCCGCCGGTCGAGCGTGGTGCATAGTGGCAGTGACGTTCCGGCTGCCGAAAGTGGCGCAGCTGAAAACCAGTTATGGCGATATCGAGCAAGAGTTAGCGCGGCAACAATTGCCCGTTTCCGCCGCGAATATCGCAGCAGCGGTGATCGCGGTGCGCCAGCGCAAATTGCCCGACCCAGCCGTGATCGGTAATGCGGGTAGTTATTTCAAAAACCCGATCGTGCCGACTGAACAAGCACAGGCGTTAAAACAGCAATGGCCGGCACTGGTCTCATTTGCGGTGGATGATAAGCACACCAAGCTTGCGGCAGGCTGGCTGATTGATCAGGCTGGCTGGAAAGGCAAACAGCACGGCCCAGTTGGGATGTATGCCCAGCAAGCGCTGGTGATGGTGAACCACGGCGGGGCGAGTCAGCAGGATGTAAAAAAGCTGGAGTTTAATATTCAGGCAGCAATTGACGCGCAATATGGCGTAAAACTTGAGGCCGAGCCAATTTTTTGGTGAGTGAGAGCTATATCACTATCTGCGAATATGCTGTTTTTGTGTTGTATCAGCAAATTAACATTAATGATGTTAAAATCCGCCGTCATAAAGGCCGAGTAAGGCTAGTAAGCTTGGTGATGAATACAAGAAAGCCAAGATTGAACTGGATTCAATAGCGGGATGGGTGATGGCGCGAAAGAAGTTGGCAGTGGTCTTAGGGTGTGCAATTGGGTTAGCGCATGGCGCATATGATGCAGACGATACGCTCAAACTCAATGCCGAAGTGGGCTATGGCTACGATGACAATATATTTCGCTTAAGCGAACAAGGCAGTAATAACATTACCCGCAAGCATGGCCAGCAGGGTGATAGCAAACTAGATGTGGCGCTCGGCGGCCGCATTGATGTGCCGGTATCTCGGCAAAATTTCAGTGCCAGCGCGCGGGTTAATCGCCAGCAATACATGGATTTTAGCGAGCTGAATTACACCGGCTGGCAAGCAGATCTTGGCTGGGCTTGGCAGGCGGGCAGTTTGTTGTCGGGGCAATTGAATGCTGGCACTAGCCGCAGCATGAGTAGCTTTGAAGATACGCGTGACGGCCGTATTGATATGGTACGTCAGAGCAATGTGCAATGGCAGGGCGCTTATTTAATATTGAGCAACTGGGCCTTGGTCGCTGATGTGGGCTATAGCAAACAAACCCATGACGTTCGCACTTTGGAAGACGCCAAAAACCTGACTTATGGTCTTGGCATGCGCTATCGCACTGAATATGGTTCGAGCCTGACCGTGCGCCAGCAGTGGCAAGATTATGATTATTTACGCAATTTAGCTTTCATTCCTGCTGATCGTCGCGGGTATGAAGAGCGGTTAACCCAGCTGGTATTGCAATGGCCGTACAGTGAAAAGCTGAACATCAGCGCGACTGGCGGGGTAAGTAGCTGGAAATCAAAGTTAACTGGTGAGCGTTCTTCTAGCACACCGCAAGGCAACCTTGACCTCACGTGGCAGGCAACAGGTAAAACAAAGTTGCGGGCAGGTTATGGCCAGAACTTTGATCAGTTCACCAGTGGGGTGGGGCGGGATTTGCAGCGCAGCAGTTACTTAGGCTCCACTTGGGCTACATCCGAAAAATGGCTATGGGATCTAGAGCTGCGACTACGTGATCGGAAAACTGAAACGGTTTCTGGGGCCTTAGTCAGGGATGAAGAATACCGATCTGTCAAAGCTAGCGTTGTGTTTAAGCCTCTAAGAAACTGGTCGGTCAGGTCATATTTTCAAATTGAAGATCGAAATGATCGGCGCGGTTCAGCAGATTATGACTCGCTACAAGCGGGGCTGAGTTCGAAATACGATTTCTAAGCAAGTGACGATACCCATATACAAAAAAAAGAGGTGGTGCGAATGTGGCGAGTAGCAGTAGTTGGAGTATTGATGTCGGCATATACAAACGCAGAATCGATACAGCCCGTAACGGCGCTAGATGCGCCTGCGGTCTTTGTAAGCGCAGGTGAACAGGACAACGGTTATTTAGCAATTGACCAAGTAGATACCAACGTAACATTGAATTTGAATGGTTCGAGTTTCGGTGCGATTGCTGCGAGAGCTAATATCATTGATGCCATTAGTGGCCCAAATCTCAATGGTGTGTCAGTCACGACGACATCGGGCGCAAAATCGCCTACCGGGGGGCAGGTAAGTCCACCAGAAAAACCGATTACCCCGCCTGTACCCGAGCCAGCGGCAGTCGCCTTGTTGTCAATAGGTTTGTTAGTGCTTTTAAGTCAGAAGAAACATAAGGAGTAATCAGTGCATCAGGACGTGGCAGAACATTTGAATCGTGAAGAAACCCTAAACCAAGTCCGGTTTAGCGGGCGACCTAGCCTGCTTGGCGATCGCTTTCGCGAGTTTTCAAATGCGGCGCCCATGGTTAGCTTTTTCAAGCTGTTTCTGGATCCCGTCCTGGTCGTGGTGACATTGTTTGCACTGGCTATCCCGTTTGAAGTGGCTACGGATGGGCATGAAATCATCCTAGGAGCGTTAGCTTTTCTGCTCTCGGCTTTGATGCTTGATGGGGTGTTTTTATTCGTACCGGGCTACTCACGCCCCTTATTAGGTTTAGGACGCTTTGCTTTTGAATGGCTAGTGGTGGTGACGGCCTTGGTGCTACTTGGTCGAATCTCTGGGTTTGATCAGTACTTTTATCCTCCTTACATGCTCACGTGGTTTGTGGTTGCGCCTTTGGTGCTGATTGCGGCGCATGGCTTATTTCGCTGGTTTGTCTTGCGCCCAGATCTTGATCGTTCCACCAAGCAACGCGTGGTCGTAATTGGGGCCAATCAGCCAGGCGCGACCTTGGCGCGCAACATGCAATCCCACCCATTCCTTAATAAAGAGTTTGTTGGTTTTTTTGATGATCGCACTGAAGACCGTTTAATTCTAGATCACCCCGAGCAACTCTTGGGGGGACTGAAAGATGTGGCTGAATATGTAAAGGCTAATCATATTCAGCAGATCTATATTTCATTGCCGATGACTGCCCAGCCGCGAGTGATGGATTTGCTCGATGAACTGCGCGATAGTACCGCTTCGGTTTATTTCGTACCTGATCTATTTGTCTTTGATTTAATTAATGCTCGTTTTGACAATATTGCCGGCGTGCCAGTAGTGGCAATCTGCGAAAGTCCATTTGTCGGGATGAATGGCGTGGTGAAGCGGATCAGCGATATCGTATTGTCGAGTCTAATCCTTTTAATGATTTGGCCAATATTGCTAGGCGTTGCGATTGCGGTAAAGCTTACCTCCAAAGGGCCTGTTTTCTTCAAGCAGAAGCGGTATGGTGAAGATGGTCAAAGTGTGCTGGTGTATAAATTCCGCTCGATGAATGTCATGGAAAACGGCGATAAAGTGGTGCAGGCTACCCGCAATGATAATCGCCTCACTCCCATCGGTGGCTTTATCCGCAAAACCTCACTCGATGAGTTGCCACAATTCATAAATGTGTTGCAAGGACGGATGAGTATTGTGGGACCGCGTCCTCACGCAAATGCGCACAATGAACAATACCGCAAGTTGATTTCGGGCTACATGATGCGCCACAAAGTTCGGCCTGGTATTACGGGCTGGGCACAGGTGAATGGCTATCGCGGCGAAACCGATACATTAGATAAAATGCAGCGCCGCGTAGAATACGATTTGGATTATCTGCGCAGCTGGTCAGTCTGGCTTGACCTCAAGATTATTTGGAAAACCGCCACCATGATGTTCCGCGACCGGAACGCGTTTTAAAGCAAGGAAACACAATGAACGTAAAACCTCTGGTACTGGCTGTATTAATTGCAAGCACCCTCACGGCATGCGGTGAGAAAGACGATAAGAAATCACCAAGTCAGGTCTTGGCCAAGGTCAACGACAGTGAAATTACCGTGCACCAACTCAATTATGTGCTGGCTCAGGTGCCAAATGCTCAGCCTGAACAAAAGCAACAGGTGCTCGAGCAACTGGTTGACCAAGAATTGCTAGTGCAAAAAGCGACTGAGCTAAAACTGGATCGTGAACCAAATGTGGTTCAAGCAATTGAAAATGCCAAACGGCAGATTTTGGCGCAGTCAGCTGCTGAGCGTGTAATTGGCAAGCCGGGTGAACCAAACAAAACAGCTGTCGACGAGTTCTATGCCAAAAATCCAGCACTTTTTGCCGAACGCAAAAACTATGAATTCACCACTTTTGTCATTGATAAAGCGGCCTACAACGACGCCCTCAATGCGGCACTGAATAATGCAACCAGCCCAATGGCGGTAAAAGCGGTCTTAGATGCTGCAGCAATCAAATTTAATACCAATGAGGCGACTCGCACTGCTGAGCAGCTGCCAATGCCAATGTTAGTCAAATTTGCGCAGATGAATGTGGGTGACATCATTGCCATGTCCGAAGGTGATAAAACAGTCTTGCTGCAACTGAAAGCCACTCAGGCTGCACCGGTTGGCGCGGCAGAAGCGGAGCCAATGATTAAGCGTTACTTAGCCAATAACGAAGCCCAAACCCAAGCTGCACAAAAAATGAAAGGCCTGCGTGATGCGGCTAAGATTGAATATCTGCAAAAATTTGCTTCAGCACCCGCACAGCAATTGCAGAAACAAGAGTCAACAGCCGCTGACGATAGCGTAAAAGCAGGGTTGAAAGGACTGAAATAATGACAGCACGAAAATTAATAATTGCTTTATTTCTGGCGATTTGGATCGTTCCGATCTCATTCGCAAAGTCTGGTAAAGAGGCATTAGGCGATTATCTGCTAGGGCCCGGCGATGTAGTTAAAATCCAGGTTTATGACCATGAGGATTTAACGACCGAAGCGCAGCTTAATAATGATGGCTTACTCACATTCCCATTGCTGGGCGAAGTAAAACTTGGTGGCCTAGCCTATACAGAAGCTGAAGCGCTGGTGGCTAAAAAACTTGCGGCGGGTGGTTTTATTAAAAAACCAAATGTGAATGTATTGATTACACAGTACAGAAGCCAGCGAGTGGCGGTGCTGGGCGAAATAAATAAACCAGGGCGCTATGCGCTAGATAGTAATACCGATTTAATTGATTTGGTTGCTATTGCTGGTGGAGTGGGGCCATCGGGCGGGGATGTAATCGTTATTCTTCGTGGTGAAGAGCGATATGAATATCGACTCAGCAAACTAACCCAGCTAGCAAACTCGGAAAAACGCAGTATTCCTGTCCAATCCGGTGATACGGTCTATGTTCCCCGCGCTGAATTGGTATACGTCTTTGGCGAAGTAAATCGACCTGGTTCATTCCGATTGGAGCCAAAAATGACAGTAATGCAAGCATTGGCAACAGCGGGTGGATATAATCAGCGCGCTTCTAGCAAAGGAATTTTGATTCATCGAGTAATCGATGGTGAGGTTAAAGAAATTCCAGCTAAGCCGATTGATTTATTGCAGGCTGGCGATACAGTTTATATTAAAGAAAGCTTTTTCTAATTGGGGCAATGAATGTTAAGTGTGAGAACGCTGCTTCGGGTTTTTGTGGGCCGCATAAAGCTTTTTACTTTGATCGTGCTCTCAGTCCTGGTTGCCGGTTTTGCGATTGCTTTGATCCAGTCGAAACAGTACACCGCAACCGCACAAGTGTCCATTGATGTAAAGGCAAATGATCCTATTACAGGCATGCCTGTTTCTGGTTTGTTGGCGCCTAGCTATTTGTTTACACAAGCGGATATTATTTATAGTCAGAATACAGCACTCAAAGTTGTTGATAAAATTGGCATCACAACTTTACCTGAGGCAATCGCACAATATGAGCAAGCCAAAGTCGGAAGTGCAACAATTCGCGATTGGTATGCTGAGCTTTTTTTAAAGAGCCTAGAAGTCGTGCCAAGTCGGCAAAGTAATGTGATCAGTTTAAGCTATACAGCAACAGATCCAGTATTTGCCGCGCAAGTCGCAAATCAATTCATGAAGGCATACATCGACATGAATATTGAAATGCGGACTCAAGCAGCGCAAAGCACCTCTGAATTCTTTCAACAGCAATTGAAAGTGTTGAAAAAAAAGGTTGAAGATGCGCAGGCTGAGCTTTCCAAATATCAGCAAGAAACAGGAATTGTTGCGTCAGACGAACGGCTAGATATTGAAACGCAGCGTTTAAATGAACTGAGCACCAGTTTGGTACAAGCGCAATCGCAAACATATGATGCAAAATCCCGCGCGCAAGCCGGTACGAATGCCCCTGATGTGCTTAATAATCCGCTCATCCAGCAATTAAAAGCTCAGTTATCACAAAAGTCAGCTAAATTGCACGAGGTCGAGGAAAAGTTAGGGCCAAACCACCCGCAGTACCAACAAGCTCAGGCCGATTATTTAGAAACAAAAAATCAACTCAATCAGTTGCAGGCGCAATACTCACAGGGGCTCGGTGCTACAGCAAATAATTCAGCCGCAACTCAAGCATCGCTGAAAGCCGCTCTGCAGGAACAACGTGAAAGAATTTTTGCGTTGAAGAAGGATCGTGCACAGTTATCAGTGCTACAGCAAAATTTAGATAACGCACAGAAAACGTATGATGCAGCACTATCACGGCAAGCACAGTCAACGCTAGAAGGTGCCATGAGTGGTCAGACGAATATTTTCCCATTGAAATATGCCTCTCCACCAAAAAGCCATTCGGCGCCCGTTCTGCGCAATTATGCTGCGGTGGCATTGCTACTCGGTCTAGTACTGGCCAGTTTGATTGTCTTGGTTGTGGAATATTTCAATCGACGCGTACGCAGTGCAGATGATTTGTCTGATTTTGTGGGTGTTCCATTGTTGGTAACAATGCCATCTTTGAATCAAAGAAAAAGCGTGCTCACTAAGTTGAAGGGGCGTGGTAAATGACGATCGTGAGTAATTCAAGCAATATCGGAAAATTATTGCTTGATAAAAAAATTATTACGCTGGCCCAGGCTGAAGCTGTAATGCAATTTCAGCGCGAGCATAATTTGCGTTTTGGCGAGGCTGCAATTCAGTTAGGCTATCTAACAGAACAAGATGTGCAGCAGGCCTTGGCTAATCAATATAATTATGCGGTTTTGCAAAAAGGCAAATCAAAACTAAGCGAGAACCTAGTTCAGGCATATCAGCCGAGTAGTGAATTTGCAGAGTCTGTGCGTACACTGCGTAGCCAACTCATGCTCCGCTGGTTAAGTGAAGGCAAAAAGAATATTGCGATCGTTGGGTTAAGCGAATCTGCAACAACGCTGGTGGCCAATCTAGCGATTGCCTTTGCTCAATCAAATGAAAAAACATTACTCGTCGATGCTAATTTGCGTGAGCCTAGATTGCATCAGCTAATGGGCATGCAAAATAAGGTCGGCTTAGTCGAAGTATTGGCCAGTCGGGCTGACCTAGCGACTGCCGTGCAAGTGGTGGAAGGGGTTCCTAGTTTACATATCCTGAGTGCAGGAGCTGTACTGCCGAATGCACAAGAAATCATTGCATCTCGGTTTACCAGTGAATTCATGAATCAACTACAGGGCGGCTACGATGCTGTGCTTTATGATTTAGCACCTGCAGCTCTATTTGATGATGCTTATTTGATTGCAGCCAAAGTACGTGGTGTTGTCATTGCCGTTGAGCGTGACCGTGCATTCACCGCACAAGTACTTGAATGCATCGAACGATGCAAAGCGATCGATGTAGAAGTCGTGGGCACTGTTCTAATCGAGTAAAACAGTATGCAATCAAATTCACTAGCCAAAACGCAAACTCTGGCGCTACTCAAAGAATATCCTTTACTAATATTAGGCTTTCTCACCTTATTGCTACCTAGCATATACAGTTTGTCGAATACTCTGTGGCAAGGTGAAGAGCAAGGGCAGGGGCCTCTGTTATTAGCGGTAATAGGCTTTTTATTTTGGCGGGAGTTTGTTACGGAAAAATCCAATGCAGAGCCAACGGCATCACCTTTGGCTGCATTGAGTTTCTTGCTGGTTGCATGCCTTTCTTATGTAGTTGGGCGCTCGCAAGAAATTTTTGCCCTTGAAATTGGGGCCTTTATTCCATTGGCTATTGCTGTGATCCTTGCAACTCAAGGATGGGCTGGAGTGAAGCGATATGCATTTCCAATCTTTTTTATTTGCTTCTTAATTCCATTGCCTGCATTCATCATTGATGGCCTAACTAGCGGATTAAAAAACCATATCTCACACGCAGCAGAGGTGATTCTTTATCAACTCGGCTATCCAGTAGCCCGTGCCGGTGTGGTGTTAACGGTAGGCCAATACCAACTTTTAGTAGCCGATGCATGCTCAGGGATGAATTCATTATTTAGCCTGATTTCACTGGGTTTTTTGTACGTACATCTCAACGGCAAGATTTTTACAGCCAAATCAATCATCCTCCTTCTGGCCATCGTACCAATTGCGATTGTGGCGAATGTGATCAGAGTCTTAATTTTAATTCTTGTTACGTATTATCTTGGTGATGAAGCAGGCCAGGGCTTTATTCATGGGTTTGCCGGAATTTTTGTTTTTGCCATGTCATTATTGCTGCTATTCATACTTGATGGTGTTTTGAAAAGAGTTTGGGGGCGCACATGAAGCGTTTATACATTCAATCGTTTTTTGCCTTAATCATGATAGGAGCAGCAGTAGCTGCTTTTTTTCTGACCCCCACGCTACGCATGGCGGATGAAAAGAATATCAAGCTTGAAACATTAATACCTACATCATTTGGCGACTGGAAAGCACTCCCACAGGAAAATTCATCGATTGTACAGGCGCCTGATATTGAAAAAACGCTGAGCAAACTGTACACAGGGTTGTTGATGCGCACTTATGTCAATGCGGCAGGTGAGCGGATGATGCTGGCGATCGCCTACGGGCCAGATCAGCGTGACAATCAAGGCCGGCAAGTGCATAAGCCTGAAATTTGCTATCCAGCTCAAGGCTTTGCCATAGGTATGCAGCGCAACACAAGCATTAACATAGGCTCTAGGGCTATACCTGGCAGACAGTTGGTCGCAACGTACGGTGAACGCGTTGAGCCGATTACTTATTGGCTTACAATTGGGAATACGGCTGTAAACAATAATCGTGATTTTAAGCTGCAACAAATTCGTTATGGCTTAGCTGGGCTAATCGCCGATGGAATGATCATCCGAGTTTCTACAATTGGCGCTGACCAAACGGCCGAATTTGCAAAGCAAGCGAGTTTTATTAAACAGCTTTCTACTGCGCTGCAGCCAAAATCACGTGAGTATTTAGGATTGGGTACGTAGGGTGATGGACATGGCCGTGGGGCAAATAATATCAGATAAAAATGTGCGGATTGTTAGAGGTTTGCATCAAACTGTTTTCTTCATCTCGCTAGTCCTTTTGTTTTTAGGGAATGCGCTATTTGATAAGAAAATGTTGCTTTTTTTCTTTTTGGCAAATGTTGGATTTCTGGTTTTTTATCGAGATCGCGACCTGTTCAAATCAAGTTTGAACTGGATTGGGTTGCTGGCTCTGATAACTTGGTGCGCTTCTAGTATCTTATGGTCTCAGTTTCCAGATAGTACTAGGATCGGTGCATTGGAACAGGCTGCTGTCCTATTGGCAGGATTGATCGGGGGGTACGCCGCACGCTACATTGATTGGGAGTTAGTGTTAAAAAACGCGCTGATTGCGGTTGTAGTTGTTAATTTGTTATATATGATTATCCGCCCTGGTGATGCATTGAGTGCTTATGGGGTTCGGTCTTTATATGGAACAAAGAACGGCTTTGGACTGGTTAATTGTTATGTTGTAATAATTTTGCTTTTTTCACAATCTCGACGCTGGATTGATCTTGTTTTTGCATTGATCGCAGCTTCTCTCTTAGTATTTACACAGTCAAAAACTGCAATTGCAATTACTGTTATTTTATCGTTTGTCCTGAGCCTGAAAACCTACTGGTTGGGTGTAGGGCGAGTCAATTTTGTTAAAGACTCCTATTTTATCTTTGTTTTTTTTAGTGTTGTTCTTGTCTTACTTAGTGTTATGTTGTTGTTGAATTATAGCAAGGAGTTGTTGGACTATTTGTTTCTCAATCTTGCAGAAGATGCTTTCACTGGGCGCGGGCGATTATGGATTGAAATGCTGAGAAGTGCAGAACATCGCCTTGACTTTGGCCTAGGGTATAACGCCGTTTGGGGGATGGGTGATTGGAATCAAGTATTGCAAACTAGTCTCGGACGGAATGATCCATTGTGGGCTGATAAGTTGGCGGCCTCTGATGGCGGTTATGTTGATGTTGTGGTTGCAATAGGTTTTTATGGTCTTGTTATTTTGATATTTGCATTGCTGCAAGTCTTTATGAATTCAATCCGCTCCAAAAGTATCAATGTTGCTTTTTTTGCTGTCATTATTTTAATTTTTCACAATTTAACGGAAACGACATTTTTGATGGGGTCAAATTTAAGCTGGTTCTTTTTTTTGATCGTGGCAGGTGTGGTCGCTGGTCGTGATGTTGTGCGAGAAAGAAATGAGCAAGAAACGTAATTTTAAAAGTCTGGTGTGGTTCTCAGTCGAAAATCTTACAACGATTGCTTTTGGATTGATCAGCGTTTTTTTTATTGCGCGTTTTTTTGGGCCGGACAATCTTGGTAAATTAAGTCTGGTGCAGTCAGCATCGGGGTTGTTGATGTTTTTGGCCACATTAGGCCTTGATCATTTTATTGTGCGTGATTTAGCAAGAGATCCAGATGATGGTGAATACATTGGCAGTGTGATGCTAATGCAGTTGTTGGGTTGGTTGCTCTATGTTTTTGGTATTGTTGGTGCATTGTTTACCATGGGCAGATTGGTGACTCCACAGATGATTTGGATAACCGCATTTGTTTTGCTAACCACACTGTTTACTCGGGCTACACTAGGTCGACTTTATTTTCAGGCGGTAAATATCCCGAAGGCCATCGCGGCCTCAGCAATTGTCTCTCGTTTGGTGGCGATTGCTTATATCATTTTTGCAATCAATTTTGATTTGGCTTATGAGTGGGCCATTTTTTATCTGCCACTCCAAGCAATAATTCAGTGTGGTATGTTGTTTATTCAATATCAGCAGCATGCTACGACGGGATGGCGCAGCTGGCGAGTGAATACGAAACGATCATATTCAATATTAAAAGAAGCTGCGCCCGCGCTTCTTGCCGCAGCTATTTTCCCTATTTTTATGCAATCTGATGTGCTGATTATTTCCCATTTACTCTCAGACCATGCTGCGGGTATCTATTCGGCTGCTTCACGTTTGATTATCCAGTTTAATTTTGTTGGGCCGATCATCACGATGGCTTTTTATGTTGCGCTAAGTAATCGTTTGCATGATGAGATTGAGTTTAAAAAAATGGTCTCAGGGCTGGTTTGTATTTTTTTTATCCTAGCGTTTCCTGTGGCCTTGGTTACATCGATCTTTGCCGATGAAATAGTACATTTACTTTATGGGCACAAATTTCAGGAAACAGGCCCCGTACTCAGAGTACTTGCTTGGGTATGGCTTTTTGTGATACCCGCAGCGCTATACTCTCGACTTCTTATCTTACGGGGTCAGGTTCGTTATGAGCTGATCAAGTCAATTGCAGTGGCTGCGATCAGTGTATCTCTTAATTTTGCGCTTATCCCACATATTGGTGTAATAGCAGCAGCGTATGCTTCAGTAATTTCTTATGCAATTGCTGATTTCTTAATTTATGGCATTTTTAGAGAGACACGTGATGTGTTCGCAGTGGCCGTAAAATCCGTGGCGGACATGATTTTTCGCCCACGTCTGGCATATCAGTCGATTATGTATGTGCTTAATTCAAAGTGAAACTGGGATGAAGCTTTCTATTGTTGTTCCTGTTTATAATGTTGCGAATTACATTGTCGAATGTGTTAATTCGTTGTTGCATGAAAAGCCGCGCGATGCAGAAATCATTTTGGTGAATGATGGCAGTCCAGATCAAAGTGAGTCAGTTATTTTTACGCATTATGCGCAGCAACTGCACAGTGGCGATTTGGTGTACATCAAGCAGCAAAATCAAGGTGTAAGTGCCGCGAGGAATGTCGGGATCGCTGCAGCAAAAGGGCAATATATTACATTTGTAGATGGTGATGATTATATATTGCCTGGTTATTATGCGGCTATCTATCCTGTGATGAATGAAGCAGCTCCAGATATTATTGAGTTTGGCTGGAAAACGTTCAAGCAGGGTGATGTAGTCGCAGAGCAGCCTGAGCAATATGTTCACAGCCATTTTGGCCCAATTCCAATAGAGTTCGTTCGTAATGAGATCTTCGCCGCGTCTATTTGGTATCCTGTGATACGCATTTATCGACGTGAATTGTTGCCGCAGCCTTGTTTTCCAGTGGGTGTTCGGTTTTGTGAAGATTTGATGGTATTGCATCATGTTTATAATGCAGCGAAGCGAATTTTTCAGGTCAGGCAAGCTTTTTATGCGTATCGAATCAATGCTAATGGGGCAACACTGAATATTCAACCGGTTTATCGGGAGGCATTGATTCAGTTCTATCAGTCAATCCTTGGACAGAAAGAGCATCATTATGATTTGCTCAAGATTTCACTTTTTTATATGATTTTTCGATGCTCGGTAGCGTTGAAAATGCCTGTTGATTTGCCTGCTGATGTGAATAGAGATCTTTGGCGTTTGCGTAGCCACTTTTATCGTTATCTGGCGGTTGGGCAGCGCCGGATTCGCATTTTACTTATGCCTAAACTGAGTGCCTACCTGCAGAAATAGTATGAGTTCATTAAAAGAAATAATACGGGCTGATTTTTATCGATATACGAATAGTTTAGGCTTTATGAGTTTTTTGCGTACTTACGTAAAAGATCGTGGCTTTCGCTATGTATTTTGGTTTCGCTGTGCCCAGGCCGCTACACCTGTCCTCTCGACCTTAGCGAAGTATAAGTTGTTCAGAATGAAGGGTAAGTATGGGTTGGATATCTCGTGGAAAACCCAAATTGGCCCTGGGTTATATTTAGGACACGGTCAGAGCATTGTTATCAGTCATAAAGCGAAAATAGGCAAAAACTTTAATATCTCACAGTTTTGTTCAATTGGCACCAATGAGGGACAAGCCGCTACCATCGGCGATAATGTTTATGTCGGTCCCAATGTTTGCATCGTCGAGGCTGTTCAAATAGGCAATCGAGTCACGATTGGTGCAGGCTCTGTAGTGGTCAAAGACATTCCCTCCGATGCGACAGCTGTTGGAGTTCCAGCTCGTGTTGTTCATTTTAATCGTCCTGCTCGATATATAAAAACCTAACAGGGTATTGCTTTGAAAATTTTTTTTAGAATTTCGCGTTTAGGGTTTGGTGGAGCTGAGCGCGTCTTTTTCTCAATTGCCGAGTATTTGTCGTCAAGTCATGGCTATGAAGTGATCTTTGTTGCGGATACTTTAGATGGAGAAGGTGTCGCTATTGCTGCTGAAAAGGGTTTTTTGGTTCGAGCCTTAGATGTTATGCGCACGTCAAAATCTATTTTTGCTTTTAAAAGGCTATTAGAGTACGAGCGACCGGATCTTGTTCTTACGGCATATCCAGATACCAATGGCGCTGCTATTCTTTCTCGCTTTATTTCAAGTTATAAATGCCCGATCATTGTTACAGAACATGCCTCTATAAAACAACATTGGGCGATATATCCACGCCATTGGCAATTGCGTGTCAAATTAATCGTAAAGTATTTATATCGCCATGCTAGTGCCGTAGTCTGTGTATCTAATGGCTTGAAAAAAGAAGTGCGAGATTTGATGGGCAGTTCAGATCAAGTTCTTACGATTTATAACCCGGTTCGTTTTTCGTCGACTGTATCAGTTGCTAGGGCTGAGCATGCAAATACCGATGTCAAAACCATCTTAGCAGTTGGTCGTCTTTCGAAGCCTAAAGATTACCCAACGCTGTTGAAAGCTTTTGCATTGTTAGAGAATAAAAATACTTGCTTAAAAATTGTTGGGGGGGTATATGATCAGGCTGTCTGGAGTGAGCTTAATAGTTTAATTTCTGATTTGGGCATTGCCTCCCGCATTGACTTTGTTGGTTACTCAGATCATCCTGATCTGTTTTATCAAAGCGCAGATCTATTTGTCCTTTCATCAGCTTGGGAAGGTTTTGGCAACGTCATTGTTGAAGCTTTAGCTTTTGGTGTACCAGTGGTGAGCACCGATTGTCCATCGGGACCGTCAGAAATACTATGTGGCGGAAAATTTGGTGAGTTGGTTCCTGTTGGTGATTCGATCGAATTAGCGAATAGAATGGATAGAATTCTTTCGGGCGCCATAAAATATAATTCCGATGATTTACGTCGACGTGCTCAAGATTTTTCTGAAAAGAATATTGGTCAGCAGTATTATAATTTAATTCGTGAGGTTTTAAGTGGGTGATCTGCTAGATGAGATTAGAGGTAATAAAGGCATTAAGATTAAAATACTGATTTTGCTGTTTCGTCTGTCTGGTCTTTCCAAGTTTGGTGGGGTGTTTTATTTTTTCTACCTTTTTGTTCCCTTGTATAGGTTTTATTCGGAAATCATAATCGGTTTAGACTTGTCTTATCGTACTTCGATTGGTTTTGGGCTCAAAATTTATCATGGATACGGAATAGTTGTTCATCCTGATTGTGTAATTGGCCGAAATTGTACAATTAGACAGGGTGTCACATTGGGCAATAAAATTACTCATTGTGGTGTAGCTAGTTCAGCGCCTGTTTTGGGTGACCATGTAGAGCTTGGTGCTAATTGTATTGTGATCGGGCCTGTTTCGATTGGGGATAATGTTGTAATTGGTGCTGGTGCAGTTGTTACAAAGTCAATATCTGAAAATACAGTTGTCGTTGGGTTTGGCTTCAGAGAGTTGGAGAAGGCTATATAATGTTCGTTATACATGTTGGAACACGGGCTAATGGTGGAATACGCTCTGTAATTGAAGGTTATTTTAACGATGGACTATATCCTGACGGTCAGGCGTCGTATATTGCAACTCATGGCACGGGTTCTAAAGTCTCCGATCTATTTCTTTTTATTGCGGCCTGTTTCAATCTCTGCTGGTTATTTGTAGCAAAATCCGATGTGATTGTCCATGCCCACATGTCCATGAATGGGAGCTTTTGGCGGAAGCTCTTGATCTGTCTGCTTACTAAGATTTTTTTTGCAAAGTTTGTACTGCATTTACATGGATCAGAATTTAAGGTTTTCTTTACAAGGTCTTCATCTTTTACTAAATATCTGGTGATTTCTCTTTTTAGAAAATCAAATGCAGTCATTGTTCTTTCAGAAAATTGGGCGGATTACATTCGAGATTCAATGGGTGTTACGCCTGTGGTTGTTAATAACTACGTGGATGTACGACGGCAGTTGTTAAATAGAAAACCTGGGCACATTTTGTTTTTGGGTGCTTTCATCAAGCGTAAAGGTATATATGACCTACTCGAAGCCGTAAAAATATTATCTCGGGAAACTAGCTTTCATTTGCATCTTTGTGGTGGTGGCGAAGATGAAAAAGTACAGTCCCTTATCAAGGAGATGCAACTTGAATCTCTCGTGACAATTCATGGTTGGGTCGGGCCTGAGAAGAAAAGCATCTTACTCGCAGAGTGTTCAGCGTTAGTTTTACCCTCATACAACGAGGGTTTGCCTATGGTCATTATTGAAGCTTTAGGTTCCGAAATAGCATTAATTACAACCCCAGTTGGGGGTATTCCCGATGTGATAAAGGATGGTCAGAATGGCCTGCTAGTTAAGCCCGGTGACATCGATGCATTGAGTGAAGCTTTATATCGTGTTTTGACCGATAGCAAGCTATCCGCCAAGTTGGCTCAGGAAGGTTGTGCCTTGTATTCTAATTTTTTTACATCTGGTGTTGTTTTTCCTAAGATTAGGAAAATATATTCCGATTTAATTGGGTGTTAATTATTTTTTTTTTAAAATATTCTAATTGGGTTTCTTGTATGGAAAACAAAAAAATATTGGCTGTCGCTTCTGGTGGAGGGCATTGGGTACAGTTGCTGCGACTGCAGCCTGCTTTTGCCGGCTGTGATGTTCAGTATCTATCTACAAACTCTGGTTATGCTGCCGAAGTTAAATCAAAGCTTCATGTTGTCACTGACGCAAATCTATGGAATAAGCTTAAGTTGTTTTTTATGTTTTTACAGGTTTTAGTTGTAATTCTGAAAGTGAGACCAGATGTCGTAGTGACAACAGGGGCTGCCCCAGGTTTTGCTGCGATATTATTTGGCCGCCTTCTTGGGGCGAAAACTATTTGGATCGATAGTATTGCTAATTCAGAAGTACTTTCCAGCTCGGGAATGCATGCCGGCAAATTTGCCCATGCTTGGTTAACCCAGTGGGAGCATTTAGCAACACCTAATGGCCCATACTACTGGGGGAGTGTGTTGTGATTTATGTTACTGTCGGTACACAATTACCATTTGATCGACTTGTTTCTGTGATTAATGAATGGGCAGCAAAAAATACGAAGACTCGCATTGTTGCTCAGGTTGGTCCAACTACATCTGAATTTGAAAGTTTGGAATGTTTAAATTTTGTATCTCCTAGCCAGTCAAATACTTATTTTAAAGATGCAGATTTGATTGTTGCGCACGCTGGTATGGGGTCGGTTCTTACTGCCTTAAAATATCGTAAACCCATTATTATCTTCCCGCGTAAAGCGAGTTTAGGAGAGCACCGCAATGAGCATCAACTGGCAACAGCACGATGGTTAGAGGGGAAAGTGTCTGTTTATGTAGCATGGGATGAGCCTACCTTGCTGTCTATGCTTGATCGTGGTGTTGTTGCAACCTCAGAATTGTTAGTTTCAGATTATGCAAATGAAGAACTAATCAGAAACTTGTCAAAATTTATTAACGGTTAATGTACGAATTTTATCTTAAATCGCACTGGGATTTGACTTATGAAAATTGTCGTGGCAGGTACTGGTTATGTCGGTTTGTCTAATGCTATTTTGTTGGCGCAAAATAATCAGGTTGTTGCATTGGATATCGATTCCGAAAAAGTCAGGCTGATAAATGAAAAGCTAAGTCCAATTGCTGACTCAGAGATTGAATATTATCTCAGGAATAAAAATTTGGATTTGCATGCGACGTTAGATAAGGATGGTGCATATGAAAATGCCGAATTTGTAATTGTTGCGACGCCTACAAATTATGATCCTGTAACAAATTACTTTAATACCAGCTCTGTTGAATCTGTGATCGCAGATGCACTTAAACTTGCACCTTTAGCGACTATTGTCATTAAATCAACTGTACCTGTAGGGTTTACTGATCGTATGCGCGATTCTTTTGGAGTCGCGAATATATTCTTTTCACCTGAGTTTTTGAGGGAGGGGAAAGCTCTTTATGACAACCTTCATCCGTCGCGCATTGTAGTTGGATCTCATTCTGAAGCAGCTGTTCGTTTTGCTTCTCTTCTGCAGGCTGGGGCAATAAAACGTTATATTCCTGTTCTTCACACTGGCTCAACAGAGGCAGAAGCAATTAAGCTTTTTGCTAATACCTACTTGGCTATGCGGGTTGCCTATTTTAATGAGCTCGATAGTTATGCAATTAGCCATGGTTTAGATTCTATGCAAATTATCGAGGGTGTTGGCTTGGATCCTCGTATTGGTAATCATTATAATAATCCTTCTTTTGGTTATGGTGGATATTGCTTGCCTAAAGATACTAAGCAATTGCTGGCCAATTACCAAGAGGTGCCAAATAACATTATTCGAGCTATTGTTGACTCCAATACAACTCGTAAGGATTTTATTGCTAACGAGATTATTAAGCGAGCTCCAAAAGTTGTGGGGATTTATCGCTTGGTGATGAAAGCAGGCTCTGATAATTTTAGGTCTTCGGCAATTCAGGGGATTATGAAAAGAATTAAGGCTAAGGGTATTGAGGTGGTGGTGTATGAGCCGACCTTGGGGCAAGATTTGTTCTTTAACTCTAAGGTTTATTCTGATTTGGCGGCGTTCAAAGCTTGTTCGGATGTAATAATTACAAACCGTATCTCTGATGAACTGGCTGATGTAAATACGAAGGTATTTACACGTGATTTGTACGGTCGGGATTGATTTTATAGTAAAGGCAGCCCTTTTAGAGGGCTGCTTCACTCTGTTTATTTAATGATTTTTCCATATTTTTCTGTTTTAATTCCTGTTCGGATAATCTTTGCAGGGTTGCCCGCTACAATACAATTGTCAGGTACATTTGAAACAACAACTGACCCTGCCCCGATGATGCATTGATTACCAATTTTTACGCCTGGCATGATGATTGCATGTGCGCCTATGAAGCATGACTCACCAATGAAGGTGGATGCATGGAATCTTCTGCACATGTCATGAGTTAGGACTACCGAGCCAAAGGCAAGATATGTGTATTTGCCGATATTCACTCCTCTGGGATTTGTCTTATCTAGCTTAGTGCTCATTGAGAACTTTGCGGTGGGATGTATATTCATGCCGTAGCGTGCTCTGTAAAAATAGCAGCGGCTAGATAAAATTGTGTCTCTAAATTTGAGATATATTTTTTTAATAGGGCCGTATTTAGGTTCGATACGCTCACTCATTTCTTTGTCTCATTGTGTACGAAAGTACTGATCCTAACATCGTATTCGCTACGGAGCAATCGTTTCGCTGAGCTTCCCAAACAAGTATCCATTATTCAAAAGCCATTCAATTATTTGTTTGAAATTATTGAATCGGTCATCTGTCCATTCGTTTGGGTGGCCTTGCAATGCCACATACTCTATATTTTTTGATTTTGCTATGAAGTTAGCTTTAAATTGTTCAAAGCTTGGGTTAAGGGTAGGGTACTCCATTTCAATATTCCGGCTAACTATTGTTTTCGAAGTGCTTGTGCCTGTGGTCGGTTTAAAAAACCATACATACTTAATCTCAGGAAATAACTGCAAAGCCTGAAATGTATTGTTGTCTGTTCCGCTGTAGTGGGGGCCAAAACTGTTAAATTTAAAACCTAACTTTGATTGTGCTAAATTTTGTGACAAAGTCAGGATACGAATTTGCTCTGCTAGCGTCGTTCCCGAAAAGGCATTATTTGCAAGCCCTTCTGGTGATATGTAGTTTATGTTGTGACCATGATTCCAAAATTCGATAAGGCCATCTTGTTTTGTTTTCTTTATCCAGTTGAAATAGTTTTGGTGCGTGTCGTTGTCCAAGGATTCGGTCAGAATACCGATATTGGCTTTGATTTTGAATTGGTAAATTAAATCGATTACTCTTTGCCAGTTGGCGCTAATGGTATATGTAGGTCGATCTTTGTGGGCGTACATCAGGTCATCAAGTTTTAGGAGAATGATCGGTTTTCCTGTTCCACTTTGATTGCTCAGATTATTTGTTCCTTGTCCCAGCGTGCTTGGGCGCAAAATGCTTACATTTCTGAAGCTAATGCTGTTTGCTGTTCTTATGTCTGGGTTTCTATACTGTCCGATTTTTAAATAGTGGAAGTATGGCGTGTTCATGTTAGCGCCATAGAGGCGAACGTTAGCAATTTTTCCACTTTGCTTCGAAATTTCAAACGTGCTGATGCCTGTTGATTTTGTACTCCATGCGATTGCCGAGCGTACTGTGATCCATTCGTCGAGAGGTATATTTACTCTTTCAATTTTTCCTGTTGTTACATTGCGGAATGCCAGTACAGGTTTTTCCGCCTGTTTCTCAATTTGAATAAAGATGGGGGGGGACTTTCCTGGGAAGTTTGACCATGTTTCACCTATTTTCGGATTCGGTTGATCATGCCACTGAGCAATAGCCCACCATCGATTAAGGCTGTCAAATGAAAAGTCCTTAGGGATTTTTACATCAAATTGATAATTAACGACTTCGCCTTCTAGGTATGGGTAGTTGATTGCAAGTTCAGATCTGATCCCACCATTTACTTTGGGGTCTGCGCCGCTCAGTTTAAAATCAACCTGATCATTGTTAATGGCAATACTTGTTTCGTTCGCCACTTCCAGTGTAATTGGAATGTTGGGCAGGCTGATTGATAGCGCATTTTTTACATCGTTTACCGATGGTGGGGCGGCCATGCAGAGTGCCGAAGTCATAACCAACATTGCAATGCGAGCTAAGTTTTTCATTTTAAAATCCTCTATTCTTTGATGCTGCCACCGGATAATATTTCTAGATTGTGTACGGCTGATGTCGTCTCAAGCGCATCTACTGAGATGAACACAATCAGTCCTGCTTTTGGAGCGGTGATAAAATTTGAACCAATTTGCAATTCGGTGCTGTTTTCAATTCCCGTGTTGAATTCGTTTTCATCCACAATTGCGATTTGTCCTCTTGATGCCGTGGCCGCGTTTGCTATGTGGTATGCCATGATAATTGGCTCGCCAGCATTGACCCAATAGCCTGTTGAATATACTGCTGGTGTTTGTATTTTTTTTGTTATCGCGGGGTCAATTGTATCGTGCGATCCGAATTGAAATACCCGCAGGTTCGTGTTTGTTTGGCCTATACCGCTGTTATTCGGCGTTGGGCTTGGTGTTGCTCCTGCTTGGCTGGTAGGTGCTGGTGTTGGCTTAGTTGTGGTGATTGGAGTTGGGGCTGCTGATGTCGTCGGTGCTGGGGTTGAAGTGGCGTTTGCTGGCTTATCGGCCAAACGTTCCCAAGCTACGTAAGGTTGACCGGGTCTTTCCCCTTTACTGATCCAGCGCGCAAACCATCTCGTATTATTGTAGAGAACGATCACATCTGCATCATATTGTGTGTTGGCATTCCACCAAGATAGAGATGTGTTGGTTAGCTGATCGATTCTGATCCAGCCACTTTGCTCTGTCCCTGGCCGTTTGGCTAGATTTTTGCTCAGCGCATACCACTGCGTATTGTTGTACAAAATTACTTTGCCAAGTGGATACTCGGTTGTACTGTTCCACCACGCTAGATCTTTGTTCTCTATCGCTGATGCTGTTTGCGGAGTTACGAAAATTGCAAGTACAAAGCTTGCAAAAAATAACAGTTTTTTAGTAAGGCTTAGCATTTTTCTGCCTTTCTTTTCTAGTAAATATAAGCAAATGCTAATACTGATTGCTGGTAGACTCAAGCCCGCCCATCGGATTAATTAGTGAGTGCTAATATTAAGATTGGGTAGGTTTCAAAGTGTACAGCGAGACTGTTTAGGTTTTATGTGTATAGCTAAACAACTTACGGCATAGATGCTTCGCTGTAATCTACACCATACGTTTATCGGCGGCCGCCGCCGCGGTTTGGCCATTGTGCAAAGCGCCAATCTTGGTAGCTTTTCGCTTCATTAAAACCGGAATAATCTTCGGTGAAATTTGCGGTTTTGAGTGGTTTGGCGGTGGATTTGCTCATTACCCCCAAAAAGCCACCACCGGGGGCGTTGATGTAGAGCCAGTCTTCGCCCGTAATGGGGTCTTTGTAGGCTTTGCGCAGATAGCGCTTGGGAAATTGCACGCGCGGGTCTTGCACCAGGTCTTGCAAGGTTTTGGGATAAGCGGTTTGTGGATTATCGCCAATATTATTTTCAGTATAGCGTTTGATGGCGATTTTGATTTCCAGACCCACACGCAGTAGCTCCGCCTCTTTAGCGCGCTGAATGCGGTTTTGCCAGGTTTCGCCCACTTTTGCCAGATAAACGCTCATGATGAGTACCATGGTCAGCGCCCACAGGTAGGCGTAGCCTTGTTGCCGGCTAGGTGAACGCTTGGCCATCATTACCAGCTGTTATAGCGTGAGCCGTCTTTGGCGGTGGCATCCGATCCGCTGCGGATGTCATATACACCGCCATTGCCCTCGGGGTTGATAATCACCCAGGTATCACGGCTGTTGGTAATCGGGTCGAGCGGAACTTCGCGCAGGTATTTGCGATCGACTAGTTCTTGCAGGGTGGCGGGATATCGGCCGGTGTCGGCAAAAAACTTATCAATCCCTTCGCGTACTGCGACTAGATTGTGTTTCAGTACCGTTTCTTGTGCGCGATCGGTTTGCTGGAAGTAGCGAGGCACAACTAGGGTCAGCAGACTGGCCATAATCGCCAGTACCACCAAGAGTTCAATCAGGGTAAAGCCCAGACGGCGGGGATTACCAGTCACGGTAGGGAACACCATTCAATCCTACGTTGCTTGAGAGGGAGTACACATCATACACGTCGCGCCCTTCGGCCGGCGCGTCGGGTGGGCTGGCATAGCTACGGAGCCCCCAGGTTTGCGCATTATTCTTGCTTGGGCAATCGCAGAATGGATCGCGAGGCATGCGGCGCAGGAAATAGATCTTACGCCCACCCGGGTCTTTCAGGTCTTTGACGCCATCTACCAGTACATCCAGAGTAGGCGGGTAGCCGCTGTCTTCCAGAGATTTATTGACCTTGCCGGCTTCGACTGCGAGTTTGTACTGATCGATTGCATCGCGGATTTGCGTTAAAGAGCGGCGTAATTCGTCTTCGCGATTACGCGTAGCCGCGACTTGCGACAGCGGCAAAGCCACTGTCGCCAGCACGGCCAGGATGGTCAAGGTGACCATCAGCTCGATCAGCGTAAACCCGGACTGACGCATTAGCGACCCCGCATCCCCGCGCCACGGCTCACCTGACCCTGCGGTTGTTCCGCTTGGGGCTGTGGGGGCTGCTGTGGTTGCGGCGCCGGCTGCGGCTCAGGGGCCGGAGCTGGTGCGGGTGGTACATACGGCAGCGCGCCGCCTTGCGAGTTGATGCTGAAGGTGGACGATGGCCGCAGGCGCAGTGGGTCGGTGCTGATCGCGCCTTCGGTGCCGCTATCAAAGCTAGTGATATGCGACGATGGCAGCGGCAATGAGCGCACCACGCGTGGCGTAATCATCAGGATAATCTCGGTCTTGTTCGCTTCGGATTTTTTAGTGCCAAAGATGCGATCCAGAACCGGGATCGTGCTAATAAACGGCAAGCCTTGGCCGGTATCGGTTTCGCTACGGCTCAGCAAGCCTGCCAGCACCTGAGTTTCGCCATCACGGGCCGTCATATTGGTTTCGGCGCGGCGGGTACCAATCTGGTAAACCACCAGGCCCGATTTGGTGGTGATCTGGCGTGCGATATTCGAAACCTCGAGGTTCACCTTCACGCTGATCTCGTTGTCGACCGTCATGACTGGCTCAACATTCAAGGTCAGGCCCACGTCTTGGTAGTTTACCGATTCGGTGCTCACGCCATTCGAGGTCGTGGTGGTTACCACTGGTACGCGATCCCCGATCAGCACTTTGGCTTTTTCACGGTTTTTCACCCGGATTTTCGGGTTGGCTAGTACATTGGTATTGCCGCGCTGCTGCAAGAAATTGGCGGTGATCGTTGGGCTACCCAGATTGATCAGCACATCGGATTTATTGATGTTTTTAATCTGATCCAGAGTTACCTGGCCTGCCACTTTAGTCGGCGTTGTGGTGGTCTTCGTGCCATCCGTATTGGTGGTGGTCACGGGTACTGCCCCGATCGTGTTGCCATATACGGTGCCGGTGACACTACCCGGGTAGAGTATACCCAGATCAAGCACGTCACTATTCGAGACTTCGAGGATCTCCACATCCATCAGCACTTCAGATTGGGGAATATCCTGAGCGGCAATCAGGCGCTCGGCCACGGCAATGGCATCGGGTGTATCGCGCATCACCAGCATCGAAAGCCGCTCGTCGATATACACGTCGCGGGTTTTCACCATCTGCTTGATCATGGCCAGCACTTGCTTCGGATCGGCGTTAGACAGATAGAAGGTGCGCATCACCATATCTTTGTAATCGCGATCTTTATCCGGGCGCTTTGGATAGATCAGAATGGTGTTGTCATTCAGAATTTTTTTATCCAGCTGATTGGTGGCCAGAATCAGATTGATAACGTCCTCCACTGTGGTATCGCGGGCATAGATCGTGGTTTTCAGATTAGGGGGAACGTCTTTATCAAAGATAAAGTTCACCTTGCCGATGCGCGACACAATATCAAACACGCTCATCATGCTCTGATCGCGAAACTGCAGCGAGATTGGGCTTTTCAGGGCTTGTGCTAGGCTGGGGCGCAGGCTGACTTCACGCGCTTTGCGGTTCTCAATATCGTTTTTAATCAGCTGTGCCTGCGTATTGCGCGGGTTATCCATCAGGATTTGCTGCACGATACCCAATACTTCATCCGGCCGGCTGTCTTTGTTTTCCCGTGCGTATTTCAGCATTGAATCATGCCGTACGCCCATCTCAATCAGCCGCACGCCTTCTTGCGCACGGAAATTGGTCGGATCCCACACCAGCACTTGCTGATAGCTGCTGATGGCCAGCGCACTATTGCCTTGCGCACGTGCCTGATCGGCCTGCACCAAGAGGTTATTCACAAACCGGCTCACGCTGCTTTGATAAGCCGCGCGCAATTTGATGTCATTGGGCGAGCTGGCAATCTGCTGCTTCAGGATTTTCAGCGCCGCTTCTGGATTGCCGGCATCTTGCTGGGTCTCTGCTTGATAACGGGCCATATCGGCGGCACAGCCGGCCAAGAAAGCCAGCGAAATCATTGAGGTCATTAACGCACGTTTCACGGCGTTCCTCCTGTCGGCAGCGATTGCTGCTGATTGAGTGGTAAATAAGTGAAGGTGATTGCATCGCGGCTCAGCCGATCAAGGCGGTACACGCCCAAGAAAGTCTCGCCCGGGCGAATGCGGCCCATGGTGTCACAGCTTGAGCACAACACCAGTGATTGGCCTTGTCCTTCCAGCACGTAATAATCGCTGCTCTTATCGTGCCAAGTGGCCGTGAGCTGCAAAGGAAATGGTGGTGCCACCGGTACCGGGGTTGGGGTCGGTTTCGGTGTGGGTGTTGGTTTTGGCGGTGGCGGCGCCCAATTCTGTTTCGGGAATAAATCCGACAGGCTGCTGGGCTCATGCGAACCTGGCGCCACGGCAGCCATGCTGGCTACTGAAGCGCCCGGTGCCACCGCTTTGGCTACGCTGCTGGCGACACTGGCGCGTTGCGCACGTGGTGCCGCCGTGTCGAGTTCTGGCGCTTCTTGTTGTGAATCCTGCCAGAAGGTATAAGCAGTCAGCGCTAAAGTGCCACCGAGAATAATCTGCATGGGACGGGAGAGCATTAACGCACCTCCGTCAGATAAGAGAGCTGCACCTGAATCGACAAGCGCTCCTCGCCAATGGTGCTGCGTTGCAAATTGGCGGCTTCCACACGTACGCCCGGAATCTGATGCAGGGCGGCCATAAAGCGACGGAACTGAATATAGCGCGCCGTAGCTGGAAACTGCATGCTATAGCGTTTCAATTTGCCATCCGCTTCAAGCTGTGATTTGTAATCCACCTGATCCATTACCACCTGATTGGCGCTGGCTACTTCATTCACGCGGCGCAAGAAAAAGGTGAAGGTATCTGCTTGATTCAGTTTCACCGTGGCTGCGGTAGCTTCACTGGCCATCGCCGAGCTGCGCAGCAGCTTGAATTTGCGTTCAAGCTCAGCTTCGCGTTTGGCTAGATCAGCCTGGTATGGCTTTAAATCTTGGGTATACAGCATCAGTGCAAAGCCCAATAGTGCAAACCCTGCCAAGCCAAGCACGCCGGCGTACTTGGGCAGCTGACGCAAATACCACATCAATTGGGCTTTTTTCATCGTGTGGCCCCCGTTACTTGTGAGGCGACATTCGAGGCTTTCAGCGCATCGGCTTTGGCATCTTTCCAGAAGAACTCGATGGAGGCCACCGCCGGTTTGAATGGATCACCCGATTTAATCGCATTGCGCGCCAGCGACACATTGCGCACGGCTGGGTGGGCATTTAAGCGATCTACCAGCAGTAGCACGTCGTTCAGGGTTTTTGCTTCTAGCTCGAGCTTGATGTCTTGCTCGACCGTGGCAATATCGATGCGGGTAAAGGCAATTTCGGGGCGCCAGACTTCTTCCAGAATGCCCATGCCGATTTCGTTTTGCACCAGCTGCGCTTGCGTTACTTTGGCCACTTTGCCAGAAACCGGTGAGGCTTTTTGCTCGGCGAGACGGCGTGCCTCCTGCTGGCGCAGGCGCAAGGCCACTTCATCTTCACGAATTTCGAGCTGGTTACGATTTTCTTTGGCGACATCCAGCTGGGTCATCACCCATAACACCGCGACAATACCGATGACGGTCAGTAGCAGCCCCAGCCAAGGTACGACCGACGGGTTACGATGAAAGTCGAGTTGCAGGCGTTTCATGCATGCACCTCGCCGGGAATAAATTGCGGATGTGCGGTGCCCAGCCATTCAAAATCAAAATCGGGGGCTTTTAAGCTCTGCAAAGACACATCACAAGAGGTGAGATAAACATGCTCAGGCAAAAACTGGCCCGACAAGACTGCCGCTTCGCGCAAAATCGCAGAGAGTGAGTTGCTTAGCTCGTCGGTATCGAGCTGAATAGGCATGGCAATCACGCCTTGCCAGGCTTTTTCCCGATAAAAACCGACAATCGCATGCGAGGTTTCGACCACCATCAGCGCATGTTCATTGCCTTTCAGTGCGCGGTGATGCTGGTTCACCGCGGTGGTGAATAACGGCTCGACCTCGGCGAGTTTGAGCTTGCTGGAACGGCACAGCTCGGCAATCGTCTGGTACAGGCCTTCTTCAATGGCTGCGGCAATCCGCGGCTGGCCAAATGAGCCGGCCGAAACGCGAATCCGCCAGCTATCGGTGCTCACACCGTATTGCTGCGAGAGCAGAATGCGGGCGTAATTTTCCCAATCAGCTTCGGTGGCAAGGGCATCTTGCCAGGGCAGGCAAGCATAACGCACCCAGGGTGAACCAAAGATCAGCTTGATCTGGTCTTGTCCCAAACTGCCGCGTGGCGTGTTGGTCAGCAAATCTTGCAGGCGGGACACCAGCACATCCGGCGAGGGGTCGATCGTGCCGCGCCGGCGGCTGAGCACTTCTTTGCTCAAGCTCAGGCTAGCCAGCCGCACCCGCTGTTTGCCAAAGCAGGCGTGATGATTAATCAACAAAGGTGACACGATTGATTTCCTGCAAAGTTGTTTCACCACGTGACACCGCATTGGCGGCGATTTGGCGCATCGAGACAAAGCCTTTGGCCAGGGCCAACCGTTTGAGCTCTACAGCCGGGGCATGGCTGGCGATGGCTTGCTTCATATCATCATCTAGCCGCAGCACTTCAGCGATGGCTTTTCGACCAAGGTAACCGGTATTGCGGCAGGCGGTGCAGCCTTTACCTTTGCGGAAAGTCCAGCCGCGAACTTGTTCGCGCGTGAGGCCCGAGTTATGCAGCAGTGCGTCATCCGGCTCGTCCGGCCCCACGCAGTGTGGGCAGACTTTACGGATCAGCCGCTGGGCCACTACGCCAATCAGCGCATCCACAAAGCTATTAGGCTCTACGCCCATATGAATAAAGCGGTCGATCACCGAAAAAGCATTATTCGCGTGCACCGACGTTAGTACCAAGTGACCGGTGAGGGCCGCTTGCACGGCGATATTGGCAGTTTCACCGTCACGAATCTCACCGACCAGGATTTTGTCCGGGTCATGGCGCAAGATGGAGCGCAGACCGCGGGCGAAAGTAAGGCCTTTTTTATCGTTGACCGGAATCTGCAATACGCCGGGCAGCTGATACTCCACCGGGTCTTCAATGGTGATGATTTTTTCTTCACCATTATTAATTTCCGACAGCGTGGCATACAGCGTGGTGGATTTACCCGAACCGGTCGGGCCGGTGACCAGCAGCAGGCCGTAGGGCTCGTGCGACAGACTGCGAATCGCCGCCATGGTTTGCGCTTCATGGCCCAAGGTATCGAGGCGTAGTTGCTTGAAAGAGTCGCCGCCACCTTGCTTATCCAAAATCCGCAGTACGGCATCTTCGCCGTGAATCGACGGCATGATCGAGACCCGGAAATCGATATCGCGATTATTGATCAGCGCTTTAAAACGGCCATCTTGTGGGATACGGTGTTCGGAAATATCCAGCTCGGCCAGTACCTTCAGGCGGGAAATAATCTGTTCGGCTTTATCCGCGCCATTGGTGCCGCCAGCATGCAATAGCACGCCGTCAATCCGGTATTTGATGGTCATCCCGCTCGGGGTGGTTTCCATGTGAATATCGGAGGCTTTGGCTTTGAGCGCGTCGTAGAGCGTGGAGTTAACCAGCTTGACCACGGGGTTGGCGTCTTGCGAGAGGGTGGAGAGAGAAATCTCGGTCACGCCCGCTTGCAAGGTTTCGCCACCTTCACCGCCGCCAAACTGCTCCATGGCGCGGTGCGAGGTTTCGTATTCGTTGAAATAATGCTGCAGGACTTCGTAGTGGGCGAAGGTGGTGCGATAGGCGACGGTAATCCGCTGCTGCGCCCAATTGCGCACCACTGGATTAAATGGGTCGGCCATCACCAGAATCGTGCCCAGTTGGGTGCTTTCAGCCAAGAAACACTGATGCGCCGCGGCATCGGTGAAGGAGAGCAGATCATACCGCGGCTTGAGCTGGTATAACTCCTCCTGGGTAATGGCTGGAACGCCAAGGTAGGCGCTGACTTCGGCGCAATACCCCTCGATATTCAGGCCAAGCGACTGCTGAATCAGCATCGGTAACGGCTGGCTGCCGCCGTTGCTGCGCAAATGCTGAATCAGATCCAGAGTCAGTTCGCTCATTGCATATTCCCGGCCAACTCAAAGATCGGCATATAGAGCAAAAATACAATCCCGCCGATCAAAACACCGATCAGCAACATCAAAATGGGTTCGAACAGGCGGGTGAACATCTCGATCGCCCGATCCAGTTCTTCATCGCAAAACTGCGCGGCCCGCTCGCACATGGTGGCCAGCTCACCACTTTGTTCGCCGACCCGCAGCAGGCGCTCGGCTACGGGGGTGGTTAAGCCGTATTTAGGCAAGGTGGCAGACACTTGCTGGCCGGATTTAATGTCCACCAACGCCTGTGAGAGCGCCAAACGCATTTGTACCGGCAGCAGTTGTGCGGCCAGATCCATCGCGGCCACAATAGATAAGCCGCCTGAGAGCAAGAGGCCTAGCGTGCGGTAAAACCGGGTCAGCGAAAACAAGCGGCGATAGCCGTCGAGTTTGGGCAGCTTCCAGAAGATTTCCTGCAGCATGGTTTGCGCGGCTTCCGTGCGCACCAGCAAATAACCGCCCACCAAGGTAGCGACAATGCTACCGAAGATAATCTGCCCATGCTGGTGAACCAGATCACCCCACCACAGCATCACTTGGGCTGCGAAGGGCAGGTTACGCATCGAGGCGTAAATCTGGCTGAATTTCGGAATCACATAAAACAGCAGGAACAGCATAATGCTGCCGCCAATCCCGATCACTACCAGCGGATACACCAGCGAAGCGACAATTTTCTTTCTGACCGCCGCCAAGCGAGTTTCATAGTGGTGATAGCGTTTCAGCGCGTCGGCCAAATGGCCGGTTTTTTCGGCTGAGCCCACGGTCGCCACATACAGCGGCGGGAAAAGCTCCGGCATTTGGCTGAGGACTTTGGAGAGCGGGAAACCCTGGTAGAGCCCTTCGATCATGCGGGTTAGCACCGTGCGGTTCTGGTCTTGGCCGCTTTTTTCTTTCAGCGTTTCCATCGCCTCGACCAGGGTCAGCCCAGCTTCTAGCAGCGCGATCAGCTCTTGCGTGAAAAGCGAAACCTGGAATTCGTTCTTGCCAAACGAAAACCCAAATTTGCGTTCTGCTTCGAAACTGACCAGCTGCAGGCCTTTGGCGCTGAGCTGGGCGCGCAACTCATCCGTGTTGGCGGCATCCAGCTCTAGCTCCTGCATTACGCCGGCAGCGAGGGCTTTGACTTTGTAGTGCATGGCGCAGGCTTATTGCCAGTAGCTAACGTCGGCGTCTTCGCCGCTACCGCCGGCTTTGCCATCGAGGCCATAAGTCAGCAGATCATAGTCGTGGCCATTTTCGCCTGGCACTCGATAGATGTAGGGCTTATCCCATGGATCGTTCGGGACATCCTTCATCAGGTAGGGGCCGTTCCATTTGCTCTCGTCATTCGGCCGTTTAACCAGCGCATCCAGCCCTTGCTCATTGCTGGGGTAGCGGCCAGTGTCTAGGCGGTAATGATCCAGCGCATCAGCGATGGATTTCATCTGGCTGGCTGCAGTTTTGGTTTTGGCTTTGCCCACCTCACCAAACAGCTTCGGCCCGACGTAGCCGGCCAGCAGGGCAATAATCAGCAGTACGACCAGCAATTCCAGCAGGGTAAAGCCGGCGTGTGCTGAGCGTGAAATATCTTGCTTAGTCATGTTAACTCTCGTGTAGAAATCTTTTTGTCGAGACGTTAGTTTATTCCATCCTCTAGCTGACATGCTAACTGCCTTTTAACCGGTAAATCAAGGCTTTTTACTGCGTTGTGCGGGCTGAAAATCCAGTATTTTTGCGGGTTCTGTGATGTGCATCCTTTTTTGCTTATGGCTATGCTTTTCTTTCTTTTGGTGTTATTTATTGGTCAATCTGGCTTAAATTTAAATACGTTATACATAAAAAAACCCCCTCCAAGGGAGGGGGTTGCAACAAGCGCTAGAAATTACTTGTTGATGTGAGTCATTGCATCAACCAGTTCGCCAGTGGCCGTGTCGCCATCGGCTTCCCAGCTGAAGATACCGCCCATACCCATTGATTTCGCGTAATCAGCTTTCAGTTTGATATCGCGTGGGGTGTCATACGACCAGAAAGTTGAACCATCAAACTTGTAGGTTTGTTTGGTTACTGGGTGGATGTACTCAGTACCTGGCGCGTTCTTCAGTACTTTGTAGTCCTCGATCCCTTTCTCGTAAGTACCGGCTGCGCCGCCAGTGGCAGCTTGATACAGACCGTTATTGACGTTGGTCACGCCAGTCCAGCCGCGGCCGTAGAATGGTACGCCAATGTGCAGTTTCGCTGCTGGTACACCACGAGCGATCAGGTCTTTCACTGCTGCATCGGTGTAGTAGCTAGTGATCTTGCCAGTTTTCGGATCTTTGTAGCGTGGGCTAGCTGGATCTGCATACAGTGCTGACTGGAAGTCGGTTGGACCTTGAGCATCCCATGCGCCATTGAAGTCGTATGACATGATGTTGATCCAATCCAGATACTTGCTGTATTCGCCTGGAACGGTAGCGGCAATTTTCTCATCGCCAGCACCGATCGCTACGGTCAGCAGGTAGCGCTTGTTGTTTTGCGCACCGATTGCGTCCAGTTGGGCGCGGAATTCTTTCATCAGCAGCGTGTAGTTTTCTTTGTCGCTGGCAGATACGGTGTTGGTGCCGATACCTTGTACGCCTGGGTATTCCCAATCGATATCGATACCATCAAATACACCAGCACCTACGCCTGGGCCACCAGCGTTCGAGCCTGAATCAAATGGCAGGTTGCCTTTGATCCACACGTCGATACACGAAGAAACCAGTGTTTTACGCAGTGCATCGGTTGAAGCCGCTGCAGAGAACCATTTCGACCAAGTCCAGCCACCCAGAGAAATCAGTACTTTCAGGTTCGGGTTTTTGGCTTTCAGTTTTTTCAGCTGGTTCCAGTTGCCTTTCAGTGGGCCTGATACGCCGTTGCGTGGATCATCCCATGTTGGCCAACCGTAAGCGTCTGCTACGCCATCCACTGATTCATTCGCAGCGAAGCCTTTTTGGTACAGAGCCCAAGCATCGCCACCATCTTGGTTGCCGGTTTCAGCTTTGTTTACGTTGGCTTGACACTGGTAAGTGCCATCAGCTTGTTTGTAAACGTTACCGAATGAGTAGTTCAGGAAGGTCAGCTTGGCTGCTTGGCCGCTGTCTTGAACGTTTTTCAGGTAGAACTTACGGCCGTAGATTGACCACTCGGCAAAGTAAGTACCGATTTGTTTCGCACCAGTGCTTGGTGGTACGGTTGGCGTAACGGTCGGTGCTGGTGTTGCGGTAACCACTGGGGTTGCGGTTGGCGCTGCAGTGACTACTGGCGTTGCCGTTGGGGCTGCTGTCACAACTGGTGTTGCAGTTGGCGTAGCAGTTGGTTTTGGTGTTGCGGTAACCACTGGTGTCGCGGTTGGCGCAGCAGTCACAACTGGTGTGGCCGTTGGAGCCGCAGTTACCACTGGGGTGGCTGTTGGTGCTGCTGTGGCGGTACCGCCGCTGCACGCGCCCAGATCTTTCCAAGGTTTGCCTGAGCCGGTATTCAGATCTGGCTGATCACCGCTGGTCCACCACTGTGCTTGGTATGAACGACCGTTGTAGCTAACTTTCTGGCCGCCGGTGTAGGCGGTGCTGCTGCTCCAAGCAGCATCAACACAAGCACCTGGGGCCGTGCTTGGTGCAGTAGTTGGCGCCAAGGTTGGTGCATTAGTTGGGGCAGCAGTCGGTACTGAAGTTGGTGCGGTGGTTGGCGCTGCAGTGGCGCTACCGCTTACCAGTTCCCATGGGCCCCATTGCTCGGCGCCTGGTACGTTGTTTTGTGTCCACCATTTCGCTTTGTAATCTTTACCTTGGTAAGTAACGACTTCACCGCCGGTGTAGATGGTGGTGCTGTTCCAAGCTGGGGCAGCAAATGCAGCCGATGATGCGAAGGCTACTACCGCAGAAATTGCAGTCAAACGGAAGTTCATTCTGATTCCTCTCATCCTGTAAATTGGAGTGTCCTGACTCCGGGGCGCAGCTTAGCAAAATGCAACTGACTCCCAGTATCACGACGGTCACAACCAGTGGAGGTAGTCGCTATGTCGACGTTTTGCGCACGATCGAGCGTCCGGCCGGTTGTTTAAGCTCAACAGAAAGTTTTTGTGATACCACTTTCTGGCAACTCGCATGCAGCTTCTGCTTGGGTAAAGGGCTGTTGTGCGTGGTGCTGTAGTGGTAATTTTTCACACTACATCGGGGCTGTCAACACCGCTTAACCGCGACAAATGGCGTAAAAGCTAGGGTTGAATTGGGTTGTAAGTTTGGGTTTGGCTTTGAAAAAGATAAGGTAAAACCACTACGCATGACGAGCGGATAAATTTGCAACCGGTGCCTGCGATAAAACCAGTTGTCATGTGTGTTGATACCAGTTTGTTTACAAGGGTTTGGCCTGTAAGTGGTATCTTTTTGCTGCGAGCAAAAAACACAAAGGCAGCCACCGGGGCTGCCTTTGATTTTTCCGTCTTTGCGACGAAACTAGCTGCTGTGAGCAAGGTCACAGCTTGGTGCGGTATTTACGCCGCAAAGCGCTCCGCAACCACAGCCCAGTTCACCAGCTTCCAGAAGCCTTCCAGATAGTTTGGACGGCTATTGCGATAGTCGATGTAGTAGGCGTGTTCCCAAACGTCACAGGTCAGCAACGCAGTGTCCGCGGTGGTCAGTGGAGTGCCAGCGGCGCCAGTGTTAACGATATCAACGCTGCCATCGGCTTTTTTCACCAGCCAGGTCCAGCCTGAGCCGAAGTTGCCAGCGGCTGAAGCGTTGAAGGCTTTCTTGAATTCGTCAAACGAACCCCATTTGGCGTTGATGGCATCGGCCAAGGCGCCTGCAGGTGCGCGGTCTTCACCATTTGGGTTTGGTGCAAAGCCCAGCCAGAAGAAAGTGTGGTTCCAGGTTTGCGCGGCGTTGTTGTACAGGCCACCCGCTGGAGCGGTTTTAACGATCTCTTCCAGCGATTTGCTTTCGTTCTCGGTGCCTTTGATCAGGTTGTTCAGGTTGGTGATGTAAGTCTGGTGATGTTTGCCATAGTGGTAAGACAGGGTCTCGGCCGACATATAAGGAGCGAGGGCGTCTTGTGCGTATGGCAGTTCTGGTAGTTTGTGTTCCATGAGTGGATTCTCCGGTTGGGTGGTCATCTAGGCTGATATGGCGTTGTCGCAGTGTATTTCAAGTACTTGCATTGTATTTGGTGGCCATGGGGCACTATGGTATCGTGAAAGACGGTGTGTCGCATGGTGTGATGCAGGAAAAACCCAGTGCCAGCTTGCCTTGCCGGCTGGATCTGCGTGCTAGACCCGTGGTGATTTATGAGTATTCTGTCTTTGATTCTGGCGCTGGCGCTGGAGCAGTTGCGCCCGATCAGTAACCGTAATCCGATCTATCTATTATTTGTTCGCCTGGCCAACCAAATGGCGCGGGGGATGAATGCTGGCGAATATCGCAATGGGGTATATGCCTGGCTGCTAGCTGTGGCGCCATTGCTGGCCGGTGCGGTAGGGGGGTATTGGCTGCTGGCGCAGATTAATGTCTTTGCCGCCATGTGCTGGAATGTGGCCGTACTGTATTTGCTGATGGGGTTTCGCCAGTTTAGTTACGCGTTTACTGGGATCTCCAAAGCGCTGCAGCGCGATGATTTGCCAGCGGCTCGCGATTTGCTGGGTGGTTGGACCGGTCAATCGACCTCGGAACTCAGTGAGCCTGAAGTAGCGCGCCTCACCATCGAGCAAGGCGTGATTGATTCGCATCGGTACGTCTTTGGCACAATTTTCTGGTTTGTTTTGCTCGCAGGTGTGGCTGGCCCAGCGGGGGCCGTGTTGTATCGCGCCGCGAGTTTGTTGCAAGAGCGCTGGGGTGGGCATGGCGATGTGTTTGGCCGCTTTGCCGATACGGCCATGGAATGGATCGACTTTATCCCGGTGCGCTTGGCGGCGATCAGCTTTGCGATTGTGGGTAATTTTGAAGATGCGGTGTATTGCTGGCGCGAGCAGGCAGCGCAGTGGATGGATCAGGAGTACGGCATTTTGCTGGCTTCAGCGGCCGGCGCGCTGGGCGTTAAGCTGGGCGAGGCGCTTCATCAAGATCATACCGTGAAATTCAGGCCGGAACTTGGCGTGGGCGAAGTGGCTACGACGGATGATCTGGTGAGTGCGGTGGCGCTGGTGTGGCGCGCGGCGATCTTGTGGCTCGCCGTGATTTTGCTGTTCTCCATTGCCCAGTGGTTGTCTTAGGCGAGGTGAGTGATGGCTGAAATCCAGATTGGCACGCAAACCCTGCGCGTTAATAATATCTTTTGCGTGGCCCGCAATTACCATGCGCACGCCAAAGAGATGGGCTCGCAGATTGCTGCCGAACCCATGGTATTTATCAAACCCAATTCAGCGGTGTTGCAGCCCGGGCAGCCGATTGTGTTGCCGAGCTGGTCGGCGGATGTACACCATGAATTAGAGTTGGTGGTGGCGATTGGGCAGGGCGGCCAAAATATCTCGCCTGCGCAAGCGTTGGACCACGTTGCAGCTTATGCCTTGGGGCTGGATCTGACCGCTCGAGATGTGCAGGCCGCGGCCAAAAAAGCCGGCAATCCTTGGACTTTGGCCAAGGGCTTTGATGGTGCGGCGGTATTAACTGATTTTGTGCCGGCGGCGGGCATTGAGCCACAACAGCAAAGCTTTAGCTTGCAGATTAATGGCGAGCTGCGGCAGCTGGCACACACGCGAGACATGGCTTTTTCGGTGGCTGAGTTAATCAGCTGGCTCTCGCGCTACTTCACCTTGCAGCCTGGTGATTTAATTTACACCGGTACGCCCGAAGGTGTGGGGCCACTGCAGGCGGGTGATGAATTATTGCTGGCTTGGGATGGTGTTCTGCAATCCACTTGGAATGTGCAATAAAAAAGCCCCTTGCGGGGCTTTTTTATTGCGGTAATTGCCGGTGTGTTATTTTGCTTTGCGGCGACGTGCTGCCAGCAGACCTACCAGACCTAGACCCATCAGGGCATAGGTTTCTGGCTCTGGTACTGGGGCTACGTTAGCGCTGGCGAACAGGTCGTAATTGCCGCCGTTAGATCCTGTGCCGAAACCTGTTACGCGGAAAAAGTATTCGCCTGCACCTAGATTGAAGGTGTGTGCTTGATCATTAAGTGCAAAAGTTGCAAAAGTAGTGTTGGTGGCCTTGCCGATTACACTTACCAAGCCGTTTTGGATGTTAGTGATGGCTTTGCCTTTTGTCGTGAAAGTCTGGTTGTTGTTACCTTGACCTGTGGCATTACCAAAACCAGTTAACTTGAATGAGTAATCATTTGTGAATGCGCCCTTGGACACGGCGACGGCTTCAACATTTACCAGCTCTACAACGGCTGCAGAGGCTGAGAAGCTGATTGCTAAAAACGTTGATGCCAGAATTGATTTTACCAACATGTGTAAGTTATCTCTGTAGTGGAAGTAGTAAATTTATGTGTGTTTTCAATCGGTCAGAAATCAATCACATATGATGCTGGCAAATTTTACGTGGCGCTGACCGTCTTATCAAACAGGGTTTACTAATACTGACTGCCGTTCGTCGGTTTTGATGTAAAGAATGTATTGACGTTCACTGTGTGATTGAAATCGCCTTGAGGCTGGCCAAATCCCAGCGAGGTTGTACGCTGTAAGCTCCGGCGGTTTGTTGATGCTGCAGACGCTGAGCGCCGGCGTAGGCAATCATCGCGCCGTTGTCGGTGCAGAGCGCCAGGGGCGGGTAATACACGGTGTATTTGCGGCGGGCGGCCGCTTCGTCCAGCGCGGCGCGCAGTTGCCGGTTGGCGCCCACGCCGCCCGCAATGACCAATCGTTGCAGACCGGTTTGTTTGAGCGCGGCCAGTGATTTCTTGACTAGCACTTCAACAATGGCGGCCTGAAAAGCGGCGCAAATGTCAGCCTGGGTTTGGGTGTCTAGCTCGCTTTGCGCATTCACTAGATTTAATACGGCGGTTTTTAGTCCCGAAAAACTCATATCCAGATTGCCGGAGTGCAGCATGGGGCGTGGCAGGGTGAAGCGGTTCACATCCCCTTGCTCGGCTAGTTTGGAAAGCGCTGGGCCGCCAGGGTAGCCCAGGCCCAGTAGTTTGGCTGATTTATCAAACGCCTCGCCAGCGGCGTCATCCACCGTCTCGCCTAATAATTCATAGCGCCCAACGCCGTGTACTGCCATCAGCTGGGTGTGGCCACCCGATACCAGGAGCGCTACAAACGGGAAAGCCGGCGCGGGGTCGGCTAGGCAGGGGGATAATAAATGCCCTTCGAGGTGATGAACGGCAATAGTGGGTTTGTCGAGCGCAAAGGCCAGCGCATTGGCGACCGATGCTCCCACCAAAAGCGCGCCAGAAAGGCCGGGGCCGGCTGTGTAGGCGATGGCGTCGATGTGCTCTAGGCTGCGGACGGCCTCGGCCAGACAGGCGGTGGTCAGTGGTAGAACACGGCGAATATGGTCGCGCGACGCGAGTTCGGGTACTACGCCGCCGTATTCGCTGTGCATCGCCATTTGCGTATGGAGCTGATGGGCGAGCAAACCCGCTTCGGTGTCGTACAGGGCTACCCCGGTTTCGTCGCAGGAAGACTCGATTCCTAATACCAGCATGCTGTGCGCTCTTTGGCTTAAACAAGATAAGTTGCTATGGTAGCGGGCATGGGCGCAACAATAAAGTCTGTTGCTGCGAAACGGTTTTGACAGTGGGGTGGTTTTCAGGGATAATGCACCCCTTTACTAGATTTCCGGCCAGCTTCTGGCTTTTATTTACCACAGGATTCGATTAATGCCTTCAGTTCGCGTTAAAGAAAACGAACCGTTCGAAGTAGCGATGCGCCGCTTCAAGCGTGCTGTTGAAAAAACCGGTCTGCTCACCGAACTTCGTGCTCGCGAGTTCTACGAGAAGCCAACCGCTGAGCGCAAGCGCAAGCTCGCTGCTGCTGTTAAACGTCAGCACAAGCGTCTGCGCAGCCAGCAACTGCCAGCTAAACTCTACTAAGAGTTTCGACTGCCAGTCCGAAAAAGGTCGCCCTGCGCGACCTTTTTTATTTTCTATTCGCGCAGTAGTATGAGCTTTTCCCCGTTGCTGCCGTTGATCTGGAGTTTGCCATGAGCCTGAAAGAACAAATCACTGCCGATATGAAAACCGCCATGAAGGAAAAGCAGGCTGACCGTCTGGCCACCATTCGGCTGTTGATGGCTGCCATGAAACAGCGTGAGGTGGATGAGCGTATTGAGCTGAGCGATGCCGACATCACGGCCATCATCGAAAAAATGCTCAAACAGCGCAAAGACAGTATCAGCCAGTTTGAGGCAGCGGGGCGGAAAGATCTGGCGGATAAAGAAAAGGCCGAAATGCTGGTGCTGGCCGACTATATGCCGCAGCCATTCAGTGCCGAAGAAATCGCTGCTGCGATCGACGCGGCCGTGGCCGAGCATGGGGCAACCCCTGCAAGCATGGGCAAAATCATGGCCACACTCAAGCCGCAACTGGCTGGGCGCGCCGATTTGGCTGAGGTGAGTAAGCTGATTAAAGCGCGCCTGGGTTAAGTCGCGACAATGGCGCGAATTCCTGAGGATTTTATTCAGGATTTGCTCAACCGCGTGGACATTGTCGACGTGGTGGAGCGCTATTTGCCGCTAAAAAAAGCGGGCCAGAATTACATGGCCTGCTGTCCGTTTCACAAAGAAAAATCTCCTTCGTTTACGGTGAGCCCCACCAAGCAGTTTTATCACTGCTTCGGCTGCGGCGCGCATGGCTCGGCGCTGAGCTTTGTGATGGAACATCAGGCGCTGAGCTTTCCGGATGCGGTGCGGCAGTTGGCCGAATCGGTGGGCATGACGGTGCCGAGCGAAGACAGGCCGCCTAGCCCGGCGCAGCAAAAAGCGCCCGGGATTTTTGATGTCTTAAAAACCGCCTTCGATTTTTACCGTGCGCAGCTCAAAACCTCGCCAGCAGCGATTGAATATTTCAAAAAACGTGGTGTGGCCGGTAAAACCGCGGCGCGATTTGGTTTGGGTTTTGCGCCAGGCGGGGAAGATTGGCAGCCTTTAAAAGCGGCATTTCCGGATTACGACTGGAATGCTCTGCTGGCTGAGGCCGGCTTGGTGATCGACAAAGAAGAGACCAAGCGTCGCTATGATCGCTTCCGTGATCGGGTGATGTTTCCGATTATGAATCAGCGTAGCCAAATCATTGGTTTTGGCGGCCGGATTATGGGGCAGGGCGAGCCTAAATACCTGAATTCGCCCGAAACGCCGGTGTTTGAAAAGGGCCGTGAGCTATATGGCTTGCCGCAAGCGCGGGCGGCGATCCGCGATCGCGGGCGGGTGCTGGTATGCGAAGGCTATATGGATGTGGTGATGCTGCATCAGCATGGTGTGGAATACGCGGTGGCCTCGCTCGGTACTGCCTGCACGCCGGAGCATATTCGCAAATTGCTCAAGCTGGCGGATGAAGTGGTGTTTGGCTTTGATGGCGATAAAGCAGGCCGTCGCGCCGCATGGCGGGCGCTGGAAAACAGCTTGCCCGAAGTGCGCGATGGCAAAGAGCTACGGTTTTTGTTTTTGCCGGCCGAGCACGATCCGGATTCGTATGTGCAGGAATTTGGGCAGGCGCGCTTTGAGCAGTTGATCACCCAAGAGGCGCTGCCACTCTCGCAGTATTTGCTCAAAGAGCTGTCGGCGCAGGTGGAGCTCACGATGGAAGAGGGGCGAGCCAAGTTGTTGCGCTTGGCGCAGCCCTATCTTGAACAGCTGAATCTCGCCCCGATCTTGAAATTAATGCTGAGCAAGCGCTTGGCCGAGCTGTGCCAGCTCACCATGGACGAGATGAGCCAGGTTTTATCTGGGGTATCTTCGTCTAGGCAAGCTAATGAAATGCCTGTGGCGCAATACTCGGGTGGTGTATATGCCGAGGCTGCATCCGGCTACGCGCCGGCGGCGCCATTCGAGCGCAATCGCGGATGGCGCAGTGCGCGAGCGGGTCGGGATGGGCGTGACAGTGGCTGGACGCCACGTAGTGGCAAAGGGCAGTGGCGCAATGGCCGTTTTGGCGATCGCGAGCAACGCCCGCCCAGTCTGCCGCCACGACCCAAACAAGACCCCTTGTTGCGGGTGTTGCAACTTGCGGTGCAGCGCCCGGAGCTAGTCGCGGGGAGTGACGCGCTGGAGCTGGCATGGGGCCTGGAAGGGCAGGTGGGGCTAGTGCGTGAAGTGCTGCAATATATTCGCAATCAGGCTGACATAAGCTCGACGGCTTTGCTGGAACATTGGCGCGGCGCGCCGATTTATCCGCGTTTGCAACAAGTGCAGCGCGATTCGCAGGGCATGTTTGATAAATTTGCCCACGATGAGCTGCAGGCAGAATTTTGTGACAGTTTGCACAATGCCGCCCAAACCCAGCGGCGGGGTTCTACACTGGATCGAAAGGCCGAGCTGGAATACCGCGATGCACACGGTGGGTTAACCGACGCCGAACGTGCCGAGTATCTGGCGTTATTGTTGAAAAAATAAGCCCTTAGCCCCATTAAAACACAGTGGCTTGGGGATAGTAACCATGGTAGCAGGGGCGACAGCCCCCCCAAACTCTGGTATAATTTTCGGTTTTGCTAGACACATCAAGTAGAGTCATGGCAGCAGATAAAAAACACGACAAAGAAAATCCTGAATTGAGCGGCAAGGAAGCGGTTGAGAAACTCGACCCTGAAGCGCGCAAAGCGAAATTCAAATCCCTGATCGTTCTCGGCAAGGAGCGCGGCTACCTGACGTACGCCGAGATCAACGATCACTTGCCAGAAGACATGCTGGATGCCGAACAGATCGAAGGCATCATCAGCATGATCTCCAACATGGGCATTCAGGTCTACGATGAGGCGCCAGATGCCGAAGACCTGCTGATGTCGGATGCGCCTGCTGCAGTGGCTGATGAAGATGCCGCCGAAGAAGCAGAGGCCGCGCTGTCATCGGTAGATGCCGAATTTGGCCGTACCACCGACCCTGTGCGCATGTATATGCGCGAAATGGGTACCGTGGAACTCTTGACCCGTGAAGGCGAAATTGAAATCGCCAAGCGGATCGAAGACGGCCTGCGCCACATGATTACCGCTATTTCCGCTTGCCCAACCACGATTGGCCAGATCATTGATCTGGTTGATCAAGGTTTGAGCGATGAAATCCGCATCGATGATGTGATTGATGGTTTTATCGACCCGAACGCGGTGGAAGAAGAAGAGCAAGAGCCTGATCTGCCCGATCCAGATGCCATCGAAGAAGGCGATGAAGAAGACGAGGAAGAAGACGACGATGGCGATAGCGCTGCTGCTGCATCAAGCGCCAACCTTGAGCTTCTGAAAGAGCAGGCGCGCGAGCGTTTCCTGCTGATTCGTGATCTGTACGACAAAATGCTGCAAGCGCTGGCGAGCGGTGGTACAGCCAATCCAGCCTACCAGCAACACCAGCAAGCCATTGCGGATGAATTCCAGACCATCCGTTTCTCGGCCCGCCAAGTTGAGTCACTGTGCGATGTGATGCGCTCGATGGTGGATGACATCCGTACACACGAACGCCAGATCATGGATCTGTGTACGCGTCGGGTTGGTATGCCGCGTGATCATTTCATTAAAGTATTCCCGGGTCGGGAAACAGATATGGAATGGGTGAACGAAGAAGTCTCGGCCGAGCATTCGTATTCGGGCGTGATGTTCCGTTACAAGCACGCGATCATGGAAAAGCAGCAAAAGCTCAACGAACTGCAAGAGCAATCAAAAATCAGTATTAAAGAGCTGAAAGAGATTTCTCGGCAGATGAGCACCGGCGAAGCCAAGGCCCGCCGTGCTAAGCGTGAAATGATCGAAGCCAACTTGCGTCTGGTGATTTCGATTGCCAAGAAATACACCAACCGCGGTCTGCAATTCCTGGATTTGATTCAGGAAGGCAATATCGGCTTGATGAAAGCGGTGGATAAATTCGAATATCGCCGTGGATACAAGTTCTCGACTTATGCCACCTGGTGGATTCGTCAGGCGATCACCCGCTCGATTGCCGATCAGGCGCGCACGATCCGGATTCCGGTGCATATGATCGAAACGATCAACAAGATGAACCGCATTCAGCGGCAAATCTTGCAGGAAACTGGCTTGGAAGCCACGCCGGAAGAATTGGCGATCCGCATGGAAATGCCGGAAGACAAGATTCGCAAAATCTTGAAAATCGCCAAAGAGCCGATTTCGATGGAAACTCCAATCGGTGATGACGATGACTCGCACTTGGGCGACTTTATCGAAGACCAGAACAATATGGCGCCGGCTGATGCCGCTGTCTATGCCGGTCTGCGTGAGGCTACCCGCGAAGTGCTCGATACCCTGACACCACGCGAAGCCAAAGTGCTGCGCATGCGTTTTGGTATCGATATGAGCACCGATCACACGCTGGAAGAGGTGGGCAAGCAGTTTGACGTAACACGTGAACGGATTCGTCAGATTGAAGCCAAGGCGCTGCGTAAGTTGCGCCACCCAACTCGTTCAGAAAGATTGAAGAGTTTTATTGAAAACGCCGCCAGCGACCAGTAAAATGCTCACCTTTCGGGCCTTTAGCTCAGTCGGTTAGAGCAGAGGACTCATAATCCTTTGGTCGCGGGTTCGAGCCCCGCAGGGCCTACCAAAGAAATCAAGGGCTTAGCTTCGGCTAAGCCCTTTTTTTTTCGCTCTCAGGCTACTCCCCAATCTGTAAGTGGATACAAGTGTCTAACTTGATGAAGATCTGTTATGAGGAGGTGAGTTTTTGCTAGTGCAAATATGCTTCGCATGGCACGAGGATTTGCGAAGCTGCAGAAGATGACCTTCAAAAATAATGGCGCCAAGGGCGCCATTATTTTTGGATCTCATTTAGCTGGAAGGACAACTACCGGGCTGAATTTGCACTTGGGTCATGCCATTGCTTTGTGTAATGCTGAAATGGTTATCACCATTAAAATTAATCGTCGGGCTTAGCTCAGTTGGAATTTGGGCTTTATTGCCTGCATTAATGCGTAGCCAGGTATCTGGCACTTGATAGCGATTTGCTGTCACCGCCTTAATATAAACCGGTAAACGGATAGCTGGATCGCCGCTGCTATTGCCGTTGAGCCCCGTGAGCGCCATGCTTTCGCGTTGGCCATTGGGCGAGTGGTATTGGCTGAAATAATCTAACGGCGAAATAGTGTTGAGTTGGCAAACATACACGCGCAGCTCAAGCAGATCATTCTCTTTGACTTCTTTTGTGGTGCCATTGATTAGTAATTGCCAGCTATTTTTGGGCGAAGGGCTGGGGCTCGGGATTGGGCCAATACTGATACCGCCACCACCGCAGGCACTGAGGGTGGCGATGGCAAGGGCGCTGAGCGCCAGCGATTTGAGTTTGAACATCGTGTTTTTCCAGAGCTGGGGCGTTAGCCCCTAGGTTTTATGTCATCAGCGTAGGGGCGGATTCTAGGGTGATTGCTTGGGCGGTTCGTAGCAAAATTAACTCTAAAAGCACCAAGCAATACGCTTGACGAGGCTCTGGAAGGCGGGGGCGATGGCCCTGTGGCAAGTTCTAGCCTAGGGCCATCGATATTGATGGTTTTAAGCGGCTGGTGTTCTAAAACAATTAAGTTGGTAAGGTTGCGTTGACTACAGTGTTGATTTGTATTGGATTATAAAATAACAAAATTAAGGTGAAGTCTGTAAGAGTCCTATTTTAATAGGGGGATTGCTTTAATATTTACGACAAAGTTTGTCGAGTGCAACTTCTAGTGCAATTTATCCACCCAAACATATCGCAGGTAGCCACTCAGCTTACCAATTTAGCTACAGCCAAAGTTGGATTGCAGTTCACTTAGATGTACGGGGTTAAAATATGCGACAGGCCGCAGTCGGCCAGGAGCGGTATTTGAGCACGACTGATAAGCAGTCCTTCAGCTGGCAGCTTGGCTCCGAAACCTGCCGTAGGGGTAATTCCGGCTCGTCGAGCACAGTGGACCTTGCTACTCAGGCGAGGGTTGGGCGACAATTCGTCGGTTAGCCATCACTTCCAGTTGATAGCGCTCAATTCCGAGGTGCGGAGCGGTACTACCTATATTTTGCCGTCGGTATCAAGTGTGTTAGATAAACGATATTTAGCCTTTACATAAAGTCGGTGCATGTGCAATAAGGTTATGCGACTGAGCTAAGAGGGTGTCCTCTAAACCCAAGGCAATTCAAATAATAAAGAAGGCACTCATCTCAAATATTATGAGAAACGAACGAGTTAAGGGCTCAGCCACCACCTTTGCGGGTTACCGATTTCAGTCGCTTTTTGGCGTCAAGGTGCTGGCGGACTGGTTGAGCTCGCCCTCGCTGCTAACTCGTGTCCGTTTCGAGTGCGACGACAAGGCCATCGGCCCTCAGGGGCTGGACGACATTGTTGCTGAGAGAGCCGATGGACGCTTCGACTATCTGCAGGTCAAGTACACCCCGCCCGAAGCCGCCAACGGATGTCTTCTCACCTGGGATTGGTTGCTCAAACCCGACTCCGCTGCCAAGACCCCTAAGTCATTCATTCAGAAGTGGGCAAAGGCACTATCGGCCATCCCTGCAGAGCGACAGGGAACAGTGGCACTGGTTACGAACCGTACGCCGGACCGGGACATTGAAAGCAGTCTCGATGGAATGCATCTCAACTTCGAGCGTGCTCCGAGTTCCGTTCAGGCTCAACTGGTGCAGCAGTTTGGGTCTGCCGACGCAGCTCAGGGCTTCCTTCGCACGCTGGAGGTCCGGCACAGCGAGCAGAGTTTTATCCGCTTAGAGGCTGCTGTGATGGCGCAGCTCAGTTCGATGGGATATTCGATGGACGGCATAAACCGTCTGCTGATGCGAGCTCCCGACTGGGCTTGCTTCAAGGAAAGCCCCCCGCCTGATGGCTGGATAACGCTCGATGTAGTCAGGGGTGAGCTGTCACTCGCGAAGCCATCTCCGATACCGCAAGATTTCCTCGTGCCGGAAGGCTATGAACCGCCAAATCTGTCGTTTCATGAAGCAATCATGGCTGACATTTCCGCGAGCAAGGGTGGAGTCCTAACACTCTACGGTCCCCCTGGTCGTGGCAAGAGTACGTATATCAGCTACCTTGCTGAGCAGCTAACTGCAAAAAAAGTTCCTGTAATTCGCCACCACTACTTCCTTTCTCTGGAGGACCGCAGTGGAGACCGGCTCACACCAGCCCAAGTTGGTCGGTCTCTCCTGAGCCAAATTAGCTTCGTAGCACGCGGAAGACTGGCGGGAAATGTTGACACGGACAGGAGTGAAGGACTGTACCGAACACTCAAGGAATGTGGCGCAGCATGGGCCGCTGACGGGATGCCTTTCGTTGTCATCATGGATGGACTGGACCATGTGTGGCGTGACAATGGGAAAGATGTGCGTCCGCTCGATGAGCTGTTTCAGCAACTGTTGCCATTACCCCCGAACGTATTCCTCCTCGTCGGAACTCAGCCGGTAGCTGATAAGCAACTGCCGGACCCATTGGTGCGGGCGTCTCCGCGCAATAGCTGGCGAGAACTACCCACTATGTCTGGTGATGCGGTTCATGGCTACGTGATGAAACAAGTCCGTGGAGGACGGTGGAAGCTTCGGTCATCGATAGAAGAGTCAGAGTTGGCGAGGTGTGCTTCGGCCTTGTACGAACGCACCCATGGCCATCCATTGCATGTTGTTTACTCGGTCGAAGAACTTTTGAGTCGTACGCCGCATCCCTCGGAGTATGACATTCGGGAGTTGCCCGAGTGCCCAGGCGATGACATTCGGAACTACTACCGAGCGCTTTGGCAAAAGCTCTCCTACGCACAACGCGATGTATTGCATCTGCTGAGTGCTTTCAACTTCCGTTGGCCCGCACAAGCATTTCAAGATATGTCTTTGGGCAAGGACCCCGGACTGCTCACACTTGAGGGGGTGCGGCACCTTCTGTTTGAAACCGGCCTCGGTTTGCAACCGTTCCATGAAAGCCTAGTCGTCTTCATCAAGGAAGAGGAGGAGCACGCTAGGCAGGTTTTAGTTCTGTTGCCACGCGCAGAAGAATGGCTGCGCACCCGCGCTCCGAAACGGCTGCAAAACACTTGGCACTGGCTGGTCCTAGCGAGGCTCGGAAACTCGCAACCCTTGCGAAATGGTCTGACACGGGATTGGGTGCTCGACCGTCTTGTTGAGGGCTACGCCATCACCTCGCTGACCCGGATGCTCACGGTTGCGGAAGAAGCTGCTTTTGCGGAACGCAACTACGGTGAGGCCTATCGGCACAGAGCTCTAAAAACAAGGCTGCTGAATGGCCCAGAGTTCCAAGTTGACTACGCTCCGCGCCTTCTTCGGGCTGCCTGGACCGTCTCCTCTGATGCAACGCTAATCCAAGATGCGTTTGTCGCTCGAAATCAGCTCGACACCTCGGCCTTGCCTTGGCTCGCACTCTCGCTCCAAGAACGCGGGGACGAGGCTCGCGCTAGAGATACAGGGCGATACGCAATTGACCGATGGAACAGTGAGCTGCGTCTAAACCCGCGATACGGCAACAAGGAGTCGGTTGTAGCTCGACTGCAACTTAGCCATGCAGCGATAAAGTCGGGCGTGTCGCGTAACCCGAAGGTGCTGGCCACAGAATTCACCCACATGCCTAGCTGGGGCGCTGCTCGACTGGCGGACCATCTGAGAGAAGGTGCGAATCTCCCACTGATAGTTGAGACGTGGCGTGAATCGAAAGTCCCCAACGTGCGGCGGATGCTCGAAGACCTCTCGTGTGAAATTGCTTTGCACACGGGGGCGGACATCACGGCCTGGGAGGAGTTTACTGAGTTTCGCCACAGCTCGTTCGCGTCAATTGTCGGCGCACTAAAAGGAGCGCCGTTTAGCTCCTTATCAATTGCTCCAGCTTCATCCGATGTCTACCGCAGCACAGACATGGACACCCGGCGTCACATGCTTTACCAGTTGGTACGTGACTGGTTCCTGCGCTCTCTCTCCCTGCAACTCCACACCGACGGTGATTTCTGCTGGCCGGAGGCGCCAGAGTTCGGGGACCATGCAAATCTGACGGAGTACCTTGAGGCACTGGAAAGATTCACTATAGAGGTCGCAGCAGCTTTCCGTTCCGGCGCGCCCGTTCCATTTGAAGCGATATTCGACCATTTCAATGAAGTGCCTGAGCCGACGAGCCTCAGCTACCAGCAACAGGATGCTCTTAGTGATTTCCGTCGAGCGCTTTTGCGCGTTGCGTTGGATGTGCACCTGCTGAGTATCCTTGTAGGCGGGGCGCACATCATCGAGGCTCACTCTTGGAGTGCTGCGGAGAAATCGCCATGGCTGCACGCTGGGGCATTCCCCACGTTCGCATTGTCGTATGGCCTGCGGGTTTTTTCTAACGAGCTGATTCTGTCTGTCGTGGCCAGGCGAGCGCAACTGGCAGTTTCTGAATTGCAGGAGACCTGCACGATTGCGCAGGACCTGCTGGATTTGTGCGAGCTCCTGATTCTGTACGGCGAGATAGACACCGCACGGTATTTATGTCGTCAAGCCTGGGATGTCACCATCGGCTATGGGCACAGGAAGGACCCTGCGCTCGACGAGGTCCTGTCCGCGTTGGAACATCTTGTGGACGCAGACCCTGGCAACGTGAGACTGCTGCTGTCGCGCGTAGCGCCGCAGGTAGCGAGCGTCACTCAATATACCGACGGAAGCGGAACCAGACACATCCCAGTCAGTGCCGCCGCTCTCTTGGCCAAGCTCGACCGCCCTGCTTTGGCAAAGCAGTATGCCGAGCTCGTGGTCAATGGCGACTGGTACTACGCTGAAGCGAGCATGCGTCAGCTGCTGGAGTCGAGCGGCGAAGCTACCGACCAACTACTTGCACTGGCTAATACAGGGCTTTCTGAAGAGGAATGCCAACGAAGCAACGATGCTGAGTCCCCTGTCGGCAAGGTCACGAGCGCCGCAATGCAGCAACAGGGTGCATCCGTGAGCGCACCTGTGCAGACTTCGGACGCATCTTCGGAGGAGGCCGGGCGAGATGCGATGGACTTCGCCGCCTACCCCCCAAGTGCGTTTACCAAGCTTCTTGCAGATATGCAGCCGATGCTCAGCAGCCAAGCAGACATCTTGTGTGACTGGTTCAGATATTGGAAAGCAAAGGGAAAGGCATCGACATTGGCGAAGTACGTCAGCGCTGCAGTGCTAGCGGAAACCGACCGCCATAGCCGTTTGCGCCATTTGCTCGATGAGCTACTGGATACCTGCGCAGAGCTTGAGGGCGCTAGCGAGCGGACGTTCTCGGTGGCGGTCAAAGCTCAGATGGACAATGGAGGATGGTTCGGTTACTTTTTTGAAAACTCGGAGGCAACAAAGAAGCGGCTCACGACAGTGGCCCATTTATTTGCACACCGAGCAGACGAGTTCATCGTAAAGTCGGCGAAGAACTGGCTGACAACGGCAGGCAATCCTAGCGAGTTGCTTATTCCCGGCGAGATGATGGTATTCTTCTTGGTCAAGCTTGGTCGCCTAGCGGAAGCCAATGCGTTTGCACAATGCATGGCGGATGCCGTTATTGCGGACACAAGTGCGCTTGTCCTGCCAAAACCGAGGTGGGCATGAGCTCGGCCGAAACCGTGAGTCCCGAACTCGCAGCGCTCGTCGCTCGGATGCGCTGGCCGGTGCCGGCGGTCAAGTGGTGGGTCATGCAGGAACTGGCACTGCTTCTTACTAGCCCAGCAATGCGCGCGACCACAGAGGACGCGTTGCTACACGAACTTGCATGCTCTCGCTTTGAGACAGAAACAGTGGAGATTCTGTTCGTATTCTGGCTCGCCAACCTCCGCGAGCAGTCGTATGTTTGTCCACAAAACGTCGGTTGTCGTGTGGCTGCACGTTCCCCGTTATCAGACTTGCTTCTTCGCAGTATCTGTCCGACGAGCGCCGATTTGGGAGCCTACCTTTCTCCGCTCACGAAACACCCCAGCGGTAGCTCGCCAACATCTGATTTTCTTGCTGCGGAAACACAGGCATTTCCACGTGTACTCCGGTCCGACTTGCGATTCATTGAGGAGCGAACAGGATTACCTCTGCAGACTCAGTTTGCATACGAGTGGCAGGCCAGCCTCGCTCGCGTTGCCGACCACAGTCACCGCATTGACCACTTTCTGGAGTCGCCTCGAGACCAGTACACGGGCCAGTTTTACACGGAGCAAAGTGCAAGAGCTCGGTCGGCGTTTCTCCGCACCTTAGCGGTGGCGGGTGAGTTCGGTGGTATTCCGTCACAGGTTCTTGAACTGTTTTCTCTGTCGACCTTGCCGCTGGACCCTTGTCTGGCTTGGCTTCAACCCCGGCTGCCAGTAGAGGGCCTCAAACTAAGTAATCCAGAGACTCCTGCTGTCGATGTCGAAGAGCACGTGCGCTCGGTGTTGTCATCCGTAAGCAAGGCAGGACTTGTTGGAGCCATTTCTTGGAGCGCGGAGTTTGCCGAGAACGTGCGACTAGATGCAACGGCTACGCTTTGGACTGGTCCTGATTTGCCTTGGCCAGAGTCATTGCCTCTATCGGAGCTGGTAGAGCCTTACGTCGGGATGCTCATGGGAGAGGGGCTGTCCCCGGCAGGAACGTGCGAACGAAGCAAGTCCGGCGCTCAAAGCGCCGTACCTGAGGGCTTTCGCCCGCTTGCGGGGCGCGTCAACCCAAGGCGCTTCGGCTATATGCAGGCTGAGCTCATCAACCGCGGTATCTTTGCGCCAACCTCAGCCGGTAGTGCATCTCCTGTGAAGTTGGTGCCATCGGGAGACAGGTTGAAATACGTTCGGGAGGATGCCGACCTTGCCCAGTTCGGATACTGGAACACGTCGTGGCGTCCGAGCTACCCACTCGGGGGCAAGCCAAGGTGCGGAACCTACTTGCTATTGCTTCAAGCCCCCGTCGAACCGATGCGGATTTACGTTTGGCGCTGCACCCGCTTCGCGGCCAAGCAGGGCTATGGCGCGATGGATAAATCGGAGAGCTTTGGAACCATCGCCCTTGCCGACGTGAGCGGTGAAAACGATGGATGAAGCCTAAGGATTAGCGACGTGAATCATCCCGACTTTCGCTGACACATCCGAGGTCTACTTTACTGCTCTAAGCAGACGGGGTTTTCAACGGGGTTGAGTGTCCGTAACGGTCGAGGAGTTCGTGTTCAGCAAATGCCTTGAATGCCTGCTGCCCTCAGTCAGCTGACTTTGCTACCAATGGAAGGCCAAGGTCCGTATTGGGTTGGGTTGAGCCACTCAAGCTCAGCTACAGCACAACCAAGCGACTGCGGGCTGGGAGGCTGCAGTCGACCCAATGCGGCCCTCGGCCATGCTGATGGGTATGGCAGAGTGCTGGCTGCGAGCTGCTGAGCGGGCGGACCAATCGGTTGCTAAGGAGTCGCTCCGCTGGTGAGGGTTAGCTGTCGCGTCCAGAGCGACATCGCTCAAGTTCTTTGCTGAGAAAATCAATCTCATCTTGCATAACTGCAGCACGCTTAAGTAGCTGAGCAATCTGATGCCAGTATTCGTAGCCTAAATCGCCATCTGCTAACGCTAGTTCGTGAATCTTCTGAAGCGCAATGTCCAGATTTATTCGGTTCTCTTGAGACATAATGTCCTTCCCTTCGTTATTAGGAGTACTCATACCTGATGACTCCTTATTTTGAAAATGCAATTAAGTCTGGTCTGACTCATGACAATGCGCACGTATTGGAGTCATCCTGCGACAGTAATGCAAGCCTAGCAACGCAATTGCTCCTACTTGGATATTTTCTCAAACCAAGCTGTGTTTTCTTTAAGTTGTTGTGCATATGATTTGCTACTGTCTGTGGGCTCATTTTTAGAAGGTTGAGGCTTGGACTTTCTTAGGGGTTTTGGTGTTTGTTCTTTTAGCGCTTTTTTCTCTGTGCTATTCAATGAGGCTTGGAGTGCCGCCGCATTTACACAGTCCTGACGTTGCACTGAGAATGTTTCAATTGGACTTGTGTGTTGTATTTCTAGCGGGCACCAGAGGTCTTTGTGCTTTTTTTGTAAACTGGACGAATAAGGTATCTTCGCCAGAAGCTCAATATCTGTACGGTAGACGGCAAAGTCTCTCGACTTATATGCGGATTCAAGCTCTTGTACCCCCACCCCACGTCCATTTTCCATGGCGCGATGGAAGGCAATACTAAGCAATTTGTTTTCCGCGCGAGTAATACCCCCAGTTAATTGATGGATGGCCGCTGCGTCAGACCATGCATCGAACTCAAAAACATCTGGGGCTATTTTCTTGTGCCAATCTAATAGAGTCGCCCAGTCCTTACTGTCTGGAGCTTCCGGGAAAAGTCCCCTTATAGTTCCTAATAAGCGTTGTCGGTCTTCCTGGTTTCTCTCAAGGAGCTTGTATAGCATACTGAAATTCGAAATATAAACTACAGGGAGGCCTATATATCCAAACAGCATTAATAACTGAACAAGCCTTGTGTTTGCTTTGTCACTTTGCGTGAGGAACTGGAATTCATCAACGCCCAAGAATGATAAGCCATCTCTGTAGGCATGTTTTCGCGCCACTTCTGCTAATTTGTTTGACGCGATTCGTTGTCCTGTCAGTAAATAAAATACATCAATTGCCGAAGCCTTAGCCTGAATAGTTAATATTCGATTGCTTTCTAGTCGGAATAGCGTGTTATCAAGCCCCGTGAATGTTCCACTGGAAGGCATAAGGCGCTTTATGGCTTTCAGTACTTGGCTCTTCCCAACACCCGCTAATCCGGTGAGACAGATTGGGTAGCTGAAGTCTGGGAATGGAACATCTTGTCCATAGACTGTAACCATAAACTCTCTTCGTCCCTGATAATGATTTTGAGAGTGGTCTATTGCTAAACCCAACCATTCGGACAAAATTGCAATACATTGTGTGCTGGGAAAAAATACCTCTTCAAGCCTTTTGTTGAATTCTTTACTCGATTGAGTGGGTTTTAATTTGTCGAAATCCATCAAAGGGCGAGGGCGGCGCTCAACCTTTTTCCGTATTTCATCCTTCGACAGATATGGAGTAAACCGCTCGACCCATGGGTTTTCTGCCTCCGTATTAATCATAATTCTTTACGCTTTACAGTATGTTGCTGAACGTCTTGTACCTCTTGGCGTCGGCATTCATTTTTCTTTGCACGGCCATATCGACGCTTGCCCTCTTGCCACTTCATGCCAGTCTGCGATTCGAATTGTTCAATGTATTCAGTGGTGACCGCCGACTTATGAACTCTGAATGCAGAGTTCACTTGAGCTCTTGCCTCATTCCACTGTCCAAGCTCCATGAATGACATGTATAAAAGTTCTGGGTCTTCACGAATCTTCAGCGTTGCGGCCAGTTGCAATATTTGGTGGTCTACCTCAATCCAGATATGTCTGATGCACAGGTCTAATATGTAACCTTGTATGGCTACTTCCTGTTGCCCTGCTTGAGCGAGGCGGTCAAGGAGGCCGCATGCTCTTAGTTCTTTAGAGTCATATCGCCGGCCATCTAGGAATACCCCTTTTTTGCTTGCTTTGACCGTTACCGGGGTAAGAAATGCTCTTACTGCGTCATCTATGCTGATTGGGATTGCAGAGTTTCTGAATCTGGAGTCATAGTGGTTCCAAATTGCTTCTGGAGTAGGGGGAACAAATGCCAATTCTCTATCAATCTCTATTCGTGCGGACATATCGGCTACTTGGTTTTTAGTAATTAGTCTGATGATTTCGCGCCGGCATAAATCGATTGGAGTGTAATTGCTCGTGTGGTAAGTTGGTTGTCCTTGGAGTTTCACGCTGCGTGGATGTGAGGATTCAATAGTGGCTTTTGATTGGCCCGACCATGACTCCACGAGATTTCTAATAACGGGCTTTGCCGATTTGTCTACTAGGTTCAAGCTAGACCCGGGGCCTCTATCAACTTTGTAATGAGGTGGTAAACCTTGACATGGCCAAGTCCCTTTTTCTAGTGACAAGCCCCAAAGGCTGCAAAAAAAATTCTTCGGGACTGCCATGCTAAACAGCATCATGCGGTATGCAGTACCATGCTCGGAACCAAATGAAAAACCGATTCCGAGAAGCATCCCTGATAGTTGGTCACGGCTAGTAACTACACATAATGGTTCGAGAGTGCTGCCTTCGAGATAGCCTTTAGGGCTCTCTTTGGTGAAATAGCCATCGGCTTCTATTTTTTCCACCAAATTGGCAACATCGGCTGAATAACTCCCTAAGGATGGAGCTAGCCTGCTTCGGTGGCGTGTTGAGCCATAGCGGTTTTTTTGGATTTTTCCTAAGCCAAAAGATTTGCCAATTTGGTAGCGAAATTGTCTGAGCGTAGGAAATGGCTTGCCTTCTGGGTGCGAATATACCTTCATCCCGGAAGGTTGCGTAAAGGGGGTGCATCCAAATTCTTTGCGCATGGCATCTTCATAAATTGATTGCATGCTTTTTCCTAAATCCATGTATTTCACATACGCTTTATCACAACGCTCTGCCATTTCCACTGACATTCCATAGCCATATCTTGTTCCATGCGCAAGAGACGGTGCCCCCATTTTCTTGTCAGCAAACTTCTTTCTATCCCAATGTCCAGCTAAATGAAATGCTGGTAGTAATGACCAAAAATTACTGCCAAAACATAAATATGTCAGTACCCAAAGCCGAAATCGAGTTTCATTTTGAGGTGGGGTGGCATTTCGGGCGTATTGATTTAATGTAGCTTCGATATCCTTTGATGCAAATATTGTGGAAATGTTACTTATCGCGCTAGAAATTATTAATAATCGCTGTTCAATTCTCTCTATATGAGTTTTTTTTACATGTAGGCGCAGCGAATCCCTTAGCCCAAGATTTATTCCCTCCAGTGCTTCAAGCCATGGAGGTAATTTTGGCTGTTGCGGAGTTGGCAAAACATAGCCTCGAACAGCAGCCTCCTCAAATTCAGACCTTTCTAAGGCAATTAGCTGTGTCCCAGCTGTTCCTTTCCCTTTCCACTTAAATTTAATTAGCAGAACCCTACTAGTTGGAGCGTGATTAACTAAGAAATGAAATACTTCATTCTTGGTGAATGGTCCAAAACCATCCGGTGCAACTAGTCGCGTTCCAATTAACATGAGCGTGACTCCTTAAACCAGTCAGCATATACATCAAGTATGTCGTTTTCCTCTGGTTTTAGAGGTCGGTTAATTATAATTGGTTCGAAGAGGTTTACCTTTAGGTGACGAAACCAAATTGCTTGGTATAGAATATTCCTACAGTCGTCTAATGAATATTTTCCTGCCCCTATTAGTTTGGCAATTAGTTCATGGGCCGGAGTTTCGCTTGCAATGCACATTCGAAAACGTTCAGTTATTTCATCTTGTTCTTCCTGTGAAATTGAAATTTTTCGTGCATGGTGCAGAAATAATTGTCGCAGATTTGCTACCACATTTTTGTCGATTAATTCAGAAGCCAAAAAAACTGTCCGTATTCCAGCGTCTTGGTAATAGCAATTTTCAATTTCATGTCGCATCAAAACCTTTTCAGTTATTTGCCCGTTTGGTGTGGTATAGCGTTTACTCTCTAATGGTCGTTTGAAAGCATCTTCGCTATCTTTAACTGACCAGTTCAAGCAATAATGGTGGCCGTTTTTGGAGCGCATCGCCCACAGCAAGTCCCCTATAAAAGGGAAAATAACACTACGTGAGGCCCCGGTACTATCTTGAACTTTGATTGAGGGAAGTTGTTCTAAATAGTCAAGGCGTTCTGCTACATCAATAATTCCTTTTAGTGGTTTTGTTCCAATTGGAGTTCCTGATTTAAGATTGTGCAGTGGATGTGGGGCCTCTCCAGAGGAAAATGCGCGCTGTTCTTGGAGGCCAATAACATCAGGGTGATAAAGGCCTAGGAGGGCAGCAGATACTTCCGCGGAGGAAAGTAAGTGAATTTCTCGTCCATGGATTTTTTTTGAAATTATTGTCGTCGCGTGAGAGATGGATGGCGCTTCACCTCTAACCGCACAAATTGCAGGTATGTAGTCAGCTTCCCAGGTTTGATTTGCTTGCCGTTTGATGATAAGCCTAAGCCGCTTTTCATTAGGTCGACGCTGAGCCCTATTTTTTTTCTCTTGAGAGGAGTTTGTCGCCTCAGTCCAAGGAACTTGAGGTAGGGGTGGTAGGGGTGGTAGGGGCAATGAGGAAGCTAATTGCATGATGGTTATCTCCATATCGAGCAAAGTTCATGACGTGCCATATCCTTTCTTGCTGTTTTGGCATGAAAAAAGATGCAACGAGGCCTTGACTTGTCTGCTGAGCTTGGAGATACTGTGATTGTCTAATTCGCAGTATTTCTTGTGTCAACAGATAAAGCCGGATAAGCCAAAAGGTGAGTCCGGTTTTTTTTTGTCTACATTTTGTATTCCTCCTTTATCATTTTCATTCTTTTATTGCTTGGTGCCGCTAGTCTTGTGGCTCATGAAGGCTTGTGGCATTGCATTGCTTAATGCCAAGAGCTACGGCTATTTTATGGCTCTGCCCCCTGAGGCATTTTCTTCTTCCTTCAAGAATTTGGTACACCAAGGTTACCGAGAAGCCTTTAGCACGCGCCCACTCTGCAACGGAAACCCCATTGGCCTCGAAGTATTTGCGTGCAAACTTGACAGTTTCTGTATTTAATTGTATACTATTCACTGGTGCTTCCTCTTTGTTGAGGGTTTTAGCGTTCAATTGTAGCGCAATCCTCTCTTTTTGTCCATGATTGTATGGTTTTGTATGCATGACTGAGTTCTGCCCTAAGATTGCAAGTGGTTTTGGTGTGCGTCTTGCCAACGAACGAAAACGATTGAAGCTAAGTCAAGCAGCGTTGGCTGAGCGATGTGGGATACAGCGTTTGGCTCAAAGTCAATATGAGAGGGAAGTCAGTTCCCCAACGTTGCGTTACCTGGCTTTAGCCGCAGAGGCAGGCGTGGACCTTCATCGATTACTATTTGGAGATTCACAAGTCACAAAGCATTTATGTGGTGATGAACAGTACCGAATTGAACGATTAGCATTTGAAGAAGTAGAGAAGTATGTGATGCAGCAACCCGAAGGTTATTTTGGTGCGGAAGCGCGTTTCGCGTTATTTCAACTCTTCAAATCACAGCTACAGCCGAAAATCTGAGAGTGGTCGCGGTCGCCAAATGGGTTCGTATTGTTAGCAGATAGGTACGGTTTTTTCTTGTTTATCATCTAATTTTGCTCTGGTTTGGTGCTGCTCTCCAAATAACATTCCATCCTCTCTATGGTTTACCTTAAAAAAATATCCTGTAGCAACCAAAACTGAGCTAGTAGCTCAGCGCAATTCCATGACTATTTTTCCAAAAGTGCTACCTGATGAGTTTATTCTCGGATATTGGGGGCGCATTCATCTTCTAAATACATTTCCGACATCAGAAGACACGATTAACGCTCTTATTGAGCAATTTAATCCCCCCGCTGGTGGTTCTCGACGTTTTGAAGCACTTGCTTGTTCAGCCAACTTGAATGACAGAGAGTTCGCCCAAAATCATTCGTTAATACCATCTTTGCTAGCTATGACTTCCAATAAGGCTGGTATGCTCCACAGCTTAGTCAATACTCCAGCAGTCATTCGCAGGAATTGGCGGCTATTGCAAAAGCCCGCCGCGTATTTCTGCCCTGCATGTGCTGAGTTTCAGCAGTCGCAATGGGGCTTCTCTTATTGGATGAGACGGCATCAGCTATTAGGCGTTGATTGGTGCGTAGAGCACGGGACTTCGCTCCGGTCGTGTGATGAAAGCGCATTTATACTTAAATTGCCTTCGCAGATTGGAGATTCCGAACTTGTTGCTGAGCCGGATGTGAATGAAATATCCAAACCTATTTTGAAGCGCTATTCGCAAATTATGGTTGCTCTTCTTCGTGGGCGATTACGCATAAATCTATCTGACGCTGGAAATATTGTTCGACCTCTTGCAATGGCTAAAGGACTTAGTACGCGCCAACGTCCAACTTCTCAATATTTAAGTGATTATGCCGTTGATGTTTTGCCCATCTCATGGCTGAGAAAGTTGTTTCCTAAGCTCGAAATGAAGCAAGCTAATGAAAAATATACGCCATTGGATAACACAGTGCTCGCAGTTTCCGCTCGTACGCACGCTTATGCATTGGCAATGGCACTGCTATATGAATCCAGTGAGGTAGCTCTGACTGCGCTTTACCAGCAAGCCGGCCGTCGAAATCCCGTAAATCTAAATTGATTTGATGTTTATACTGAAGTGGATAACTTGAGTGTAGGAGGGGAATGTGGCCGTCGAAGAAACTGCCGCCGCTACGGGAGTAATTCGCTTTCCTGAGTCGAGTGCTTGCCAGCCTCAGCCGTTTTGCGGAGAGTCGCTATATAGTTGGTGTGCTCGTTATCATCGCTTGAATGGGTACCAAAACCCCCACTCTACAAGTCAGGTATTATTTGGTCATCCCGATGCCGGATTAGGCGCCGGATTTCCATATCATTTACGCTATTTTCAAACCTGCACTCAACAACAGTTGGGTACACTTGATGAGCTGGTTAAGCAGCGTACGCTTGTTGGATTCTTCGCGCCTTTTTTGTCGTCAACAGAAATGGCGAAAATTACCTACCAGCTTTCAATAGGTAACAGCAATCCAATTCAAAAATTCTTGGGCTTGCAAAAGGCAGGCCAAGCAACTAGGTCAGCACTGTTTTTTTGCCCTCACTGCATGGCCGAGCAATTGGACATGTCCGCAGTCTCTTGGTGGCAAACCAAACATATGTGGCCCACAATCGGCTTTTGCGTTCGGCACGATTGTTTGTTGCGCCAGGTGTCGGATGAATTCCTCAATACTTCTCAAGCGTATCTGTTGCAGCATGAGTTAACAGATATCCAATTAAATCCAGTTCCGCAAGTCTCAACAAATCTGCGTCGGCTCTTTAAGAGTCTTGTCACTTGGACCCACGCGTTAGAACTGCGCGCAGGGAATCAATTGATTGATTCATTCTTGCGATTTGCCTATCTGATGCAGGCCAATCAACGCGGGTGGCTGGCCTTGGATGGGTCACTTCGTTTGAAGGTTTTGCAAGACTCATTCATTGCACATTGCGGTCAGCTTGGCGATTTTCCTTCCTTTAGCTTTATCAATAGTGCTGACCGTGTGAATGGCGGATTCCTTAGCGGGTTATTGCATAAGTATGCAGGGCGACGGCACCCATCGAAACACATTCTTCTGATGAATTTCCTTTTTTCTGAGCCGGATGAGTTTTTCGATACATATACGACAGTTTCCGCGGTCATTGAGAATGATGGAATACAAGGGGCTCAAAAGTTATTGACTGACCGCAGCGCGAAACTCGTAAACCTAATTGAAAAATCCCAGGCATCAGTAACTACAGTTGCCGAGCAGCTCAATATTCCCGCTAGTGAAGCTCTCGCGCATTTGAATCGTAGGTATGGCGTGGCACGTGTTAGGCAACCACATATAGTAGGTACATCACGAGAAGGCCTGCTGTGTAACATGCTTCAACGGGGGGTTAGTCGAAGTGAAATATCTAAAGCTTTGGCAATCCGCAGAGCCTATATTAAAGATTATTTGGCGCAGCGGCCAACGCTTAAGGAGCAATGGACTCGTGCTCATCGAGCAAAAGAAACGGAGAGTCATCGCGTTCAGTTGCTAACTACTTTGGCTGCGCACCCAGAGCTCCCCATTAAGCAAATACGTTTGTTGCCTGGTAATGGATTTCAGTGGCTCTACAACAATGACAGGGAGTGGCTTCAACAAGTTTTGCCTGCGATTTGGCGGCGGTAGAAAACTATTAGGTTTGGTGTCTAGGTGCTCAGAAAAATCAAGGAGTTGTTTTGCGTTTTTGGCATGAAATTGCGGCAGATATCCAATAATAGGAAGTAGCCAACGACAACCGATAGTTATATCGGAGCCGGATAGGTTAGCTAAAGCAGTGATGATGTTGATGGGCTCTGGGTGCTTTTTTGCCATTGGCACCCAAGCTTCATCTTTATACATCTGGTAGGACGCTTTCACCTGAGATAAATATGTACTCCAATTATCAGCTTGCAGGGAACACGCTGCTTCATGTATTGCATTTGACTTTGCCAACTGATAAATCCATAAACAAACTTGAATACACCCAATATCATCAAAATTTCATTTCAATTGTTTACTTCTATTAATGATTTCGGTTAAATTTCGGCAAGGTTTATGAATAATAAGTTCTGACTTCTATTCAATGCATCTACAGAGATTAATCTTGGTTGTATTTATTTAAGGTAATTTGCAACTTCATCCTCATTTTTTAAAATAATCTGTTGAGCTTGTGGTGTGGTGGCTTCTCGGCCAGAAAAACCTAGGTGTTTCAGTAAATAGAAAAGCAAGGCCTGTCGGCAATCTAGACGCACCTCACTGTTTTGCATGCCATAATCGAGCTCAATGACTTTACGTTGTTCTATTGGTAAGTCTGGGTGGGGGGCAATTACAAGTGACACTTGGGTATGCCATGCGAAGTCATCTTGGATAGTTACAGTAGATACAACTCCCGCCTCAATGCTGATAATTCGTGAAATGACAAAATCACGGAACGACTGTCGTAAATGACAGAAGGCTCTCACATGCCAGCGAAAACCATCAAATACTAGAGAATGTGGAGACAGGGTTCTAGTTTCCGCATCTACCGATGAAAGTGACTGGTACTTCACAACTACTGTTTCTTGATTTCTAACTGCGTGCAACAAACAACCAAGGGTCTCTGCTGAAACTATTCTGACTGGAATGGGTATTAAGCCTACAGGTGGTGCCCACCCCAAAAACACTCCACCGCCAGAAGAAAGGCCTGACGCATCAATGAGTAGGTCATTCAAATATCTTTGTGGGTTATCTATGTTGTAAAGAGCTTCAAATTGAGCTCCCGTTAAATATGTACGGGCACTTGAATCATAGTGGATGTTGCCTGGTGCAAGTTCAGTATATCTGGCTATGTCTAGCGAAGCTTGAGGCACGGAAATGCCAAAAAAATCTATGAGGTCTGACCGATTCAGGTGCCCATCCCACCTCAGGCGGTAATCGATAAATTCAAGTCGCCTCTCCTGACTCCAACGCGCAGAACCCCGTGAAGCACTGCTTGATGAACTGTTTTGTGTAGTTGTCTTTGATTTCATATTCACAGTCTAACTTGAATATAAAAACTATACGAGTATAGTTTTTATACGTACAATGCAATGGTGATGTTTTTTACAACCAATCGCGAATAAGATTTCAAGACTTGAAATGGAACAATCCTCAGATTTGCCACATCAAGCAATGATAGATTCCACTGACTCTATCATCGAACTGCTGGACCTCTCCAAGCAGCAACGCAACTTGCTCCTGTTGCGTCCACTTTTCCAGCTTGAACTCAATAAACACAGTATCGGAACGGAAAGTGACGGGCCTCAGCCACTGTTTAAGCACATTGATACACATTATTTGGTTCTCACTGCGTTAGACCTGATGATGGAAGGTACAACTATTCAGATGGGAAGCACTTCTAAGGAGCTTCTCGATAGATTGAAGCAAGTGGCTAAAGCGATGAAGCCAAGTCTCAAGGAGGTGCAGGCGCATCGAGTAGCTGAAGTTATCCTCGATACTTTAGATAATAAGAGCAACTCTTACCGAGAATTTGTCTTTGATTATTTCCACGGAGCGGCTCGAGAAACAAAGACAATCAATTTCAGATTGGTAAGTTACGAACCCGACCTAGAAGATGTGTATCGTTATCGCCCAACTGCGGAGGGTTATCTCGTTTATCTAGGCATGCTCGACCTAGCGCCCGAAGACGCTCAAGAAATGATGGAGAAGATGCTTGACCTACTTGTTCAACGAGGACGTTTCGACGCAGCACTAGAATTTGCAAAGCGGGCACGCACACTTTCACTTGAATACCGACAATTCATTCGTGACCGATTAATGCAAGCCTTTCGTGCCCCTGGTTCAGTTAATTGGACGAAAGAAGTTGCACCTAAACTCCAAGATGCACGTACTCATGTTGTTGCCCGTCAGGTGGAGGACCAGCGAATGACGGAAGCCGTACGTGGAGCCTTGTTGTCCGCTGAAGAGTCAAAAACTCGACAGGACCTAGCAAAGTTGTTGAAGACTTTGGAGGGGGCAAGTTTAATTCGCTCAAACCTTGTTAGTGACATTACCGTAGCACCAGACAAGTTTCTGCACGCGCAGCGGGCTCTCTTCCGCGCACGTAGTCCATCGGGACTGCCAGACTTAGAAACCCGACTTCTACCGGACCTGCTTAAACTCAGTAACTCTGTATTAACTGAGCGAGCAGATGATGCAATTTGTGGAATGTATCCAGCCAAATGGCCCAAGGTATACGGGTTAAATGCCATTTTTGGGCTGTTATTAGAACGCAGAATCGAAGTAGTAGAGTCAGATGATGATGGAGGTGAACTTGAGCCTTTCGTTCCTCCTCTCGAACAGTTTGCGCCTGCACTTATCAATGATGTGCAGGCTTGGGTGACAAATAAATTCAAGGTGCCGTGCACATACAGTGTCGATGAGTTGTTGGTCATTGCAGAAGCTGAAGGTTTTAACCGCATCAAACAACGCTGCCTCGTATTAATGATGTTCAGAAGTTTCTCTCAAGCAGAAACACTCTTTCCCTATATGCGCGCCGAAGCAGAGGGACGATTTGAGCGGGACATCGCTGAAGGTTCAAATTTACATTTTTCCCCAATTGAAGGGAACAAACTATGACAGCACTAGGCTTAACGCCACGCAATGCTTCGAGACTCGTCTATAAGGCTATACAGTCAGGGCTATCGCCAGTTAACGACTCACAATACCGTGAACTTCTTGACCTTTATAGGGCGGAGCCTAGCTTTTCAACTATGGTTGCTGATATTGCTGAAGGCCTTGAACTGACTGTTCTCGATTTCAGCGAGCGAGGCCTAGTGATTGTGCCATCATCACGCGATAGTAAGTTTGCGATGCGAATTGGCGACTTACGAGCCAACCTTAAGCCCGAACAAAAAGCGGGACTCGTCCTTGCTCACGTAGCAATAGCTGCGGTGTTTTATCCGACTACTAGTGGTTTGGAGGATGACCGTTTCATTGCACCTCCCTCAAGCCTTGCACAGTTTCGCGATACATTACTGATGCTTGCTCGACGCTTGAAAGATGCCGAGCTTGAGGGCGACCAAAAAGATATTCCAGAAGAACTATCTCACGGCTGGCAACTTATTTGCGCTTTACCCCTAATGTTACCTGGCGCTCAACGTGCGTCACCTGCATCGATAACAGGCCTTATTAATATCGCGCTCACTCATATGGAGACAGGCGGTTTAGTGCGAATTGATAGAGAATCTGCAGACGAATCTATGGCGACTTACACACCAACCCACCGCTTACAGGTGCAGCTCCGTGACCTGACTCTCCGGCGTCTTTTCGAAATTGCTCAAGATGGTAACTCGGGAGTCAGAGGCTAATCATGCAAAAAATCTCACGCATTTACGTAGGTGGCTATGGTATCGATATGGCTTGGTATGATGGCGTAACTTTCGACCTGACTGACCCTGCAACAGGTGAACCAACAGACACGATTCTAAACCTCGAAAATGGAGGGGGTAAAACAACGCTGTTGAGTTTTGTGTTTTCATGCTTTGACACACCAGTTGAACGATTCTTAAAACATATCCAAAACAAAAACCACCGTTTCAGTCAGTATTTTTCTCGCGATGGTCAGCCCGGCATCATTCTCATCGAGTGGGTAATGCCACCCCGTGTGGCAGGAGGAAAACCGTATTATCTAGTTATTGGTCAGGCAGTTGCAGTCAAGACTGGAATAGAACGAGACGAAGTTGAGCGAATCTTCTTTAGTTTTGAAGCCAACAGTGCTCTTGGTTTTCAATCGGTTCCAGCACCAAAACTGAATTATGCCCCAGTCAGCAACATGCTTGAACTTTCGCGCTGGATTCACGATGCGCACAAGTTATCTTCTGATTTTTTTCAAACGCGTGTTCAGCATGATTGGCAGCAACACTTGCGTGAAGAGCGCCTCATCGACATTGATATGTTGAAGTTGCAGGTCAACTTCTCAGCACAGGAAGGAGGGATTGATACTGGCTTCCTTAATTTCAATTCGGAACCAGAATTTATCCGGAAGTTTTTTGGCTTAACTCTTGATGATGGCATGGCGGCATCTGTACGCCAAAGCGTAGTCGATGTCTGCGACAAACTTCGGCGTAAACCGCATTTGCAGAAGTGCCTGACCGAACTCTCCCGATTACGTACAACATTACTTGCATTTAAGGATGCTGCTTTGTTGTACAGCATAGCTAGCGACGAACAAGACAAGACAAGGCATCTAGGAGCCAGGGTCAAAAAAGGGCTTGATATGCTCGCTAACAAATTTCGCTTAGAAGAGAAAGAGGCATTAGTTAAACAGGAAGAGAAATCTAAGCTGGCCATCGAGCAAACTAATCTGTCTAAGAAATATACTGCCGAGATAACTACATTAAAGTTGTTGCAACTTACTAGAACATTAGAGGCCATTATTGAGCGCAAATACGCCGCAGAAATTGCAGCAGATACTGCAAGAGATACCCTATTTAGAGTAAATGCGGCCAAGGCACACTCGGAAATTGCAGCTTTAGAAAAACGTTTGGTAGAGCTAGGTAATAATTCAATTGCCGCTCGTGAGCAACTTGAACCTTGGAAAGATAAGGTTGAAGTTCAAGGAATGCTGCTGCGAAATGCGCTCCTACTTGCGGAAAATGAGTTACATACCCAACTTAATAATGTCTTAACGACAGAGAATCAGGCTGAGGCAAGTCTCAAAAATATTGAACAACAGCTTAAAGACCTTGAAACGGCTGCACGAAGCCTCAGCTCAGAAGAAGCAGCCCTTACAAACGCTGAAGAGGCATATTGGTCCTCCCTGAATCAGCTTATTAATGAGAATATTATTAAAGAGGGCGAATCGACCTCGGAAGCCTTAGCGCGTTATGAAAATATCGCAATAGAGCAGCTTAAACTCGAGGAAAAGTATAACTTAGATGCGATAACACTTAAGACCCAGGGGCAGGAAGCCAGAAGCAACGCTAATAAAGCGCAAGTTCATGCAGTTACAATAGCAGCTGATTTACCTCAACTCCAAAAATTCGTTGCAGAAGGAGAGAGTGAGCGAGAGAAATTTGAACAAAACCCTATTCTGCGACAGGTTGCTGATGCTGATACAGCAAACCCCGATTCACCGATACTGCTACCTGAGCTTGAGCGATTCATATTGGCAGAAGAGCGTTCTGTCGCGCAATGCGAAGTGCAGTTATCGACCCTTCATGCAAGCCGAAGTGCTATTACGCAAACTGGTGTTGCAGGTGATTCCTGTGATGTTAATAAAGTTGTGGCTAGCCTTCATGCCAAGGGTGTGAAATCCGCTAAGCCCTATAACATTTATCTAGCCGATGCGATTCCAGATGCATCTACAGCACGAGCCATAGTCCTTAGTAATCCGTCGCGTTTTTTAGGTGTTTCTGTTGCATCAAGCGAGTTGGAATCCGCACGTGAAATTACCGCCCAAAATTTGCAGCTAGATACGCCAGTAATGGTCTCAGTGAACTCACTTGAACCCGATACGTTGGAAGCTAACCGTTTTGTATTGTCAGCGGACAATGACGCCGCATTCAACCAAGAAGCAGCTCAAGAATTACTGCAACAACTTGATGAGCGGATAGCTAACATTGATAGTCTTAGGAATGCACATGCATCTCGGTTGAAAGAAGCATTGGGGATAAAGGAACAATTACTAGCATACGAAAAGCGTTTTGGTGGTGAAATACTAGCCCGTGCTCGCATAGACATTGAGCGTCTTCAGCAAGAGTCAGAAGCGGCACTTATACAATCTGCGATTTATGAAGAACAGGCCAAGGAGTATGAGCAGCAAGCTGAGATTGCTATGCGGGCTAAAAATAGTTGCAGCAAAGCAGCACATACAGCCGACATGCATCAAAAAACTATAAGTCGGTTCAGCACACAGCATGATGCAAGCAGGCCCGCTAGGCTCATTCGCTTACGGTGTATTCCTAGTGTTCGCCTGGAACAGGATATGCAGCGGGTAGAGCTAACAACAGAACAAACTAATGTTACTGAGACGAAGCTAGAGGCTTTCAAACTCAAGGTTGAGTTAGAAGCCAAAGCAAAGGAACGGCAAAATGAGCGTCTGGCAGTAACCTATTGAAGAGAGGATATACAGTCAGCTGGGCTGCAGTTAGCGCAACACCAAACATTGGAAGAGTTGCGAGTCTTTTATGCAGATGCTGAAAAAGTTTATTCCACTGAGGCAAATCAACGTCTTGGATTGCTGCAATATAAAGAAGAAGAAGCGAAGACTAACCTTACACAGCAGCTACAGAATTTTGCGATAGAATTTTCCGATTTAAATCTGGATGATTTTGCACCTTATCTTTCCGTTCTGGATTTTTCAACGAAAATTCAAGAATGCACTGAGGCGCATGAGAGCGCAGAAAAGATAAAGAATCAAATTGCTCATGAAGAGACCGCGGCAAGTACGACACGCCAAATTTTCCAAAAGGAAAATCGCCCAGTTGAGCCACCTACAATCGAAATGCTATCTCTTGACGAAGTAGAACTAGAAAGCTGCTTAGCCAGCACAAACAGGAAACAAACAGAAGCTGCTCAGGCTGCAGCAGATGCATTAACTGCACTAGAATGTTATAAATTAGCTAGTCAAAATGCAAAAGATAAGGTGCGCAGTGCAGAACAAGCGGCAGATAACCTTCAGGCGGCGCTTGACCTATCTGGGTATCTTGACGTTGATGCTGAAACTCCAGACGAAGCGTTTGAAAAGCAAACAACCGAGCTAATCGCCGACTATCAACAAAAGAACAAAAAAACTGCGAGCACACGCACTGCAGCTTTAAAAGCTTTCGATTCCCTCAAATCTGAAGCATCGACCCCAGCACTTCAGGAAGTTGAACCGGACATAGCTAGCCAGCTTTTACAGAATGAGTTTGAAGCTGCATGCATGGATAGCGTACGTCATCTTGAAGGACTTGATGACCGTATTGGCACGATACAATCGAGCCTAGATGGTATGCAGGGAGATTTTGACGCATGTCTGGGTGAGCTTCTTAATCTTTCAAGTTCGGCCATCGCAATGCTTAGCTCAGCATGTGCTAACAAGCGCATACCTGCAAATGCGCCTTACGTGGGTGGAAAACTTATTCTAAAAATGCGTGCACGCTTCAATGAGCTTGGTAACGACCTGCGGAGACAACATCTTGGCAACTATCTTGATAGCCTAATTGATTCGAAAATTGTTCCTGCAAAAGGAGCTGAACTTATCGCTGATGCTGTGCTACGCATTCACGGCAAGCCATTGGGCTTACAAATGCTAAAGATGGTTCCAGATGAGGCACTTCAATATGTCGCAGTGGATAAAATCCAAAATTCTGGCGGCGAAGGTGTTGTAATGGCAATGTTCCTTTATATGCTAATTAATCAGTTACGAGCTGAGACACAAGCGAAACTCAAGAAAGTCGGTGGTGGGCCACTCATATTAGATAATCCGTTTGCCAAAGCGACAACACCAACCCTATGGCAAGCTCAAAGATTGCTAGCTCAGGCGATGGATGTTCAGCTTATATTCGCCACGGCGCTCCCTGACTACAACACTGTGGGCGAATTCAGCCGTTTTGTTCGGTTGAGAAAAGCTGGTAAGAATACTAAAACCGGGCGTTGGCATCTTGAAGCCGTCGATTTCAAACTCAAAGAACAACTCCTAATCGAGGCTACAGCATGAGTGACTCGTTTTTATCTGTCCTAGAGAATGCCTCTCGAAAGCGGATTGTGCTGGACGATGTTCGGCGCGCGTTCTTTGATGCTCATCCAGAAACCATAACTGCGCCAAATCGTAATGCTCTTTTACTTGAACGTCTAAGAGCACTTGAAAAAGCATGCTGCATCAAACTCCCAGCGGCAGGGAATTGGGAAAAAGTTGGCAACCCGCCCTTGCCAAAGTGGGTACAAGTGACTGGCAGTGAAACTTCAACTCCGATTTTTGAAGACTATGCCTCGGTCGCATGGGTCCCCGAACTTGGTTTTTGGCCAGAATTGAAACTTCCTGCACTAGAAACCGCACGGTTAATAAATGACTACCTACTTAGCCATCGCAATAAATTAAGATTGGTCCCAATTAAAGAGCGCTCGCTAGAGATATTCGGGGATGAAAAACGCCTGGATTCGTTACGTGCCAGCGGTAGCGCTACCCTTTTTGGAGGTCGCCTTCCTTTATCGGTCTTGGGCGCCTTTGTTGTACCATCACCATTACCGTACCGCATGAGCAACGTAGTCGGAGCACCTGTTTTAATAGTCGAAAATCACAACAGCTTTTGGAGTTTCGGTGAATGGAACCAACATGCTAAGCGCTATTCAGCAGTAGTCTATGGTTCAGGCAAGGCTTTTCAGGGAAGTGGTAATGCGCTTGAGCAGGTGCTTATTGAAGTTGGCGGTGTAGGTGCTCAGTATCTCGGCGACCTAGACCCTGCTGGAGTTCGTATACCAATAGAATTTAATCGCACTAGTTCATCCGCTCGCTCCATGGTTGCACCTGCAATTGAGCTTTATCGCTGGCTACTTGAAAACGGACACAAACGGGTATTAAGCGAACGGCATAACGGGTTTAGGTCCTTAGCTGAAGAATGGTTAGGCAATGAGCTTGGTTCAGAGCTTAGCGAACTATGGATATCTGGACATTGGATTCCTCAGGAAGCCCTCGGATTTGAAAGACTGATGGAAACACCAATGGAATTTTAGCTACGTGGCTGAAATGAAATACCCCAGAGCTACTTATAAGCGTTATTGCTCTGGCGGCGAATTGTTACCCGAAAAATATGGATTTCACTTGTAAGTTTTCTAAGTTTTTCGAGGCCCCCTACAGCTTGTTGTGCAGAGAAATCAGAGAATCTAAATGATTCAAGTTGAGCATTAGTTTGTGGAAGCGAGGCTCGGTGATGTCTCACTGGTTCCTGCAACTCACTCGCAATAACCCTAGTGTTGGTGGTTTTGGCAATCAGGGTGGCGATGTACTATGCCTTTGGGGTGGTAAGCTATAGGTTTTGTAGTAAGGAATCAGCTCAAAAAAAGGGGCTTTTATGGCCCCTTTTTATCGTTCTTAGGTCCGACAAACTTAATTGTCTCCCGACAGACTTAATTGTTTTCTATCACTGGTGTTACCAATTGGTCTCGCGCTCCGGGCTGGCGGAGATTTGGTGGATGCTCAGATCGGCGCCGTTGAATTCTTCTTCATCGCTGAGGCGGATGCCGACGGTTTTCTTGAGTAGCCCATACACGATCCAGCCGCCGGCGAAGGCAATGGCCACCCCCAGAGCGGTGCCGATGAGTTGCGATAGGATACTCACCCCACCCATACCGCCCAGCGCCTCGCTACCAAAGATACCGGCGGCAATACCCCCCCAGGCGCCACACAGGCCATGCAGTGGCCAGACGCCCAGCACATCATCGATTTTCCATTTGTTTTGCGTCACGGTGAACAGGTACACAAACATACCACCTGCGATGCCACCGACTACCAGTGCGCCCAGTGGGTGCATGATGTCCGAGCCGGCACATACGGCCACCAGGCCAGCGAGCGGGCCGTTGTGGATGAAGCCGGGGTCGTTTTTGCCCATGAAAGTGGCCACCAGCGTGCCGCCCACCATGGCCATCAGTGAGTTCATGGCCACGAGGCCCGAGATGCCTTCGATTTTTTGCGCGCTCATCACGTTAAAACCAAACCAGCCAACGATCAGAATCCACGCACCCAGCGCCAGAAAGGGGATGCTTGACGGTGGGTGGGCGGCGATACGGCCTTCTTTGCTGTAACGACCGCGGCGTGCACCAAGATGTAGCACGGCGGCAAGGGCAATCCAGCCGCCAACCGCATGCACGACTACCGAGCCGGCAAAATCATGGAAAGTGGCGCCAAAGCTGGCTTTCAGCCAATCTTGCAAACCATAGTTATTATTCCAGATCATGCCTTCAAAGAAGGGATACACCAGCCCCACCAGCAAAAATGTGGCGGCAGTTTGCGGGTGAAATTTGGCCCGCTCGGCAATCCCGCCCGAAATAATGGCGGGGATCGCGGCCGCGAAGGTAACGAGGAAGAAAAACTTCACCAGCCCATAGCCGCTGGCGGCAGTGAGGGTTTGCACCGGCCCGAGCAAGCTCACGCCATAGGCCACGCTGTAGCCAATGAAATAGTAGGCGAGGGTGGATACGGCAAAATCGGTCAGGATTTTAACCAGGGCGTTCACTTGATTCTTTTTGCGTACCGTACCCAGCTCCAGAAAAGCAAAGCCGGCATGCATGGCCAGAATCATGATGGCGCCCAGAAGGATAAACAGTACGTCCGTACTGGTGCGAAATGCGTCCATGTGTGCTCTCTCAAATCGTCATTTTTATGGCGCGTTTGCTAGCAAAGTTTGTGCCAATGCGCGGGCATGGTGCAAAGCCTGATTTGCTGCGGCCTTGTGGTGCGCGCGGCGTGCTGGGTGTGCGTATTTATGGTGCGCGGTACTTGTTGCGCACAAAAATAGTGCATTTTGAATGAGGGGAGTGGCGATGAAGTTGGGAGCGAAATTCAGGCTGAGGGGTATGTGAATAAACGAATTTTAAGACAATCTTTTGGTGTCTATACCTGTATGGGGTATTCTGAATCTGGGCGTAAAAAAACCCGCCGCAGCGGGTTTGGGCTAGCTGGCGAGCACTTAGGCTTTTTGCGCGCGCTCGTAGCTGGTCATGATTTCGGCTTCGGCCGCAGCTTTGTCGCCCCAACCGGTAACTTTCACCCACTTACCTTTTTCCAGGTCTTTGTAGTGTTCGAAGTAGTGTTTTACCTGGGCCAGCAGCAATTCTGGAATGTCTTCCAGTTTTTCGATGTGGGCAAACATCGCGCACACTTTCGGTACTGGTACGGCAATGACTTTGGCGTCCATGCCTGATTCGTCTTCCATGCCCAGCACGCCCACCGCGCGGCACTTGATCACCATGCCTGGGGCCAATGGGAATGGGGTGTACACCAGAACATCGACTGGATCACCATCCAGCGACAGGGTGTGTGGCACGAAACCGTAGTTCATCGGGTAAGACATCGAAGTACCCACAAAGCGGTCAACGATGATGGCGCCCGATTCTTTGTCGAATTCGTATTTTACCGGTGGCGCATTGGCTGGGATTTCGATAATAACGTTGAAATCTTCCGGCAGATTTTTGCCAGCGGCAATTTTGCTGATGTCCATTGTTTCAATCCTGCAGTGTGTAAGTAGGAAAACCGCGCAATTATATCTTGCCACCTGCCAAAGCGGTGAGCCGGTGGTGGGCTGTCATGGAAATTTCCTTATTTTGCACTGCAAAATTAGAGCTTGTTGCCAAGCGCATATACAATAAAGCAAGTAATTCTGACGGATGCCCCCACCATGAAAGCCCACTACCTCGCCGCCTTGTTTGATCCGCGTTCCATCGCCGTGGTGGGCGGCTCGGAAACCCCGGGCTCGGTGGGGGAAAAAGTGATGCGCAATCTGTGTGAATCTGGCTACACCGGCAAGGTGTATCCGGTGAATCTGCGCCATCAGACGGTCTTTGGCCTGCCTACGGTCAAAACACTGGCCAAGCTCAGCGAAAAAGTCGATCTAGCCATCCTCACTACACCCAGTAAAACGCTGGTGGAGCTGATTGAGGCCTGTGGCAAGCAAGGCATCCGCTTTGTGATGATTATGTCTTGGGATTTTGTCGGTACTGATGCCAAGGGCAAAGTGGTGCTGGATAAGCTTTTGGCGCGAGCGCGCCAGTATGGCATCCGCATTCTGGGCCCCACTGCATTTGGCTTTGTGCGCGCCCCCAGCAAGCTATTGGCCTGTAATTATCAGGGCAAAGTAAAAAACGGCAGCATGGCGCTGGTGTCGCAGTCGTCGGCGGTGACTTCAGCGATTCTGGATTGGGCCGAATCGCATGAATTGGGTTTTTCGTCGGTGGTGTCGCTGGGCGCGGCGGCAGACATTGATGTGGGCGATGTGCTCGATTATCTGGTGGCCGATCCTAAAACCAAATCCATTCTGCTGTATATCGAAGACCTGAAAGACGCGCAGCTCTTTATGTCGGCGCTGCGGGCCGCTTCGCGCTCGAAAGCCGTGCTGGCGCTGAAAGTGGGGCGCTATGAAAACCACACCCTCACCACCGGTAGCACGCATTCCGAACGCCTGATCGGCAGCGATGATGTTTTTAACGTCGCGCTCAAGCGTGCGGGGGTATTGCGGCTGCGTTCGATTAATCAGCTGTTTACCGCTGCGCGGGTGCTGGATGGCTCGTATAAAACCAAGGGCCGCCGACTGGCCATCATTACCAACGGCATTGGTGCCGGCATGATGGCGGTAGATCGGGCGCATGAATTGCATGTGCAATTACCGCGCCTGAGCGAGGCCACCATCGCCGAGCTGGATCAGCTCTTGCCACCGCAGGCGCAGCATTTTAATCCGGTGGATATTCTGGGCGACGCGGGGCCAGAGCGCTTTAAAGCAGCGACGGAAATCGTCTTGCGCGATCCGAATGTCGATGGCGTGCTAGTGGTATTTACCCCGCAGGCGGGCACCAATGATATGGCCACGGCCGAGGCAATGATTGCGCTGCGCAAGACCACCGATAAGCCGATTTTGCTGTCGTGGATCGGCGGCAAAAAAGTGGAAGGCAGCCGCAAGCTGCTGGCCAAAGCGCAGTGCGCCCATTTCAGCGCGCCGGAAAGCGCGGTAGAAGTGTTTTATTCGCTGGCCTCCTGGCAGTACAACCAGCAGCTCTTGCTGCAAACGCCGGCACCGATGAATGATATGGCGCCACCCGATTTTGAAACGGCACGCATGATTGTCGATTCGGTGCTGGCCAGCGGCCGCACCGTGATGGACGAGGTGGAATCCAAAGCGCTGCTGCGCTCGTTCCATATCCCGGTTACGCTCACAGTGCGGGCCAAATCGGCCGATGATGCCGTGACTGCGGCGATGGGGCTGGGCTTGCCGGTGGCGCTGAAAATCGATGCCGAGGGTATCATCCACAAAACCGATATTGATGGTGTGGTACTGAATGTGGGCAGCCTGGTGCAGGTGGCCTCGGAGGCGAACAAAATGCTGGCCAAGGCGCATGATCGCCTCGGTAGCGATAAGGTGCGCGGCCTGGTAATTCAGCCCATGCATGGCAAAAAATCCGGCCGCGAGCTGATGGTGGGCGTGGCCCGAGATCGCGCCTTTGGGCCAGTGATTACCTTTGGTTTTGGTGGGGTAACGGTCGAGGTATTTAACGATGTGGCGGTGTCTTTGCCACCGCTGAATGAATACCTGGCTGAAAACCTGATTCAGCGCACGCGGGTGAAAAAAATGCTCGGCGCCTTCCGTGGGCAAGCGCCGGTGAATTTGGATGCGGTGAAGCATGTGTTGCTGCGCGTATCGGAAATGGTGTGCGAGCTACCGCAAATCCAGCAGATGGATATCAACCCGCTGGTGGCCGATGAGCATGGCGTGATCGCGGTGGATGCCAAGATTATCCTGGGGCCCGTGCCGGAGCAGGTGCGCCGCTACAGCCATATGGCCATTCACCCTTATCCGGCGCATCTGGCCAGCATTACCCAGCTGAAAAACGGCATGCCCATGTGCTTGCGCCCGATCCGGCCGGAAGACGCCGCCCTGATCGCCGAATTTGTCCGCAATTTATCCGATGAAAGCCGCTACAACCGCTTTATGAATACGCTGAAAACCTTGCCGCAAGCCCTGCTAGCCCGGTTTACCCAGCTCGATTACACCCGCGAGATGGCGATAGTGGCCACGGTGGAGGCGCATGCCGGCGAAATGATCATTGGCGTAGCACGCTTTACCGCTAACCCCGATCGCGATAGTTGCGAATTTGCGGTGGTAATTAGTGATGATTGGCAAGGCAAGGGCTTGGGGGTACGCTTGATGGACGCGCTGTTTAATGCGGCGCGCGATATGAATCTGAAGGTCATCGAGGGCGAAGTGCTCACCAGCAATAAAACCATGCTGGCCTTCATGAAACATTTGGGCTTTAGCATCCAAACACACCCGGATGATGATGGCCTCAAATGGGTGGTTAAACAGCTCTGATCAATCTTTGAGAAACAGGAAATCGGCATGACTGCAATTATCGACATCGAAGGCATCGGCGAGAGCTACGCCGCCAAATTACAAGCCGCGGGCGTTAGCACCGTGGAGGCGCTGCTGGAGCAAGGCCGCACCCCGAAAGGGCGCGATACGCTGGCAGAAACCACCGGCATCAGTGGCAAACTGATTCTGAAATGGGTGAATCACGCTGATCTCTTTCGCATCAAAGGCGTAGCCGGCCAATTTGCCGAGCTGCTGGAAGCGGCGGGTGTGGATACCGTGGCAGAGCTGGCGCGCCGCAATGCCGCTAATCTGGCCGATGCGCTGGCGGCGACCAATGCCGAGAAGAAACTGGCCGGCAGCACCCCGAGCCTGACGCAAGTCGAAAAATGGATTGCCGAGGCCAAAGAGTTACCTCGCGGCGTTGAGTATTAATTAGCCCTTCTCAGGCAGTAGTCCCAGGCGGCGCAAGCCGCCTTTTTTGTTCGAGCCGCGGCGCACGCCCGTGGTGATCCTCGCCGAAGCGGCTACTGCCGCTGGCTGATCCGGGCCAAACCGAGTTGGTGTCTGACCCCGCCGCGTGGCCTCGTTGGGCGCCACGGCGGCATGTTTTTTAGGAGTAGCAAATGGCCACGATTGATTGGCGCACGATTCTTACCCCACCCACATTAGATAAAGCCACGATCGCCTCTCTGGTCGTCACCGCGGTGTTTATTGTGGTGCTGTTGGTGGTGCGCTTTTTGGCCAAGCAGGCGGTGATGCGCCGCACCGATCTTAGCCCGGAAAACAAGCGCCGCTGGCTGGTGACGCTGCGCAATCTGTGGCTGGTGATCTGGCTGATTGGGCTGTTTATTATCTGGGGCTCCGAGCTGCAAACGCTGGCCGTTTCCATGGTGGCGATTGCCGCGGCGATTGTGCTGGCCACCAAAGAAATGATTATGTGCCTGATGGGCTCGATTTATCGCACCAGCACGCATACCTTTAGCGTCGGCGACCGGATCGAATTTAACGGCCGGCGCGGGCAGGTGATTGATACCAATCTGCTGTCGTTTACCCTGAATGAATCCAGCCACGCCACCAATCAGCAAGGTACGGTGGGGCGGCAGATTACTTTTCCCAATAGCCTGCTACTGGGCAACCCGGTGTTTAATGAAACGCGGCAAGGTCTGTTTGTTTTGCAAACCGTGCACGTCGAGATTGAGCGTGGCGCCGATTGGGCCAAGGCCGAACAGGCACTGCTGGCCGCGGGCGAGGCTATGCTGGCCGAATATCGGGATGAATTAGAGCAACACTTGGCCACGCTGGCCAGCGAACAAGCGGTGAATCTACCCCCTAGCGAGCCACGGGTGCGGCTGGATCTGGATGAGGCCGACACCATCGCTTTGCAATTACAGCTCTTGGTGCCCTTGGGCCAGCGCGCCAAAATCGAGCAACAGATCTTGCGGCAGTTTTTGCGCGCCACACAGTCAGCAGGGTATGAGCCAGTAGGCCTTACGCAATAATAGCTAGAGTGATATACGGCAATGGGTATGATCACAAAGCTTGTTATCTGACTGCAATCTGTCCGTCATATAATGGCGGATATTTATTCACGCGCATCTGCAGGAGTTCGCATGGCTGTGCAACGGGGGGGCGAGCGCGCCATCTGGCGGCAAATCGCCGCGACTTTGGCTAATGAAATTGCCGCCAAAACTTTGCAAGGCCAATTGCCGGTTGAGGCCGCGCTGGCCAGCCGTTTTGCGGTGAATCGGCATACGGTACGCCGCGCGCTACAAGCGCTGGAAAGTCAGGGCTTGGTGCGCATCGAGCAGGGCCGCGGCACTTTTGTGCAGGAAGACCTGATCGCCTATCGCATGGGCCGGCGCGAACGCTTTTCGCATAGCTTGGCCTCGCAGCGCCTGCAAGGCAGTAGCGAAGTGGTGGGCCACAGCGAAATCAGCGCCAATGATGAGCTGGCGCGCATTTTCGAGCTGCCAGTGGGTAGCCCCTTGCTGCAGATTGATTTGCTCGACAAGGTTGAGCAGCAGGTGCTGGGGGTGTGTACCGAGTATGTGCCGCTACCGCGTTGCGCTGGGGTGCTGGCCGCGCTGCAGGAAACCGGCTCGATGGTGGCCGCACTGACGGCCGTGGGGATCGAGGGCGTCAATCGTCGCCAATCGCGCGTTACCGCTCGCATGCCCAAGCCGCAAGTGGCAGCGCAGCTGGCGCAGCCCAAATCGCAGCCGGTGTTGTATGTCGAAAGCGTGTACCAAGATGCCGCTGGTCAGGTGGTGGAATATGGCATTACCCGGTTTGCTGGCAATGCCATTGAGCTAACAATTACCCCTGACTAATACCCTGCCACGTATTGCTCTCAAGGCTATTGAATATAAGCCTTGTAACGATATACCCATAATGAGCAAGCCCGCCATTCCTTCGCTATGCTGAAGTAAGCCGGTTGGGCGGCTGCAGTGTATCCCTGACTGCGGTTCAGCCGGTAGGCGCGTATGATGCGCGCCTCATTTCGGCGGAGCCCGCGGTCTTGCTGCGATTTTTCTTCCTCTTTGTCTGTAGCGGCAAGCTCGCCGCGATGGGCCGCGCTGCGTTGCAGCGGGTCATGCTGGCGCTATGCCTGCTGATCGGCTCGGGCGTGGCCGGCGCGCAGCCGCAGGTGTTTTTTATCAACCCCGGGCATGCCGATGAAGCCTTCTGGCGCACCTCCAGCGCCGCCATGCAGGCTGCTGCGCGCCAGCTGGGCTTTGATTTGCAGGTGAGCTATGCCGGGCGCGACCCTTTGCGCGCGCTCGAAATCGCCCGGCTCTTGGCCGCGCGCCCGCGCGATACCCAGCCCGACTTTATCTTGCTGAGCAATGATTTTGGAATCGCCCCCGATTTGCTGGGGCTGCTTGCTGGCACGCGCAGCCGGTTTTTCCTGGTGTATAGCGCGCCGGATCGGCCCGAAGAAATCGCCCGCGTGGGGCGCGCCCGTGAGCGCATCTCGCATTGGCTGGGCTCATTAGTGCCCGATGCCGAAATGGCCGGCTATCAAACCGCAAGCCGCTTGATACAGCTGGGGCGCGCCAGCGGGCTGCGCGCGAGCAATGGCAAATTACAGCTATTGGCCATCGCCGGCGATCGCGCCACCACCAGCTCCATCTTGCGCACCCGCGGGATGCAGCGGGCGATTGCCGCCCACCCCGATGCCCAGCTGGTGCAGCTGGTGTATGGCAAATGGTCGCGCGCCAAGGCTCGCGAACAAAGCCAGTGGCTGTTTGAGCGCCACCCCGAGGCGCGGCTGATCTGGGCGGGCAGCGATCAGATGGCTTTTGGCGCGATGGATAGCCTGCGCGCCCGCGAAGGCGTACCGGGGCAAGATGCGCTGTTTACCGCCATTAATACCTCGCCGGCGGCCTTGGCCGCGGTGCAATCAGGCGAGCTCTCGGCCTTGGCCGGTGGGCATTTTATGGCTGGCGCCTGGAGCCTGGTGGTGCTCTATGATTACTTGCATGGGCGCGATTTTGCCCACGATGAGGGCCTGACGCTGCAACAGCCGATGTTTGCGCTGCTGACGCCTGCGCGGGCGGCGCGGCTAATGCGGCAATTTGGTCAGGATGATTTTTCGAGTATCGATTTTCGTCGCTACAGCAAGGTGCTCAATCCCAAGGTGCGCCACTATGAATTCACTTTGCCCAGCTGGTTAGGCTCATGAAACCCACTCTGCATTTTCAACCGCTGGCCCACCAGCTGTTACGCCAGATTATGTGGCTGGCTCTGGCTACCGTTTTGCTGATGGGGGGCGTGCGGGCTTGGCTGGTGTATCAGCAAAGCCAGACCGAGCAGCGCAATATGCTGCGCACGGTGGCCGAGGTGTATGTGCCGCAGCTGGCGGTGAGCGTGTGGGATATTGAGCCGGCCAATCTGCGCAGCTTGCTCCTGAGCATGGTGCAGTACAACCGGCATATCGCGTATGTGGAATTACAGCTGCGTACCGGGCGGGTGTTTCGCGCCGGCGATCAGGCGCATACCCACGGCAGCCCGCCGCTGGTGTTTGCGCTGTATGCCCCTGATGCGGCGCAGTATCCGATTGGTGAGCTGCGGGTGTATGCCGATCGGGAAGCGTATCAGCATCAGCTCTGGCAAAGCGTGGGGCTGGCTATTGGCGGCTATCTGCTACTTACCATCACCATCTGTGGCTGGGTTTTGCTGGTGCTGCGCCGGCATTTGCAACAGCCCTTGCAAGAGATCGCCAGCTTTGCCGCCAATCTCAATGCCGAAGCCTTGCTCACTCCGCTAAAACTTACCCCGCGCCCGCAGGCGGCGCCCACCGAGATTGATTTGGTGGCCAGCAGCATCGATATGCTGCAAAACGAGCTGGCCCAGCACATCAATATGCTGGATCAGCGGGTGGCCGAGCGCACCAGTCAGCTGGAAATGGCGCTGCAGTCGATTCAGTTGTTATCGATGACCGACCAGCTTACCGGCTGCTACAACCGGCATTATCTGAATGAACAGCTGGATCATATCTTTGCCAGCGCGGCGCAGCAGCCGGTGGCGCTGGTGTTTACCGATATTGATCATTTCAAGCGGGTGAACGATACCTACGGCCATAAAACCGGCGACGATGTTTTGCAAGCGGTGGGGCAGACCTTGCGCGGCGGCTTGCGCGGCGAGCAGGATTGGGTAGCGCGCTATGGCGGGGAAGAATTTTTGCTGGTGCTGCCGCAAACGGCTTTGGCGCGCGCCGGCACGGTGGCCGAGCGACTACGCCAAAGTATTGCCGGATTGGCTTTTAGCCACCGGCTGGGCGAATTTAGCGTGAGCAGCAGCTTTGGGGTGGTGGAGCAGCGGCCGGGCGAGAGTCTCAATAGCCTGCTCGAGCGTGCCGACCAGCTGCTGTATCGCGCCAAACAGCGTGGTCGCAATCGGGTTGAGTTGCAGGATACCCCGTAAGTTATACTCGTCTAGATTCTGATTGTATTGGCTTGTAGGGCAATACCCTTGCTTGCTTGCTCAGGCACGGCGTCGGGCAAGCGCCTCCGCCCGGGCGGCGGCGGCCAGTGGGCGAGTTACGCAGCCGGTAGCGTGATCGTTGACTAACCCCATGGCCTGCATAAACGCATACATGGTGGTGGGGCCGACAAAGCGCCAGCCGCGTTTTTTCAGGGCTTTGGAGAGCGCCAGCGATTCAGCCGACTGGGCAATCACCTGCGGGCCAGGGTCGCTCGCCGGGGCGTAACGCCAGAAAAAATCCGCCAGCGAGCCAGCTTCGGCCACCAGCTCCAAAGCGCGCTGGGCATTATTGATAGTGGCGGTGATTTTGCCGCGATGGCGCACAATGCCCGCATCGGCCAGTAGGCGGGCGACATCGGCCTCGGTAAATTCGGCCACCACGTGAAAATCAAACTGGGCAAAGGCAGCGCGAAAGTTCTCGCGCTTTTGCAAAATCGTGCGCCAACTCAGCCCCGACTGAAAACCTTCGAGGCAGATTTTCTCAAACAGGCGCTGATCGTCTTCTACCGGAAAGCCCCATTCCTGATCGTGATAGGCCAGATATTGTGCGGTGGCGCTGCACCAGGGGCAGCGCGGTTGGCCATCTGCTGGCAGATATAAATTAGTCATAGGGCACCGGTGGGCAATAGAGAGCCTCAGTGTGCCGCGCCGGCGGCACTTTGCCAAGCAATGCAATGGGCGGGTGGCGCCGCGTGGGGAAGGCAAGTTGCTAGGCTGATTTTGCCCGGGGGTATCGATGCACACCCCAGACCAAATCAGCACTTGCTGGCTATACGGTAGGGGGTATTTAGCCCTTATCCGCTTTGCCGGCCGCTTGCGCGAGCTTGGCTAGCTGGCAATCCAGCCACCACGGCGCCTCTTCGCGGTCTTCCATCGCTTCTTTGCGGCGAATGGCGTTGCGCACCAGCTGGCTGCCCACCCAGCGAAACGGCTCGGGCGGAAAATAGCCGCGCGGACCGTGCGTTAGGCCGCTGCGCGTCCAGGCGTTATCCAGCCCCAGCACCAAGCTACTGAGAATCTGCCCGCCCAGATAGCTTGGCCCCACGCCATTGCCCGAATAGCCAAAGCCGTAAAAGACGTTATCCGTACCGCTGAGCCGGCCAAAAAATGGAAAACCGGTCACCGAGCGATCAGAAGCGCCATTCCAGCTGGCGGCAATCGGCACGCTGGCCAGCGCCGGGAAAAACCGCCGTAGGGACTGTTGCAGCTGCGGCAAATAGCGGCTGGGCTGATCAAACTCGGCCAGCATGCGCCCGCCAAAGGCAAAGGTGTTGCCGCCTTTGCCCAGCATCAGCCGGCCATCGGGCGTGCTGCGCCAGTAGTGCACGAAAATGCGCGAATCACACACCGCCGCGCCATGTTGCAAACCCAGCTCCGCCAACGTGGCCGGCACCGGCTCGGTGATCAGCATATCGGACGACACTACGGCAATCGTGCCGGCAAACTCGCGAAATTGCCGCCCCATCCAAGCATTGGTGGCCAGCACCACCTGCCGCGCTTGCAGCTGGCCGGTGGGGGTGCTGAGCTGCGCCGGATGACCGCGCGGGCTATCCAGCGCGGTCATCGGGCTGTGCTCATAAATCGTCACCCCCAGCTCACGGGCCACGCGCGCGAGCCCCAATACCAAGAGGCCCGGGTGCACGCTGCCCGCCGCCGGGCTATACACGCCTTCGAGCATGGCGGTGGAGCCCGCCAGTGCTTGCACTTGCTCAATTGGCAACGTGCGCCAGCTACTCGCTTCCTTGGCCGCCAGCGCAGCCATCACGCCTTGCATGCTGCCGCGCTGGCTGAGATTGGTGGCGGTATACAGTGCGCCATCGACCCGCACTTCGGCGTCAATGGCGTAGCGGCGGCAAAAATCGCGGATAGCGTACACCGCGTCTTCCGACGCACGTACTAGCCGCAGCGCTTCGCTTTCGCCAAACAGTCGCCGCAAGGTCAGGTATTTGGCCGACCAGGTTAAGAGGCAGCCGCCATTGCGCCCGGAGGCACCGGCGCCGATCCGGTCTTGCTCGATCAATGCCACCCGCAGCTGCGGCTGCGCTTGCTTGAGCATGATGGCGGTCCATAAACCGGTGTAGCCGCCCCCCACGATGGCCACATCGCAGCTGTGCTCGCCCTGCAGCACTTGTGGTGGTGGCGGAGCAGCCCGGCGGTAGGCATCGGCAAACCACCACGGGCGAAACGCGCTGGGTGCATCACTGGGCGGCGTGCGGGGGAGGTCGGCGGCGTTCATGCTGGGCTCTCGCCGCGGGCCAGGCGCTGATTGATCGCCGCAATCACCGCCGGCAATTCGGCTACGGTATCAATCACATAATGCGCGCCGGCTTGGGCGAGTTTTTCGGCCGCGCGCTGGCGGCGTTGTTGTTGCTCGCTGATGCTTAAGGCCAACCATTCGCTTTGGCTTAAGCCCACTTCATTGCCCGATACGGCCAAACCCACGGTCCACATCCCGGCATTCAGCCCTTCGGCGATGCCCACGGCGGTATCGTCGACTTTCACGCAGGCGGCAACATGCTTGATGCCCAGCTCAATCACATTGGCCAGCGCCATCCATGGCCCCGGGCGCGCGCCGGCGGCCAGATCATCGGCGGCAATCACGCAATCGGGCGCAATGCCCAGCTCGGCTGCCAAGGGCAGCAGCGCATTCATCACGGCGCGTGGATAACCGGTGCAGCTGCCGATTTTCAGCCCTTGCGCCCGCAGCGTGGCGAGGGTATCGAGCGCACCCGCAATCGGTTGCGAATACGCCCCGACGCGGGCGATCTGGAGCGGCATAAAAATCTCGTAGATCTGATCCACATCGGCGTCGGTCATCGGCGCACCAAATTTGGCCTGCCAGCGGCGGGCAACGTCGGGGAGCTGGCCCAAGGTCTGGATATGATCCCATTTGGCCATGCCCATCGGCACCCGGGCTTCGGCCAGCGACACTGGCAGGCCGATCTCGGCGAAGGCATCGACCAGCACTTGGGTGGGGGCAAACGAGCCGAAATCGACAATGGTGCCGGCCCAGTCAAAAATCACGGCTTCCAGTGGGCCGCAGTAGCGACGTTGATAGGTGTAAGTGTGTGCAGTCATGATGGGTCCTTAAGCAAAAATGGCAGTCGTGGCGTGGTGGTGCTCGGCGGCGGTCGGCTGCGGCGTGAGCCAGCCCAGCTCGGCCAGCGCTCCGCGGATGGCCTCGGCGGCCTGGCGAATTTCCACTTCATCAATCGCGCCAATGCAGCCCACGCGGAAAGTCTCAACGGTGGTCAGCTTGCCCGGGTACAGCACAAAACCGCGCGCGCGCACAGCCTGATACAGGCGGCTAAAGTCGTAGTCTGGGTGCGCGGGTGCGTGGAAAGTGAGAATGATCGGCGCTTGCCATTCGCGCGGTAAAAAGAGCTGCAAACCGGCTGCGCCCAGCAGGCTAATCAAGAGCTCGGCATTGCGGGTATAGCGCGCTAAGCGAGCTAATCTACCGCCTTCAGCCAGATACTGGTCGATCGCGGCACGCAAAGCCGCCACCACATGGGTGGGCGGAGTAAAGCGCCATTGGCCGGTTTGCTGCAGATATTGATATTGGTCGGCCAGATCCAGCGCCAGCGAGCGGCTTTGGCCGGCGCTGGCGGTGAGGGCCGCTTGCTCCACCAGCACAAAGCCCATCCCGGGCACACCTTCCAGGCATTTGCCCGACGCAGCAATCACCGCTTGAAGCGGCGTGGTGCGCAAATCCAATTCCAGCGCGCCAAATGAAGACATCGCATCCACCAGTAGCGCGCGTCCAGCGCTGGCTACGACCTGGGCGATGGCCTCCAACGGGTTCAAAAGGCCAGTGGCGGTTTCGCAGTGAATGACCCCCACGTGGCTAATGCTCGGGTCAGCCGCCAGCGCGGCGGCCACGGCGGCGGCATCGACCGGTGTGCCATCCGGCCAGGCAAGGGTTTGGTGCGTGAGGCCAAGACGCTCGGCGATTTTGGCCATGCGCAGACCATAGGCGCCATTGGCCAGCACCAAAAGCTTGCCACTGCGTGGCACCAACGTACCCAGCGCGGCTTCAACGGCAAAAGTGCCAGAGCCTTGCAGCGGCACGCACACATGGCTGGCTTCGCCGTGGGCAATCGCCACCAGATCGCGGCACACGCTGGCGGTGAGCGCATTAAAGGCGCTATCCCACGAGCCCCAGTCGCTGAGCATGGCCAATTTGGTGGCCGGGCTGGTGGTGAGTGGGCCGGGGGTCAGTAAGATCGGTTCACGCATGGGTTTTCTCCCGCAATAAATTAAGGTCTAGACAAGTGTTGAGATTCAGAAAAAGGCGGCTAAGCCGCCCACTGCGCGGTGCGCCAGCCAACATTTACAGCGTCACCGTACTGTGTGTGCCTGCGCCCGTGTTTGGGGCGGGGCTCGGGGTGGGCGTAATTAACTGCTGTGCCAGCGCCAGGTAATGGCTCAGCGGTGGCGTTGCCAGCTGCGGTACTTTGGCCAGCTCGTCGTAGCGGCGCAGCGCCAGCGCTTCGCTGGCATAGGCGCGCTGGCGAAATTGCGCCACTTCTTCGGGCTGCATCGGCCCGCCTTGCAGCGCCAGTGAGCAGCGCGAAGCCGGCGAGAGTTGCGCCAGATAGCCCGCATCGGTGGCGCATAAATACCGCTTGGCGGCCACATGCAGGGCAATCGGCTGATACACGGCGGGGCCAAACAGGCCATGCAATGCGCTGGCGCCGATGGCTTCATGCCGATCATCAATGCCGTTGGCCAGATCATCATCCTGCTGGCCGGTGAGTAAATGCCCCACATCGTGCAGCAGCGCGGCGATGATCAGCGCCACAGGCGCGCCATCTTGCTCGGCGGCATAGGCGGCTTGCAGGCCGTGTTCCAGCTGGCTGATGGCCTCACCGCCGTAGAGCGATGTCCCCGCGCTGTGGTAGAGCGTGCTTAGGGTGTGCAGGCTGGTGATGCGTTCGGTGCTCATCATAAGTGTGCTAATCAGTATTTTTCGGGGGTATCTGCCACTGGCCTAGTTTTGATAAGGGTAGTGGCGCTATACCGGTGTGGGTATTACTCGCTACGGGCCCGCCAGCGCTGGGTGCGGCGCAGTAAAATGGTTTGCAAAATGGCAAACAGCCCGCAAGCCAGCGCTGAGCTCGCCACAATCAGCGTAGCCATCGCGGCGGCCGCGGCGGTATCGCCGGCGTCGTCCATATTCAGCACCGCCACCGAGGCCAGCGTGGTTTCCGGGCTGTAGATAAAAATCACCGCCGACACCGTGGTCATGGTTGCGACAAAGAAATAGCGGGCTACTTCCAGCATGGCCGGCAGACACACCGGCAAGGTCACTCGCCACGCGGTTTGCCAGTAGGGCACTTTCAGCGAAGCGGCCACGGCTTCAAATTCGCGATCGAGCTGGCGCAAAGCGGTAACGGCGGTCAGATGGGCGGTGGTATAAAAATGCGCTACCGAGCACAGCACTAGAATCGCCATCGTGCCGTACAGGCCATGCAGCGGATTGCCCGGCTGATTAAAAAACAGCACATAGCCCAAGCCCAAGACCAGGCCCGGCACGGCCATCGGCAGCATGGCCAATAGATGCAGCGGCCGTTGCAGGCGGCGCGCGCCATCCACTTTTTCAGTCAGCCACGCGCCGATAAACACCAGCACCGTGCCCAGGAGCGCCGTCCAGCCGGCCATGCGCAGGCTATTGCCAAAGGCCTCGGTGCCGCCACCATCGACATTGCTGAAATCAAAATGATCGAGCGTGAGGCTGAGGTTATACGGCCACAGCTTGATCAGCGCCGCCGCCACGGCCGTACCCAGCAGCAGCAGCAAACTGCCGGCTACAACGGTACAAAACAGCAGGGCCAAACCATCGCGCACGGGTTGTGCACGCACTTGCAATGGCTGGGCGCGGGCCGTGAGCAGCGCTTGCTGGCGGCGCTGGGCCAGATGATCGACGGCAAAGGAAATCAGCGCCGGAATCAGCAGCAGCAGGCCAATCACCGCGCCGCGCGGGAAGTTTTGCTGGCCAATCACCTGCTTGTAGGCTTCGAGCGCCAGTACACTGTATTGCCCGCCAATCACTTTGGGCACACCAAAATCGGTGATTACCAGCGTAAACACCACCATGGTGGCCGAGATCAGGCCAAAGCGCGCACCGGGTAGGGTGACGGTCAGAAAGCGACGCTGGCCATTGGCGCCCAGCGCATGGGCCGCCTCATACAGCCGGCCATCGGCCACCGCCAGGGCGGTGAGCAAAATCATCAGCGCGTGCGGAAAGGTATAAAACGCCTCACCCAGCACAATGCCCCAAAAGCCATAAATGCCATCCGGAAACAGGCCTTTGAGCACGCCCTGATTACCAAACAGATACACCAGCGCAATCCCCGGCAGAAGCGAGGGCGCCAAGAGCGGAATCAGCGCCAAGGCGCGGAATAGACTTTTGCCCGGCATGCAGCTACGGGTGAGGGCGCTGGCATAGGCATAGGCCAAGGGTACTACCAGCACGCAGGTGGTGAGGGCCACCGCCAAGCTGCGCTGCAGTTGTTCTAGCAGGCCGGGGCTGGCCAGCGTTTGCTCGATGGCTTGCCAGCTCAGCGCGCCAGTGGCCGGGTCGCGCACCGCTTGGCCCAGAATGGCCACCAGCGGCATGGCCAGCATAATCAGCAGCGCCACCAGTACGGCGCCTGCGAGCAAGATGGGGGTGAGGTTGGGCCAACGGCTGGGCGCGGGCAGGGCGAGGGTACTCATTCGCTGTGCTCCGTGCTAAAGCATTGCAGGCAATTGGCCGGTAACTGCACCGGTATGCGTTGCCCATCGCGGAAATTCAGGCTGGCCAGCTGATGGTGATTCAGATCGGCTTGCAGGGTAATGCCGCCCCAATCGGCCACTTGCAGCGTCATGCGGTATTGGCTGCCCAATAGTTCCAGCTGTTTGAGTTCGCCCAGCGCCATATTCGGGCCGGCTTCCCAGCGCGGATGCAAAATCACATCTTCCGGGCGCAGGAAAACTTCCACCTGCCGGCCGGTCGGATGATGGGCGAGGCTGTGCGCGGCAATCGCGGCATTACCCAAGCGGAAATAGCCGGGCGAGAGCACCGCGCCGCTGAGCCAATTACATTGGCCTACAAAATCGGCCACAAAGCGGGTGGCGGGCTTGCGGTAGATGGTTTCCGGGCTACCAATCTGCTCGATCACGCCGTGGTTCATAACCACGACGCGGTCGGCCATGGTGAGGGCTTCTTCCTGATCGTGGGTCACCATAATGGTGGTCACGCCCAGTTTGCGTTGCAGTTGTTTGATTTCGTGGCGCAGGTGTTCGCGCACTTGCGCATCCAGCGCCGACAATGGCTCATCCAGTAGCAATAAGCTGGGCGAAGTGGCCAGCGCGCGCGCCAGTGCCACCCGTTGCTGTTGCCCGCCTGAAAGTTGAGCCGGATATTTGCTGGCAATGCCGGCTAGCCCGATCAGATCGAGTAGCTCATCGACCCGGCGCTGGCGATCTTCGCGCCGGCCTTTGAGGCCATAAGCGATGTTGGCCGCGACGGTCAGATTGGGAAACAGCGCATACGATTGAAACACAATCCCGTAATCACGTTCCGCCGGCGGAAGTCGCGTGATATCGCGCTGATGCAGCATGATTTGCCCGCGATCGGCGTGCTCTAGCCCGGCCAGAATGCGCAGCAAAGTGGTTTTGCCGCAGCCTGAGGGGCCCAGCAGCGATACAAACTCACCTTGGCGAATATCCAGATGAATGCCAGCCAGCGCGGTGAAGCGGCCAAACTGTTTATGAATATCGTTCAGCTGCACATGCAGGCTGGGTGCGGCGCCATGCGGTGGGCGCTCGGTGTTTTGGTGTTCGGGTAAATCGCGCAACATCGGACTTCCAATAGGCAAAAGGCCCGCCAGCAGCGGGCCGGGCCATCACCCGGCATGGCCGGGTGATGCAGTCAGGCTTATTTCTTTTCTGATTTGGCGTCGTAGCGACGAGTCCACTCGGCCAGAATCTTGTCACGGTTGGCCGCTGACCAGCGCAGATCTTGTTTCACCAGACGTTTTTCATAGTCAGCCGGGATATGCGCATTGGGCTTGGCGATGCCAGGCATGGCCACGATGGCGAAGTTTTTCTCATACAGCTCGTTGGCTGATTTTGAAGCTGACCAGTCGGCCAGTTTCTTCGCCGCTTCGAGGTTTTTGCTGCCTTTCATGATGGCCGTGGCTTCCAGATCCCAGCCCAGACCTTCTTTCGGGAATACCAGATCAATCGGCGCACCGCCGTCTTTGAGTTTGGCCGCACGATATTCAAACGAAATACCGACTGGGAATTCGCCCGCTGCAGCTTGTTTGCATGGTTTTGAGCCCGAGTGGGTGTACTGCGCGATGTTGTCGTGCAGTTTGTCCATATAGGCCCAGCCTTCTTTTTCGCCAAACATTTGCAACCAGGCGGTCACATCAAAATAGCCAGTGCCGCTTGAGGCTGGGTTGGGCATTACGATCTTGCCTTTGAATTCAGGCTTGAGCAGGTCTTTCCAGCTTTCTGGCTTTTTCAAGCCCAGCTTGGCGGCTTCAACGGTGTTGAAACACACGGTGGCGCCCCACACATCCATCCCCACCCAAGTTGGTGGCGTGCTGTCATCCACATATTGCTTGCTCAGTTTTTCCACGCCTTTAGGGGCGTAGGCTTGCAACATGCCTTCACGCTCCAGCACCAGTAGCGAGGAAGCGGCCAGACCCATCACCACATCGGCTTGTGGGTTGGCTTTTTCGGCCAGCAATTTGGCGGTGATAATGCCGGTAGAATCACGGACCCATTTCAGTTTGATGTTCGGGTATTCTTGCTCGAATTTTTCCTGATAGGCTTTGAGCTGGTCGGCTTCCAGTGCGGTGTACACAGTCAGCGTATCAGCCGCAAAGCTATGCGCGGCAGCGAGTGCCGCCAGCAGGGCAGCGGTCAGACGAGTTACGGTTTTCATTTGGCGCAAATCCATCTTGTTGTGGGATGCGGGCATTGTGCCTAGGCAAGATGACAATGCGGTTACGTCTAGACGAATTTTTCGGGACAGTGCGCAAAGGTCTAGTTCCGCGCGCGGCGGATTAAAAAAAGCCCCACCCGAAGGTGGGGCGAAGACCAGCGGGCGACGGCCAGCCCGATGGCGATACGCACTACATCAACTCAATACATCAGCCTGCGCGTGGTGGCTTAGCTCACCACGCTGACATCGGCTTTGCCGCTGGCAATCCGCACCCGGGTTTCGCCCGCCAATGGCGCGCTTGGGGCGGCGCCATTGCTGAGGCGACGCATTTTGCGGAAAGTACATTGCACTTCACTTGGCGTTACGGTAACCACGGCATAGCCTTGGGCATCGGTGTCGGCATGCTTGATCCATGGATTATTCACCGGCGCTTTACCGCTAGCTTGATCGGCAAATGGATTCAGGAATGGCTGCACCGCGCTGGCAGGCACATTCGCTGCCGGGATTTGCAATTGGCTGGCGATTTTGCCGGCCACCAAGCCATACAAGGTTTGCGCGGCCACCGAGGCTTTGCGGGCCGCCAGGCTGGCGATGGTGCTGGCAATGGTTTGGCCTAGGCCGCCACCCAGCAAATCATTGAGAGTGTTGATTTCGCTGGTGGCGAGGCCAGCCGTGGCTTGCACGGCCGCGGCAGGGAGCTGGCCGGCCTGAATGGCCGCGCCCACCGCCTGCTGAATGGCGGCTTTATTGCCTAAATCGCTCACGCCAGCTTGCTGGGCAATGGCAACGCTGAGCATCTGAATCGCAATCGCTTCGGCGCCCGCTTCGCTGGTAAAAATCAGGGCCTGTGCGCTGGCTAAAGACGGGTCGCGCACTGCGCTAGCCAGATAGCTATAGAACGAATCACTGCTGATCCCGGCGGTCACCAGATCGACCACCGCTGGGGTGTCTTGGCTGTAATCTGCGTGCGCCACCCCGGCATAAAAGCTATGAATATCGCCGGTCACCGCGACGACGTTCTGGATATTCTGGCTGCGGATATAGCCCAGGATATCGCTGCGCTCGGCGTTAAAGCCATCCCACTGATCGGCGTTAAGGACAAATTCTTGCTGCAGCTCGGCCGGTACGCCCGCCAGTTTGCGTGCATCCAGCCGCATGCGCAGCAGCGAGACTTCATTACCCCAGAAATGCCATTGGGCGCTGGAAGTTTTTAGTTTGTTTTTAAACCAGTCGCGCTGGGTTTTGCCCAGAATCGAGGTCAGTGCCAGCGGGTCGCCACCTGCGGTGGCTACCTTCATTTTTTGCGCTTCGGCCGCGGCCAGATATTGCGTTGGCACCATATAGCGGCTGCCGTTGGCGCTGCCTACCTGGGCTTCGGGCAAAACGTGGTCGGTGCGGTACAGGCGCTGGTCGGTCATCACCAGCTGCATCAGCTGACCAAACTGGAAATCGCGATAGAGGCGGATGGTCTGAAAGCCGGTGGCATTGGCATCAAAGGCCACATCGGCCGGCATAAATTCATACCAAGCCTGATTGGCTGCGCGGCGGCGGGCGGTTTCGTGCTTGTTGTCGCCACCCTTGGCCGGATCAAAGCTGCCATTGTCGTAGGTGGTGGCATCACCCCAGCAATCATCGGAAAACTCGTGGTCATCCCACACCGCAATCATCGCAAAGCGGGCATGCACTTGCTGCAGGCGCGGATCCATCCGGTATTGTTTATACAGGGCGCGATAGTCGTCGATGGTGTTGGCATAGCGCGCGCCGCTGTTGCCGCTCTTGTACGGGCCATTGGGCAATTTCAGTGCCGGGTGCGCAGCTTCAACTGCGCCTTTCTGGAAAGCTTCGCCTACGGTTTCGTAGATGTAGTCCCCCAGATGCACGATGAAATCGAGCTCTTCCTTGGCCAGTAAATCAAACGCGCCCCAGTGGTTCACGCTCCAATCCTGGCAGGACAAAAAGGCAAATTTCAGCTGATTCAGGGCCACATTGGCGGCAGCGGCGGTTTTGGCGCGGCCAATCAGCGAGCGGCTGGTGCCGGCCACAAACTGATAGCCATACACGGTATTGCCATTCAGGCCGCTCAGCTTATGGCGCACGCTGTGATCCCACTCGGTCAGCGCGGCCAGCTGAACGCGGGCAACGATCTTTCCGGTCAGCTCGGCGGTGGTGCCCACGGCAGCGCCAGGGTCGCCCTCGGTCACGATCAGTTCCAGTGTGCTATTGGCGCTGGCCGGGTGAACAGCGATGGGGTCGAGCCCGGCAGGCAGGGCGCGAGTCCAGAAGACCAGGCTATCCGCTTTCGGATCGCCGCTGGCTACCCCTTGCGGAAACTGCAGCAGCAGCGGTTTGGGGCTGGCTGTCGGCTGCGGGGCCTCGACGCTGGCGCCGCCACAGGCGCTTAATAAAACCGGGGTGGCCACGCTGGCGGTCATAAAACCCGCCATGCGCAGAAATTGGCGACGATCCATCATGCAATCCTTTCGGGCAGATACAAAGGATGGCGATGATGCGCGGCGACTATTACAAAGGTTTAAAACAATCGTTTCAATTTAATGTCGGGGGTATAGATGGCTGATCTATATCTTTATTTTCCTGCTGGCCGATACCGGCAGGGGTATATTGCACCGGCCAACGCAATTGTAGCCGTGCGCCACCCAGCGGCGATTGGCTGGCGCTCACGTCGCCACCATGCCATTGCGCAATCCGCCGCACCACGGCCAGCCCCAGCCCAAAGCCGCCGCTGGCACGATTGCGGCTTTGATCGAGCCGGGTAAAGGGCTCGAACACCCGCAGCCGATCATCCGGGGCAATCCCGGGGCCATCATCATCCACCGTCAGCACCCAGTGCTGCGCCTCGGCAGTCAGCCGCACCTCGACCCGTTGCGTGGCATAGCGCAGCGCATTGCGCAGCAGATTACTCAGCGCCCGCGCCAGCAGCCGCGGCTCGAGCTGGCAGTGCTGTGCCGGCGCCTCGCCAATCAGCGTAACCCCATATTGGCGCGCTTCCAGCTCGGCATCGGCCAGTGCGCTGGCCAGCCAGTCGGCGGCAGATACGCTTTGCCAGGGCTGGGCCTGCTGTTGCAGCCGGCAATAGCTGAGCATTTCGCTGATCAGTTGCTCCAGCTCCTGAAGCTCGCTGCGCAGCTCGGTTTGCAATTGCTGCTGCTCGGCGGCATCGCTGCTGGCGGCCAGTAAATCCAGCTCGAAGGCCATGCGCGCCATCGGGGTGCGCAGCTCGTGCGCCACCCCGTGAATCATCTCGTTTTGTTGCGTGACCAAGAGCTGCAGTTGCGCCGCCATCTGATTAAAATGCGTGGCGAGCTGATGCAGATCGGATTTTTTCGGTAAATCGGCCCGTACTTCCAAATGGCCTTGCCCCATGGCGCGGGCGGCCGCGCCCAGCTGGGCCAGATCGCGCCAGTGGCGGCTACTCCAGTGCCACAGCAGCGCCGCCAGCAGCGCAAAAACCACCAGATTGGCGCCCAGGCTGGCCCAGCCGAGCCAGCTTGGGTCGGGCGGGATCGTCACCTGCAACCATTGCCCGCCCTGCAAGGGCAAAATCAAAGCCGAATCGGTGCTAGTGAGCGCGCCATCTTCGCTCAGCACGACAAAATCACCGCCCGCTAGCTCGCGCTGCTGCGCGCGGCTCAACGCCAGCCCGCCAGCCGGATGTAGACTCAGCTGCAGGCCAAAATGCGCTTGCAGCGCGGTTAGCGCGGCCGGGCGTGCGCCGGGAGCGAGGGGATTAAAATACTGCTGCAGCTGATACACCTGCCCGCTGGCCATCGCGCGGGTCATGCGCAGGTTTTCCTGTTTCATAACGCCATACAGGGCGTAATTTACGCCGGCCACAAATACGATAAACCCCAAAATCAGCCGCAGATACAGCCGGAAAAACAGCCGCAACATGGCTTAGCCCTCCCACTGGTTGGGGCTAAATAGATAGCCTTTGCCCCACACGGTTTTGATGCGGCGGGCTTCACGCGGGTCGTCCCCCAGTTTTTTGCGCAGCTTGCTCACGCACACATCCACGGTGCGATCGAGGCCATCAAACTCAATCCCCCTGAGCGCCTGAATAATCTGCTCGCGCGAGAGCACCTTGCCCGGCTGGCTGGCCAGTAAATTCAAAAGCTCAAATTCGGCACTGCCCAGCGGGATGTCTGCCCCGGCCAGTGTCACTTGCCGATTGGCGGTGTCGATACTGAGCTGGCCGTATTGCAGCAAGCCGGCCGGGGCAGGCAGATGGCCCTCTTGCCGGCGCAAAATGGCGCGTATCCGCGCCAGCAGCAGCCGCGGCTCCACCGGTTTCACCACATAATCATCAGCGCCCAGCTCCAGCCCCAGGATTTGGTCGTATTGCTCATCGCGGGCGGTGAGCATTAATAGCGGCACCGCGCTGTGCTGGCGCAGCTCGCGGCAAATTTGCCAGCCATCTTTGCCGGGCAGCATCACATCCAGAATCACCAGATCGGGCTGAAACGCACTGTAGGCGGCCAGCGCCTCGCGCCCATCGTGCACACAGCGCACGGTGAGACCTTGCTGGCTCAGGTAGCGGCTGGTCAGGCTCGCCAGTTTGAGATCATCTTCAATTAGCAAAATGCGGCTCATGTGCGCTCCTTCGGTGGCAGGCGCAGTGTACCGCTTTTCGCGGGCTGCGCCTGTACCCAGCCGCGCCAAGTGGTGCGGCTGGGGGTGTGCCTAGTGGGTATCTTTGATCAGCCTAACGTTTTCAATGCCTAGACCCTGATACAGTACCCCGGTATCGGTAAAGCGCAGCACATCACCCCGCCCACGGCCTTGTCCGGCCACGACGGCAGTCTGGTCATCCAAGGGCTCAATGATGTACAGCGGTTGATCATTGGCTAAGAGCAGCAACAGACCATCAAGTACTTCCCAGCTCAGCGTGAGATCGCCCACCTGCAGCGGCGTGGCAATGCGCTGCTGCCAAGCTGCGCTGAGTGGTTGGGCTTTGAGGCGCTCTGAATGCAGCGCCCGACCATCGCTGGTTTGTGCCACCAGCATCTCGCGGCCGGCCAGTGTTTGCAGCTGGATGCGTGCATCACTCAGGCCTTGCAGGCGATACCAGCCATCCTGGTCGCGCTGCAGCGGTATTGCCGGCGCGGTGGGGTCGGCCGACTGCGCAAGGAGCTGGCCCTGCTGTACCTTCAGCTGCAAGGCGGCGGCGGGTAAATCAATCGAGTGCAGGTAATACCAGCCGGCATAGCGTTGCAGCTCGGCTGCGCTAGGCTGCGTGATTTGCGCGGCGGGCAGGGTGGTTTTTTTCACCGCTTGGCCAGTTTTCTGTTTGAGTAAATCGGCCAGCAAATCGCGCGCCAGTTGGCTCAGCTGGCCCTGATCATCGCCATTGACTGCGATAAACACACCCAGCTTGTGTTCGGGCTGCACGCTCAGCTCGGCATTAAAGAGCTTGGTGGAGCCGCCATGCTGCACCACCCGCCAGCCATCTCCCAGCTTGGATGTACCGCATTCATTGGCAAACCAGCCCAGGCCGGTCTGGCAATCCAGATCCAGCGGGGTATCGGGGTTTTGCGGCTGCCACATTTGCTGCAAGCTCGCGCGCTGCAAGACTTGCTGTCCTTCTAGTTGGCCGCCATTGACCGCAAAGCGTAAAAAGCGGCTCATCTCATTGGCGCTGCTCCATAGCCCTCCGGCTGGCATATTGGCATAGTCATCCTGATAGCCCACCGCCTGCCGCCCGGCGTGGGCTTGGGCGTAGCGGTTAAAGGGGGCAATGGCGGGCGCAAAGCTCGATTGACGCATCCCCAGTGGTAGCAAAACCTGACTGCGGATTAGCTCGGTAAACGGTTGCCGATAATGTTGGGCCAAGGCCGCGCCCAATAAATCGACGCCGTAATTGGAATAAGCATATTGCTCGCCCGGCCGATGGGCGAGCTCCACCCCTTGGCTACAGCGGGTGAGCGCAGCATCGTATTGCTGCAGGCAGGCGAATATCTCTTCCGGTAAGCCTGCGTGGTGGCTCAAGACGCGGCGCAGCGTCACGCTTTGCTGGGCGGCGCTAGCATTGGCCGCAAAGCGCGATTGCACGCTAAAACCCGGCAAGAGGCTAGGCAGGCTTTGCTCGAGCTGCCATTGCTGCTGCTCCACCAGCTGCATCACTGCAGTGGCGGTAAACAGCTTGGAAATCGACCCCACCCGAAACAGCGTATCGGCCGTGGCGGGCTGCCCGCTGGCCAGATCAGCCACGCCTAGGCCCTGCGCCCACACCACCCGGTCGCCATCCACCACCGCAATACTCATGCCCGCCAGCTGTTGTGCGCTTAAAAACTGCTGGAGCTTGGCTTGCCAGGCGCTGATGACCGGCGCGTAGTTCACCGGCGCCGGAGTGGGCAGCGCGGTCGGCGCCGGAGTGGGGCTAGGGGGTGTGGGGCCTGCGCCACCGCAAGCCGCCAGCGTAAAGGGTAGGGCACACAAAAGCGGAATCGTCAGCGAAAAATGCATGGTACACCTCGGGTTGGAGAAGATGCCGCCATGCTAAAGAGCCGCGCCCAGGCAATCCGGCGCAAAGTTTGCTCAGTTGTAAACAATTGTGAAAAGGCCGAGGCCAGATGTAGTGGTCGGGGTATGGCGCGCTAAGTCATGATTTTAATAAGGTTGTGGGCAGTACTGGGCGGGGTATCTGGCGAGTCTGGGCGCGATGATCACTGGCGTGTTGGCAAAAGTACCACTGAACTCTGGCACGGTTTCGCCGGTCTCACAGTGGCGGTAGGCTATGCACGGCACTGCCGCATACAACAATGAATCTGACAGGGAACGCCGATGGATCAATCACCCAGCACTTTTCAGCTGCTGGCGGCCGCAATTTTTGCCGTCGCTATTTTGCACACCTTTGCCACCAAATATTTTGAAGGGCTGGCCCACCGTTATCCTCGCCACGGCGGCATCTGGCATTTGCTGGGCGAAGTGGAGGTGGTGTTTGGCTTTTGGGCGCTGGTGCTGATGCTGGCGATGTTTGGCCTGGTGGGCGTGCCTGAAACCAAAGAATATCTGAACACCCGCAATTTCACCGAGCCGCTGTTTGTGTTTGCGATTATGGTCATCGCCGCCACGCGGCCGATTCTGTATGTGGCCGGTGAGCTGATTAATCTCTTGGCGCGGCTGCTGCCACTACCGGGGCGGGTGGGTTATTTTCTGGTGGTGATGATTTTTGTGCCGCTATTGGGCTCGTTTATCACCGAGCCGGCGGCGATGACGTTGGCGGCGCTGATTATCAGCCAGCAATTTTTTGCCCAGCCTTTAAGCCAGCGCTTTAAATACGCCACCTTGGCCGTGCTGTTTGTGAATATTTCAATCGGCGGTACGCTCACCCCATTTGCCGCGCCGCCAGTCCTGATGGTGGCCGGCCAATGGGGCTGGGATCTGCACTTTATGCTGACCCAGTTTGGCTGGAAAGCCGCCATCGCTGTGACGGTAAATGCTGTCGGCCTTACGCTGCTGTTCTGGCGCGAGCTGGCGCAGCTGCAAGCGCCAAGCGCGGATAGCAGCAGTGCGCCGAAAGTGCCGATGGCACTGGTGATTACCCATTTGCTGTTTCTGCTTGGGGTGGTGGTGTTTGCGCATTACCCACCCATTTTCATGGGGCTGTTGCTGTTTTTTATCGGTATTACCCACGCCTATGAGCGCCATCAAGACCGACTGATTTTGCGCGAGGCACTGCTGGTGGCGTTTTTCCTCGCCGGCTTGGTGGTCTTGGGCGGGCATCAGCAATGGTGGCTGCAGCCGGTGCTGATGAGTATGAGTAGCGATGCGGTGTTCTTTGGCGCGACCGCGCTGACCGCCTTCACCGACAATGCGGCACTCACCTATCTGGGCTCGCTGGTGCCGGGGCTCTCGCCCGAGTTCCAGTATGCGCTGGTGGCCGGGGCGGTGGCAGGTGGGGGTTTAACCGTAATTGCCAACGCGCCCAATCCGGCGGGCCTGACGATTTTGCGTGGGCATTTTAGCGATGGCACGGTGAATGCTGGCTATCTGGCGCTGGCAGCGCTCACCCCCACCCTGGTGGCCATGGCGGCGCTGCGCTTCTTATAAAGTAAAGGTGTTTACAGGCGCTTGGGGCTTCTGGGCTCAGAGTGCCGCAATAAAAAAGCAGCCGTGAGGCTGCTTTTTTATTGGGCGGTGGCTGGCTTAGGCATTGGCCCAGGCGAGCAGTGCGCCAGCCAGGCTAAGCCCGCCGGTGCCGGCCATAATGCCGGTTTCGACTTTATCGGCTTTTTGAACCCACATGCTCACCAGGGCAAGCAGGCAGGCGGCGGCGAAAATCAGTAAAAATAAACTCAGTTGCGGCATAGCGGCTCCAGCAGGGGCAGTGACATATTGCTCTGGCATGGAGTGGCCGGCTTGTAAAAAGTTCAGCCTGCCAGCGGGGCTTTATTCATCCTGATCGCCATTCACAATCTGAATCAGCTTGGCCAGCAATTGCAGTCCTTCCGGCCATTCACCGTGGCCGGAGGCAATATTGATATGCCCGGCGTTTTCAATCAGCGAGAGCTTGCAGCGCCAATTCAGTGCCAGCTGGCTGGCGCGGTCGGTGCTGCAATGCGGGTCGGTGGTACTGGCGATAATCCAGCTAAAAAACGGCAGCGGTATAATCGGCAACGGTGCAAAGCCGGTAAATGCTTCAGGTGCTTCCGGGCGCATCACATCGGCAGGCGCGACCAGCAGCACGCCTTTGACGGGGCTCTCGCGCCCATGCAATGCAGCCCAGTGCGCGAGCGTTGGGCACGCGAGGCTATGGGCCACAATCAGCGCCGGGGCGCTACTGGCGCGCACGGTCTGATCCAGCTGGCGCACCCAGTCGGCGGCGACGGGATAATCCCAATCGGGCTGCTCCACCCGCTGCATGGCCGGAAATTGCGCTTGCCATTCGCTTTGCCAATGCCCGGCGGGCGAGTTTTTCCAGCCCGGGGCGATCAAAATGCGTTTACCCTCGGCCAGCCATTGTTCGATTTCTAGCGGCCATTGTTCGCTTACTTGCATCAGCTCTCCCTTGCGCTTAGAGCGGGCGAGGGCGGGGATGGGCAAAGTAAAAACCTTGCAGCCCATCCACACCACTCGCCAGCGCCAGCTGCTTGTGTTCTTCGGTTTCAATGCCTTCGGCGATCACTTGGGTGCCGGCATTTTTGAGTAATTGCACCAGCTGGCCGTAGCCGGCGCGGGCTTTGCTTTGCTGCGCGGCCAGCGTGATCAGATGGCGATCCAGCTTCACGTAGTCGGGCTCGAGCAGCCACAGGCGATCCAGATTGGCCATGCCATGGCCAAAATCATCCAGCGCAATCCGGTAGCCTTTCTTGCGGTAGTTGTGCACCGCGCGCGAAATATCGACCGCATCGCTGGCCAGTGTTTCGTGTTCCAGTAGCTCCAGCACAATCTGCTGCGGGCTAAACCCGAGGCTACTTAAAATCCGCTCAAAATACGCGCCATGATCATTGATCTGCACCAGTAGCTCCGGGTGCACATTCAGAAACAGTAGCCGGTCGGGTTGGGCGTAGCTGGCAAAATTCATCACATGCAGGGTGCGGCAGAGCCGATCAAAGGCAATCAGCTTATGGCCTTGCCGCGCCGCGCCAAAGGCCTGCTGCGGGGCGATTGGCCGCTCGCGCACGGTGGCGCGTAGCAAGGCTTCATCGGCAAAGCGCTGGCCATGGCGATCCAGCAGTGGCTGAAACGCCGATGAAAGCGTCGAGCCCATGGCTTTCACCACCACGCCTTTGATGCTATCGATCTGAAACAGGCTTTCCGGCCAATCCTGGCGGATTTCCGGGGGCACCGGGTAATTGAGAGGGGGCTGCACGATCTGATTCATGGCGACATTCTCCCGCCCGCGCCCAGTGTACGCACGCACTAGAGTAAGGCGGTTTAAAAGATCATGGGTATAGCGCTGTGATGCTTATAGTGATTGATTTGCAGCGCTATACCCAATAAAAAATGCCGCACGCAGCAGGGCGTGCGGCAGCGGATAGCCCGCAGGATTACTTGCTGTAGATCTGGTCGAACACGCCACCATCGCTAAAGTGGGTTTTCTGTGCTTTGGCCCAGCCGCCAAATTCATCATCGATATCAAACTGCTTCACGGCAGGGAATTGCTTGGCGTATTTAGCAAACACTTCTTTATCGATCGGGCGATAGTAGTTTTGGGCGGCGATTTCCTGGCCTTCTTTCGAATACAGATAGCTCAGGTATTCGGTAGCCACTTTGCGGGTGCCTTTTTTGTCGACGTTTTTATCGACAATTGCCACAGGTGGCTCGGCCTTGATGGTGAGTGATGGGGCCACTACTTCAAATTTATCGCGGCCCAGCTCGCGGAACACCAGCTCGGCTTCGTTTTCCCACGCGATCAGTACATCGCCGATGCCGCGTTGGGTGAAGGTGACGGTAGAGCCACGGGCGCCGGTATCCAGCACTGGCACGTTTTTATACAGCTTTTGCACGAAATCACGGGCTTTGTCATCCGAGCCGTAGGTTTTCTTCGCCCAGCCCCAGGCGGCGAGGTAATTCCAGCGTGCGCCGCCCGAAGTTTTCGGATTAGGGGTGATCACTTTGACATCGGGGCGAATCAGATCCGACCAGTCTTTAATACCTTTCGGGTTGCCTTTTTTCACCAGGAACAAAATGGTGGAAGTGTAGGGCGATGAGTTTTCTTTAAATTGTTTTTGCCAGTCGGGTTTGAGCAATTTGCCTTGGGTGGCCAGCTCGTCGATGTCATAGGCCAGTGCCAGTGTCACTACATCGGCTTCCAGGCCATCGAGCACGGCGCGGGCTTGCTTGCCCGAGCCACCGTGTGATTGCTTGATGGTGACATCATCACCGGTTTTCTTTTTGTAGTAAGCGGCAAAGGCCTTGTTATAGTCCTGATACAGCTCACGCGTCGGATCGTAGGAGACGTTCAAGAGTTCAAAGCTGGCGGCAAAGGTGCTGCCAGCAAAGGCGGTGAGGAGCAGACCGGCAAGGAGAGCGCGAGTGGTTTTCATCGTGGTTTTCTCGGTGGTGTGGAGTTGATGTAGCCATCATGCCGGATTGTCTTTAGTTTGCTAAATACTTTGAAATGCTTTTTTTATATTCCGATGTTATTAAATGAGCTGGGCTGATTCAGGGTGCCGCGGTGCGGTTTGCGCGAGCCAATGGCCAAGAAAAAACCGCCCTTGCGGGCGGTTTTAGATTGATGATAAACCCCACTCGCAAAGCGAGGCTCCCCTCAAGGAGGGGACGGGAGGGGTGGGAATAAAACATAAAGGCTGCAGATTCAAGCCCTTATTTCCTAGGCTCGGCTTTGCCGAGACTTGAAAAATCGTGGTTTCTACTTTGTCCGCAGCCTGAAACCGCCCATGCGGGCGGTTTTGGGGCGTTCTAGCCGTGAATTGGGGCGTATTAAGCCGCCGTTGAATACACTTTGGCTTCGCGCGGAATCAGGTACACGGTCTCGGCAATTTGCCAGCCGCCTTCCTGCTGGCGCTCGCGCGTTAGCTCGACTTCGACCACATCATGCTCGGCCACTTCGACTTCCAGCCGCACGGTGGCGCCCAGCAGACGAATATGCGTGATGGTGCCGCGAATGGCATTGGCGGTGGCGACCCGGCTGAGGTCAATCTCGTGCGGGCGAACATACACAGTGGCGTGCTCGCCATCGCTGGCAAATTTAGCATCGCCCACCTGTGCCCAGCCATCATGCACGCGTGATTGGAATAGATTTACATCGCCCAAAAACTGATACACAAATGGCGTGGCCGGATGATCGTAAACTTCGCTCGGCGTGCCGATCTGCTCGATCTGGCCTTTATTCATCACCACCACCCGATCGGCGACTTCCAGCGCTTCTTCCTGATCGTGCGTTACAAACACCGAGGTGATGTGCATTTCATCGTGCAGGCGGCGTAGCCAGCGGCGCAGCTCTTTGCGTACCTTGGTATCCAGCGCGCCAAAAGGTTCATCCAGGAGCAGCACTTTAGGCTCGACTGCCAGTGCCCGCGCCAGGGCGATCCGCTGGCGCTGGCCGCCCGAGAGCTGGGCCGGATAGCGATCGGCCAGCCAATCAAGTTGCACCAGATTGAGTAATTCGTGCACTTTGCGTTTGATTTCAGCATCCGTGGGGCGTGTGGCCTTGGGGCGCACGCGCAGGCCAAAGGCCACATTGTCAAACACCGTCATGTGGCGAAACAGCGCATAGTGCTGAAACACAAAGCCCACTTGTCGCTCGCGCACATGGCGCTCGGTGGTGTCTTCGCCATGAAACAGAATCTGCCCACTGTCGGGGGTTTCCAGGCCAGCAATCACCCGTAAGAGCGAAGTTTTGCCGCAGCCCGATGGGCCCAGCAGCGCCACCAGCTCGCCAGAATCAATCTGCAGCGATAGATCATTGAGCGCCTTGAACTCGCCAAAGCTTTTCACGATATTGCGAATTTCGATACTCATGGTTTATTCCTCGGTCGCGTGTTTGCGATCTTCGGCGGCTTGCTGCTCGGTGCGCCATTCGATGTAGCTCTTGATGGCCAGCGTGGCCAATGCCAAGAGGGCTAGAATCGAAGCGCAGGCAAAAGCGCCGACAAAGTTGTATTCGTTATAAAGAATCTCGACGTGCAGCGGGATGGTGTTGGTCATGCCGCGGATATGTCCCGACACCACCGACACCGCGCCAAATTCACCCATGGCGCGGGCATTGGCCAGAATCACGCCATACAACAGGCCCCATTTGATATTGGGCAGCGTGACATGCCAGAAGGTTTGCCAGCCCGAGGCACCGAGCACCAAGGCGGCTTGCTCTTCTTCGCTGCCTTGCGCTTCCATCAGCGGAATCAGCTCGCGCGCCACAAAGGGGAAGGTGACAAATACCGTCGCCAGCACAATGCCGGGCACCGCAAAGATGATCTTGATGTCATGCTCGGCTAGCCACGGCCCCCACCAGCCGTGCGCGCCAAACAGCAGCACATAAATCAGGCCAGCCACCACGGGCGAGACGGCAAAGGGCAGGTCGATCAGCGTGATCAGTATGCTTTTGCCTTTGAAATCAAACTTGGCAATTGCCCAGGCCGCCGCCACGCCGAACACCAGATTGAGCGGTAGCGAAATCGCGGCAACGATCAGCGTGAGTTTGATCGCAGCGAGGGCATCACTTTCCAGCAGCGAATCTTGATACAGCTGCCAGCCTTGATGCAGCGCTTCATAAAACACTGATAACAGCGGCACGATCAGCAAGAGAGTAATCAGCGCCAGTGCCAGCGTGGTGAGCGTGTAGCGGATCCACGGCGCTTCGGTCGTGGCGAGGCTTCGCGTTGTTGTCGCCATTATTTGCGTCTCCCCAGGCGTTTAGCCATCCACCATTGCAGGCCGTTAATCAGCAGCAGCAGGGCAAACGACACCAGCAGCATCACCACGGCAATCGCAGTAGCGCCCAGATAATCATATTGTTCGAGCTTGGAGATAATCATCAGCGGGGTGATTTCCGATTTGAACGGCATATTGCCGGCAATGAAAATCACCGAGCCAAATTCACCAATCGCGCGGGCAAAGGCCAGCGTAAAGCCGGTGAGCAGCGCCGGGAAAATCGTGGGCAAAATCACCTGGCTAAAAATCTGCCAGCGGGTGGCACCCAGACTTGAGGCGGCTTCTTCCAGCTCGCGCTCCATGTCTTCCAGCACCGGTTGTACCGTACGCACCACGAAAGGTAGGGTGATAAAGGTGAGCGCCAGCACGATCCCAGCCGGGGTAAAGGCGATTTTGATGCCGAGCTTTTCCAGCGGCTCGCCCAAAAGACCATTGGGCGCATACAGGGTAGCCAGCGCAATCCCCGCCACCGCAGTGGGCAAGGCGAAGGGCAGATCGACCAGCGCATCGATAAAGCGCTTGCCGGGGAAGGGGTAGCGCACCAGCACCCAGGCAATCAAAAGGCCCACAAAGAGATTAATCAAGGCCGCCAGCAGCGACGCACCAAAGGTCACCTGATAGGTGGCCACCACGCGCGGCTCGCTGACGATGGCCCAAAATTGGGCCCAGCTTAAGCCGAGCGATTTGCTGATCAGCGCCGCCAGCGGCAGCAGCACAATCAGTGAGAGATACAGCATGCTGTAGCCCAGCGAGAGATTAAAGCCGGGCAGCACACTGTGCTGTTTGAACTTCATGGGATTTCCTTTTGCAGGGTATTGCTCTCCAGCCAAGCTTGGGATTGGCTTGGCTGGCTATACCTAGTGGGCTTATTTCTTTTTGGCGATGTCGGCGGCAATCTGATCGTAAATCGCGCCATCATCAAAGAATTTTTTCTGCGCCGCTTTCAGGCCACCAAAATCGGCCACACCAAACAGTTTGATCGCCGGGAATTGCTTCGCGTATTTGGCAGCGACCGCTGCATTGCGGGGGCGCAGGTAGTTTTGCGCGGCGATTTCCTGGCCTTCAGGGCTCCACAGATAGCTCAGGTATTCGGTGGCGGCTTTGCGGCTGCCTTTTTTGTTGACCACTTTATCCACTACGGCCACCGGCAGGTCGGCATCAATCGATACGCTTGGGTAGATCACCTCGAAGTTGCCGCGGCCAAATTCGCGCGCAATCATTTCGGCTTCGTTTTCAAACGTGACCAACACATCGCCAATCTGGCGCTGCATAAAGGTCGTGGTGGCTGCGCGGCCGCCAGCATCGAGCACCGGCACATTAGCAAACAGCGCTTGGGTGAATTCGCGCGCTTTGGCTTCGTTACCGCCATTTTGTTTCAGTGCCGCGCCCCAGGCCGCCAGGAAGGTGTAGCGGCCATTGCCGCTGGTTTTTGGGTTGGGTACCACCACCTGAATACCAGGCTTGGTGAGATCCGCCCAATCCTTAATGCCTTTGGGGTTGCCTTTGCGCACAATCAGCACTTGCAGGCTGGAAAATGGCGCCGCTTCATTCGGGAATTTCTTATCCCAGCCCGCGTTGATCTGTTTGCCTTTCTCGACAATCGCATCAATATCGGTGGCCATATTCATGGTGACCACATCGGCTTCCAGCCCATCAATCACCGAGCGCGCCTGTTTGCTTGAACCGCCGTGCGATTGCTGAATGGTGACTTTGTCTTTGAATTTGGCTTCGTAGTATTTGCTAAAGGCCGGGTTGTAATCTTTATAAAAATCCCGCATCACATCGTAGGAGACGTTCAGCAAAGTGGTTTCGGCGTGGCTCAAGGCTGCGGCTGAACCCAGAGCAAGGGCAACTGCCCAGTGGCGCAATGAAGTCATGGTGAAGCTCCAAATTGATTGAGGTGACGCTGACTGTAACAAGCTGCCGAAGCCAGAACAAAGAATTTAAGGTGATTTTGATATAACCGTTTTATCTTTGGGCATAAAAAACCCCTTTGCGTGCAAAGGGGTGAGACGGCGGCGGAAGCGGCCAGCCTTGTGTTACGGTGGGTGCGTGCCTTAGAAGCTGTAAACCAGACCCAGCCGGAAGCGCCAATCGTCGGTCAGTGCTTTGTTTTTGATCAGCGCATCGGGCAGGTAGCCAACTTCGGCATAAGGCTTGAAGTTGGCGTTGAGCTTGTAGGCCGCGCCGACATTGTGCTCATAAAGATTGCTGCTTTTATCTGGGTAAGCGTAGTTATTCAGCTTGTGATCCCAGCGGAAGTTGTAATAGGTTTCCAGATCTTTATTGAAGGTTTTGCGCAGCCACAATTCGCTGCGGGTGGTGTCATCGTTATCCCATTGCTTGGCTAAATCGCGGGTGTCGCGGGTTTTGTGCTCGTAGCGTACGCGGGCATCCAGGCGCCAGGTAGGGGCAAAAGCCCAGTTGGCGCGCAAGCCGATCTTGGCGATGTCGCCGCTGGCCTTGGTATCTTGGAACAGCACACTCGGTAGCAGAGTCAGGGTGTCGCTGACTTTGTATTTGTAATACAGCTCGAGCTCGTTTTCTTTCCAGCGCGCCTGATCAATGCCTTCGCCTGCTTTGCTGGTATGGTCAACAACATACTCAAAGCCAGCGCCAATGCCGTTGCTCCACTCATGATTCAGCAAGACACGGGATTCAAATTTATCTTGCTCGCTGCGATATTGGCCGCGGACATCCACGCTGGCGGCGCTAACGCTGCCAGCCAGCACGCTCAGGCTTAGGGCCAGGGCCAGAATTGGGGTTTTGTTATGCATGTGCTCATCCTCAGGTTGGGTCAAAACTGGGTGACTGCGCAGTGGCAGTGCCGATGAGCTGCATCCTACTGGATGTCATATTTTCTTAACAATAATTAAATGTAATTTTCATATAACAAAAACACACCTTGGTTTGGTTGTAATAAATTGCATACTTAGTTATATGTAAATTCAAATTAATAATTAAAAGAAATATAGTGATGATGGTAGCCTGAGTAGTCATTGTGTAAGCCGCACAGCAAGGAGCTCACCATGCAGGCACTGATCGTCGGCGCTGATCATCTGGGCGCTATCCCCGCGACGCTGGCCGAGTTTGGTATTTCGGTTGGTCATCATGTGACCGGCCGCAATCCGGTGCACCAGCGCAGCCCGAAAAACCTCAAAGGCATGGAGGTGGTGATTTTGTTTACTGATTTTCTCAATCACAACACCATGCGCAATTACCGCGATCTGGCCCAGCATCGTCAGCTGCCTTGCGTGGCCTGCCGGCGCAGCAGTGCTGATTTGATCCGCACGCTGGAAAGGCTGGGCGCTAAACGCCAGCTGCAATAGCTGAGCCAGCGCTGGCCTGCTGGCCGTGGTGTGGGGGCCTGCGGGCGGCCGTGTTGCCAACTGTGTAGCCAAGGGCAACGCGTGACGGCGCCATTGGCCAAGCCATGCTAGGCCCTGTATTTTGCGCATGGCAAGTCTTGGCGCGCTGTGCGCTAGCGCACCGTCTGCGTGGCTAGGGTTCTGCTCGCCTGTCTTCCCAAGTACAATCCTGTAATCAATTTGAAAGCACGGGTTGTTTATCCCGGCAGACGAGGACAGGCTATGCGCAAGCAATCGGCGGCAATCATCCTGAGTGCACTACTGGGCGGCCTGACCGCGCTGGCGCAAGCCGCCACGGTGGCGCTCTTTAGCCCGCAGGGCGAAGTGAAACAGGTCGATCAGGTTAGGGTGAGCTTTGCTGCGCCGGTGGTGGCGCTGGGCAATAGTGCGGCTCCCGCACCGCTGACCTGGAACTGCCCACTCAAAGGCCAAGGCCATTGGGTGGATGACAAAACCTGGGTGCTTGATCTGCAGCAGCGTTTGCCTGCCAAGACCGATTGCCGCTTTACCCCCAAAGCCGGCTGGAAAGACCTGCAAGGCCAGCCGCTGCCGGCCAATCTGAGTTTCCGTTTTTACACCGGCCTGCCGCAAATCACCCGCAGCTGGCCGGAGGAAACACTGATCGAAGAAGAGCAAGCCTTTGTGCTGCAATTTAACGGTCAGCCGCCGGCGATTGAGCAGCTGTATTGCCAGGCCAGCAGCTTGCCCGAGCGCCTGCGCATGCAGCTGGTGTCGGCCAGCGAGCGCGAGCAAATCGTGCAAGCGCTGGATTTACGCAAAGTGGCGGGGCAGTTATTAGTGGCGCGCTGCGCCCAGCCACTGCCGGCGGAGAGTGATGTCCTGATTGTGCATCAGCGTGGCCAGAGCCAGCCGGATCGGCTGCGCTTTAAAGTGCGCGCGCCATTTAAAGCTACGCTCAGCTGCGAGCGTGAAAATGCCAAGGGCGCGTGTATTCCATTCAAGCCCATCCGGCTGCAATTTAGCTCGGCCGTGCCGGCTGCATTGGCCAATGCGATTCGGCTGGTGGGCGATGGTGTCGAGCGCAGCCCTGAGGTTGACGGTGCCAATCGGGGTGAGCCAGTAGAGGGTATTAGCTTTAAGCCGCCGTTTCCCGCGCTGGCCGAGCTTACGGTTAAATTACCCGCCGATTTGGTCGACGAGGTGGGGCGGCCGCTGGTGAATGCGGCGCGTTTTCCTCTGCCGGTGAAGCTGGCTGATTACCCACCGCTGGCCAAATTTGCTGCGGCGCCTTTTGGCATCATCGAATCGGGCCCCGATGCACTGGTGCCGCTCACTCTGCGCGGGGTGGAAAAAAACCTCGCCATTCAAAGTGTGCAGCTGGGTGGGCAGAGCCTGCAGCTCAAATCCGACGCCGACATCATGGCCTGGTACAGCAAGGTCAATGATTACCACGAAACCACGGTGCGGCTAAACAATAAAGACGTGCAAACCCGCCGCTTGTCGCTGCTGAATAAAGACCCGCATGCACAGGCGCTCAAACTACCCAGCCAGCCCGATCAGCAAGGCCGCTGGCCATTTGAGGTAGTGGGCGTGCCGCTGCCACAGCCGGGTTTTTATGTGCTGGAAGTCTCATCCCGCCTGTTGGGCCGTGCCTTGCTGGGGGCGGACAAGCCGATGTATGTGCGCACCACGGCGCTGGTCACCAATCTGGCGGTGCATCTGAAAACTTCTTCCAATAATCAGGCGGTGTGGGTGACCACGCTGGATAAAGCCAAGCCAGTAGCCGGGGCCAAGGTAGCGATTTACGATTGCCGCCGGCAGGCCTTGTGGCAAGGGCAGACCAATGCGCAAGGCTTTGTGCTGGTGGAGCGCGCGCTCACCGAGCAGCGCGATTGCGACGATGATCGTGATCTGTATGTGTTTGCCCGAGCGAAAAACGCCAAAGGGCAGGAAGACGTCTCGTTTGTGCGCTCCAGCTGGAATCGCGGACTGGAAGCTTGGCGCTTCCCTTATCCGAGCTATTTTGACGAAACCTCGGCCATCGCCGCGCACAGTGTGCTGGATCGCAGCCTGCTGCGCGCTGGTGAAACCGTCTCGATGAAGCATTACCTGCGCTTGCGCACCCCGCGCGGGCTGAAGCTGTTGCAAGCCGAAGCGTTGCCGCAGCAGCTGCGCATCGTGCACGAAGCCAGTGGGGATGAATTTAAATTTCCGCTCAGCTGGCGCAAAGGCCGCTATGCCGAGAGCCGCTTTACCTTGCCGGCAGCAGCCAAGCTGGGTGAATACAGCCTTTACCTTGAGCGTAAAGGCACGCGCCAGCGCGAAATGCACGGCGAGGCTGCGAATCCCGTGCTGGATGGCTATTCGCTCCAAAGCGGCACTTTCCGGGTTGAGCAATTCCAGTTGCCGACCATGACCGGGGGTATTGTCGCCAACAAGAACTCTGGCGTGGCTGCGAAGGAAATACCCCTGGCCCTTTCGCTGGCATGGGGCAATGGTGGGCCGGCGAAAAACTGGCCGGTGCAAGTGAGCGCCATGCTGGCTAGCCGCTATGGCTCGCCGGCCAATTATGAAGCGTTCACCTTTGATCCCCCCCGCGCGGCCAATCAAAGCGAATCGTCATTGGATGGCAAAGTGGTGCTGGATAAAGCCGCCGTCAAGCTCGATGCCAATGGCAACGGCAAGGTGGTAGTGAAAAATCTGCCCGCTTTAGATCGCCGCTACGAGCTGGTGAGCGAAATGGCCTTGGCTGACCCGAATGGCGAAGTGCAAACCATCAGCCGGCGCATTCCACTCTGGCCCGCGGCCTTGCAAGTGGGTTTGCAGATGGATAGCTGGATTACCACCGCGCGGGCTTTGCAAGCCAAGGCCGTGGTGCTGGATACCAATGATCAACCGGTGAAAGGGCAAAAAGTCAGCATCAAGCTGCGCGAGCACCGCTACCTATCTAGCCGCAAGCGGCTGGTGGGCGGCTTTTATGCCTGGGAGCACAACGAAGAGATCGAAGACAAAGGCGAGGTGTGCAGCACCACCACCGATGCGCAGGGCTTGGCGTATTGCGAGGTGAATTTTAAAGCCGCCGGCAATATGGAGCTGGTGGCCGAAGTGCAGGATGCGCAAGGTCAGCGCGTGCGCAGCGCGCAGGAAGTCTGGGTGAGTCAGCATGACGAGTTGTGGTTTGATGGCGATAACAACGACCGCATCGACGTGCTGCCCGAGAAAACCAGCTACGCCCCCGGTGAAACCGCGACTTTCCAGGTACGGATGCCGTTTCGCAAAGCCACGGCCTGGATCGGGATCGAGCGCGAAGGCATTCTGGAAACCCGCGTTGTCGAGCTGGAGGGCAAAACCGCTAGCTTTAGCCTGCCGATTGCCGCTGACTGGACGCCGAATGTGTATGTGTCGGTGCTGGCGGTGCGCGGTCGCGTGCGTGATGTGCCGTGGTATTCCTTCTTTACCTGGGGCTGGAAATCACCCGTGGAATGGTGGCAGGCCTATTGGCAGGAAGGGCGCGATTACACCCCGCCAACGGCCTTGGTTGATCTATCGCGACCGGCTTTTAAATATGGGGTGACGGAAATCAAGGTGGGTGAAGCGGCCAAGCGGCTGCAGGTCAGCGTTACCCCGGCGAAGGCGAGTTATGGTATTCGCGAGCAGGCCGAAGTTACCGTGAAAGTCACGCTACCGAATGGCCAGCCAGCGCCCGCCGGCACCGAGGTGGCCTTTGCTGCGGTCGATCAGGCCTTGCTGGAATTACAACCCAATGAGAGCTGGAATTTACTGCAAGCCATGTATCAGCGGCATAGCTTTGGGGTGGAAATCGCCACCGCGCAGCTCGAAGTGGTCGGTAAGCGCCATTACGGTCGCAAAGCCTTGCCACCGGGTGGCGGTGGCGGCAAAGCCCCCACCCGCGAGTTGCTGGAAACGCTGCTGACCTGGCAGCCTGCCGTGGTGCTGGATGCCAAAGGTATGGCCAAGGTGCAGGTGCCAATTAATGATGCGCTAACGACCTTCAAGCTGGTGGCGGTGGTGGATGCCGGGCCAGATTTATTTGGCACCGGCGAAGCCAGCTTTAGCGTGCGGCAAGATCTGCAGCTGACCGCGGCCGTGGCGCCGCTAGTGCGCGAAGGTGATCAGCTGGCGGCCGGGGTGAATGTGCGCAATGGCAGCGAGCGCAAAATGGCGGTGAAAGTGACGGCCAGCGCCTCGGGCGTGGCTGCGCTGACGCCGCAGCAGGTAGAGATTCCGGCAGGTGAAGCGCGCTTTGTGAGCTGGCCGCTGACTGTAGGGCAAAATCTTAGCCAGCTGGCGTGGCAGTTTAGCGCGCAGGAAGTGGGCGGCAAGGCTAGCGATCGCTTGGCCGTGCAGCAGCAAGTGGAGCCCGCGGTGCCGGTGACGGTAGAGCAGGCCACCTTGCTGCGGGTGAATAGCGCTGGTGTGACTGTGCCGGTGGGCTTGCCACCCAACGCGCTGGCGGGCCGTGGCGGTATTCGCATCAGCTTGCAAAGCAAACTGGGCAATGAGCTGCCGGCGGTGAAACGCTGGTTTAGCGAATACCCGTATTCCTGCCTGGAGCAGCGTACTTCGGTCGCGCTGGGGCTGGGGGACAAAACCCGCTGGCAGCGGCTGATGAGCGAATTGCCGCTGTATCTCGATCAAGATGGTCTGGCATGGTATTGGCCGGTAAGCGAATCAAATGGCAGCATTGGTAGCGATACCCTCACGGTGTATCTGTTGGCGGTGGCGCAGGAAGCCGGTGAAACCCTCCCCGATGCGCCGCGGCAGCGCATGCTCAATGCGCTGGTGGCACTGGTGGAAGGCCGTTTGAAACGCCAGCTGCCACTGGGGCGCCAAGATCAGGAAGCTCGGTTGCTGGCCGCGATGGAAGTCTTGGCGCGCTATGGCCAGTTCAAGCCGGCCATGCTCGATGTGCTGGAGCCTAATCCGCAAAAAATGAATACCGCCATGCTGATCGATTGGCTGTCGCTTTTGCAGCGCGCCAAGGCCAGCCTGCCGGCGAGCTTTAATGTGGCGGCCAAGCAGCAGGAAGCCAGCAATCTCTTGCGCGCCCGCCTGACTTACCAAGGGCCGCGGCTGGGCTTTAGCACCGAGCGGGATGATTATGCGTGGTGGCTGATGGGCAGCCCCGATGTCAATGCCGCGCGGCTCTTGCTGGTGGCGCGAAGCCTGCCCGATTGGCAGGGCGATATCCCGCGTCTGCTCACCGGCTTGTTGGCGCGCCAGCAAAAAGGCCATTGGCAAACGACCACGGCCAATCTGTGGGGTACGCTGGCGGTAGCGGCCTTCTCGCGCCAGTATGAAACCGTGCCGGTATCGGGGAGTACGAGCGCTCAGCTGGGCGAGAAAACCCTGGCGCTGAGTTGGCCTAAAGAAGGCAGCCAAGTACTGGGCCTCTTGCCTTGGCCAACCGGCGGTAAGGGCAATCTGGCCTTGAAACACAACGGCAGTGGCGAGCCATGGGCCACAGTGCAGGCCGAGGCGGCGCTTGTGCTCAAAGCCCCGCGCTTTGCCGGTTATGGCATCAAGAAAACCGTGACTCCGGTCAGCCAGAAAGTCGCCGGCCAGTATCAGCCGGGCGATGTACTGAAAGTGCGGCTCGAAATCACCGCCCAAAGCGATATGACTTGGGTGGTGGTGAACGACCCCATTCCGGCCGGGGCCACGATACTGGGTAGCGGCCTAGGCCGCGATTCGGCGATCGAGGCCAAAACGGCCACTGGTGATGGCGGTGCGGACTATGTGGAGCGGACTTTCAGCAGCTATCGCGCCTATTACAGCTATGTGCCGCGCGGCGAGCTGGTGCTGGAATACACGGTGCGGCTCAATCAGGTGGGTACTTTCCAGATTCCGCCAACCCGGGTTGAAGCGATGTACGCGCCCGATGTGTTTGGTATGTTGCCCAATGCGGCGCTGAAGGTGCAGCCCGCGCCGTAGGATTGTGATGTTAGGTTTGAAAATCACCGGGCCAGGAGCCTGGGGCGTGGGGTTGGCGGCGCTACTGCTGGCCAGCCAGGTGGCCTTGGCTAACCCGAGTTTTCGCGAGGTCAAGGCCGCCTGGCGCTCCTCCGATGTGCTGGTGCTGGATCGTCAGGGCCAGCCGCTGCAACGGCTACGGGTGGATATGCAGCAGCGCCGGCTCGATTGGGTGGCGCTGGCTGATATCTCGCCCGCCATGCGCCATGCGCTGGTGGTATCGGAAGATCGGCGCTTTTATCAGCACAGTGGCGTCGATTGGTCGGGCGTGGCCGCCGCGGCCTGGGCAAATTTATGGAATACCCGTACCCGGGGTGCCTCGACGCTCACCATGCAGCTGGCGGGCTTGCTGGATGCGGATTTGCGCGCTGGTCAGCAGGGCCGCTCGCTGTGGCAAAAAGTCGGGCAGGGCTGGTCGGCCAGCTGGCTGGAAACGCATTGGCAGAAAAGCGAGATTCTGGAAGCGTATCTCAATCTGGTGAGCTTTCGGGGCGAGCTGGTGGGGCTCAGTGCCCTCAGCCACACCCTGTTTGGCAAATTGCCGCGTGGCCTCAATGCCACCGAGGCGGCGATTGCGGCTGCTTTGCTGCGCGGGCCCAATGCGGACGCGGCGCGAGTCGCCAGCCGGGCCTGCAAAATTTTGCAAGACATGGCCAAACCTCAGCCCTGCAGCACCGTGCGGGTGGAGACCGAGATGGCACTGTCGCGCAGTCGGGCGGGCAATGCACTGGCCGAGCACGATGCGCCGCATTTCGCGCGCAAACTCTTGGCGCAGCGGCCGCTCGCGGCGGGCAGCACGTTGCGTAGTACCGTGTCTTTGCCCTTGCAGCGCTTTGCGACTGCCGCACTACAGCGGCATTTGGCGGCGCTGGCCAAGCGCAATGTGCAAGATGGCGCCGTGGTGGTGCTGGATAATGCCAGCGGCGATATTCTGGCCTGGGTGGGCTCGGCCGGGGCGGGGTTGTCGAATGCCGCCGAGGTGGATGGAGTAACCGCGCTACGGCAGGCCGGCTCAACGCTCAAACCCTTTTTGTATCAGCTGGCGTTTGAGCGCCGTTATCTCACTGCCGCCAGTTTGCTCGACGATAGCCCGCTGGATTTACAAACCGCCGGTGGCCTGTATGCGCCGCAAAATTACGCCAAAGATTTCAAAGGACTGGTGTCGGTGCGCAGTGCCTTGGGCGCATCGCTGAATGTGCCGGCCGTGCGCACGATTGAAATGGTGAGCCCCACAGCCTTGCGGGATCGCTTGGCTGCGCTGGGGCTCAGTAGTTTGCAGCAAGATGGGGATTACTATGGCGCCAGCCTTGCGCTCGGGGCGGCCGATGTGCGGCTATTGGAGCTAACCAATGCCTATCGCACGCTGGCCAACGGCGGCCAAAGTAGCGCGCTGCGCTGGCTGCGCACTGATCCGCTGCCGCGCCGGCAGGCGCTGCTCAGCCCCGCTAGCAGTTTCATCGTGGCGGATATTCTGGCCGATCGTACCGCCCGGGCCCGCACCTTCGGGCTGGAAAGCGCGCTGTCGACGCGCTATTGGAGCGCAGTAAAAACCGGCACCAGCAAAGACATGCGCGATAACTGGACGATCGGTTTTTCCCGTCAGTTTACTGTCGGGGTGTGGGTGGGTAATGCCAGTGGCGAACCGATGTGGGATGTCTCGGGCATGCATGGTGCGGCGCCCGTATGGCTGGCGGTGCTGGATCGGGCGCAGCAAACCGCCCCGGCCAGCCGCGCCCCCGCGGCGCCCGCCGGCGTTACCCAGCGCACGGTGCGCTATCAGAATCAGATCGAAGCCAGCCGAGTGGAATGGTTTTTGGCCGGCACCGAGCGCGAGCAGATCGTGGCCGAAACCCAGGCGATCCGAAATCAGGCGCCGGGCATCATCAGCCCGCTGGATGGCAGTATTTATGCCGTCGACCCCGATGTGCCGCCCAAACATCAGCGCGTAATGCTGCGCGCGCGCGGCGTCAGTCAGCCGCAATGGCTGCTGGACGGTAAGCTCATCTGCCGCGCCAACCCCTGCAAATGGTTTCCCTGGCCCGGCCGGCATCAGCTTGAATTACGCGATGCGCGCGGTGCAGTAATTGAAAGCGTGAAGTTTGAAGTGCGCGGCGCCTTTGTCCGCCCGCCGGCGAGCGCGCCCAAAAGCAAACCCGTGAGTCCGTGAAGGAAAGCAAGTTGTAACGCAGCAAAAACAAAGCCCGCATTCGCGGGCTTTTGGGTATATGGCTATAGCCTTTTGGGGGTAAGGCTTAGCTGGCTATACAGCTGGGGTGTATCAGTCTTGCTCGTCGAACACCGCGGTGGTGTAAACGTTCTGAACGTCATCCAGCGCTTCCATCGCATCGATCAGTTTTTGCATTTTGATCGCATCGTCGCCGGTGAGCTCGGTTTCGCCCTGCGGACGCATCGTCGATTCGCCCATTTCGGCGCTAAAGCCGGCGGCTTCCAGCGTTTCTTTGATGGTGACAAACTCGTACGGCGGGGTGATTACTTCGATGGAGCCGTCTTCATTGGTGACAACGTCTTCGGCGCCAGCTTCCAGCGCTGCTTCCATCAGGGCGTCTTCATTGGTGCCAGGAGCAAAAATCAGGTAGCCACAGTGTTTGAACTGAAAGCTCACGCAACCGTCGGTGCCCATATTGCCGCCGTATTTGCTAAACACGTGGCGCACATCCGCGACGGTACGGGTGCGGTTGTCGGTCAGGCAATCCACCATCACTGCCGCGCCGCCCAGGCCATAGCCTTCGTAGCGGGTTTCGATGTAATCCACGCCTTCCAGCGAGCCAGTGCCGCGTTTGATGGCGCTTTCGATATTGTCTTTGGGCATCGATTGCGCTTTGGCTTTATCGATGGCCAGACGTAAGCGCGGGTTCATTGCCACATCGCCGCCGCCCATTTTGGCCGCAACGGTAATTTCTTTGATCAGCTTGGTGAAGACCTGGCCGCGTTTCGCGTCCTGACGGCCTTTACGATGCTGAATATTTGCCCATTTACTGTGTCCAGCCATGATGCACCTTGAAATCAGTTCATTCGAAAAATGGGGCGTATTCTAGCACGAGCCGCCACCGCCCCGACAGCGCTGCGCTTGCGCTGTATCAAGCCGGCTGAGCGTCGTCTTCCTGTCGTCGATTTATTTACCAAGGTGGCAAAACACCGGCGCTTGGCCTGCTTGCCATGGGCTGTAGTTGTGCATGCACTCGGTAAATAAATCACTGCTCGTCAGCTGGGCTAGCCAGGCTTGCAGCGGCGCGCTCATCTGCGTGGCAAAAGCATGGGCATTCACGGCGGCACATTGGCGGATAAAGGGCACAATGGCCAGATCGGCAAGGCGGAGTTCATTACCGAAAAGGTAGGTATAGCCAGCTAGCCTAGGTTCGATATGACTTTGCAGCCAATACAGGGCGAGGTATTGGTGCTCGGCCGCGGTTTTGCCTGGGTGGCGGTCGGCATATTTATAGCGATCCAGTAGCGGCTTGAATTCGCGATCATGCGCATGAATCAGCGCGAGCTGCGCGCTTTCATTCTGCAGTAATGTCGCCAGCTCGGGCCGTTGCGCCAGCGCCCAGCGCATGATCTCCAAGCTTTCAGTGATGGCTTCTCCGTTGGGATTGACCCACACCGGTACGGTACCGGCAGGGTTGCAGGCCCAGAGTTCGGGCGGCTTGGCTTTCAAGCTCACTTCGCGAATTTCCAGTGGCAGCTTGGCCAGCCACAAGGCCAGCCGTGCGCGCATGGCATAAGGGCAGCGGCGGAAAGAATACAAAATGGGCAGGGGCGAAATCAGCGGCATGATGGTTTGGACTTCGTTAAAGCTGGCATAAAAATCAACACAACTTGACAAGGGTTGAAAATAAGACGGGCTGCGCCATGGCAATCCGCCAAACTCTTGCCTATAAAAAAACAGGTTCTCGTCATGTTGCACCCGCAGCATGGTGGCGTAAACGATATTGTACGAGGGGGGAGTATGGCCAAGAAGATATTGGCGGTTGACGATTCTGCATCCATACGTCAAATGGTGAGTTTCACCTTACGCAGTGCAGGGTATGAAGTGGTCGAAGCACCGGATGGTAATGCCGGGGTGAATCAGGCCAAAACCACACAGGTCGATCTGGTGCTCACCGATCAAAACATGCCCGGTATGGATGGCCTCACCCTCATTCGCACCTTACGCGGTCTGCCTGAGTATGCCGCCACGCCGATCTTGATGCTGACCACCGAATCCAGCGATGCGATGAAACAGCAAGGCCGCGCAGTAGGCGCCACTGGCTGGCTGGTTAAGCCGTTTGATCCGCAGAAATTACTCGAAGTCGTACGTAAAGTCATTGGCTAGCCGCAGCGCGGGTTAGGGGGGTGTATGTCTATCGATATGAGCCAGTTTATCGCTGTCTATTTTGACGAGGCGGCAGAACATTTGGCCAATATGGAATCCTTGTTGCTCGAACTGGATGTTGGCAGCCCCGATCCCGAAGACCTGAATGCCATTTTCCGCGCCGCGCACTCGATTAAAGGCGGCGCCGCCACCTTCGGTTTTGCCGATCTGGCGGAAGTAACCCATGTGCTGGAAAACCTGCTGGATCGGGTGCGTAAACAGGAAATCACCCTCACTGCGGCGATGGTAGATATTTTTCTGCGCGCGGGTGATGTCTTAAAAGACATGCTCGCCGCCCATCGCGACAATGCCCCTGTCGTTGCTGCGCCGATTGCCGAGATTACCGCCCAGCTGAATCAGCTTTCTAGCGAGCAAGTGCTGCCCGTGGCCAACTCGCAGCAGGCACTAACGGTGATCATCGCGGCAGGTGAAGGTTTTGAGCACGACGTGCTGTGCCATGAATTGCAGCGGCATGGTGAGCTGGAAGACTTCTCACCGGGCGACGCCCAGACTCCGTGGCGATTCCGTCTGAAAACCGCCAGCAGCCAAGCCAAGCTTATTGATGCGATGGCTTTTTTGCTCGATCCGGCCCGCATCAGTATCGAGGTAACGGGGCAGCTGGATGAAGATTTTGGTCTGTTTGCGCCTTTGCCTCTCCCGGCGACTGATTTAAGCGTGGATGAAGGTTTTGGCTTTTTTGACCCGTTGCCCGCGACGGCTGCGCCCGCTTTGCAGGATGGGGAAGGCTATGGCTTCTTTGCGCCTCCGGCGCCGCCAGTGGCGGAACAAGGGGGCGAGGGCTATGGCTTTTTTGTGCCCATTGCGGGTAGCAATGCGCCCGCCGCCGTGGCTACGAAGCCGGTTGAGGCTAAACCCAGTGCAGCGCGCGCCAGTAGCGAGCGCCAGGCCGAACGTGGCGGTGATACTTCGATCCGGGTTAGTGTCGAAAAAGTCGATCAGTTGCTCAATCTGGTTGGCGAGCTGGTGATCACCCAGTCGATGCTGGCGCAAAACGCCTTGCAGCTTGACCCCGTTACGCATGAGCGGCTGCTGGCTGGGGTGGCGCAGTTAGAACGTAATACCCGTGAGCTACAGGAATCGGTGATGTCGATCCGCATGATGCCGATTTCGTTTGTGTTTAATCGCTACCCACGTTTGGTGCGTGATCTGGCGGGTAAATTGAATAAGCAAGTCGAGCTGCGCATGATCGGTGAAAACACCGAGCTGGATAAAGGCTTTATCGAAAAACTGAGCGACCCCTTAACGCACTTGGTGCGCAACAGCCTCGATCACGGGATTGAGGCGCCAGAAGTGCGCCTCAGTCGCAATAAACCGGCGCAGGGCACGCTCACCCTCAAAGCCTTTCATCAAGGCGGCAATATCGTGATTGAAGTCAGCGACGATGGCGCGGGGCTCAATCGCGAGAAAATCCTCGCCAAAGCCCGCGAGCGTGGGCTGAATGTGCACGACAATATGAGCGATAACGAAGTCTGGATGCTGATCTTCGAGGCTGGCTTCTCCACCGCCGCTGAAGTCACCGATGTGTCAGGTCGTGGGGTGGGGATGGATGTGGTGCGCAAAAACATCCAGGCGATGGGCGGCCGGGTTGAAATCCAGTCAATGACCGGCGTGGGCTCAACCATGAGCATTCGCCTGCCGCTGACGCTGGCTATTCTGGATGGCATGTCGATTTCTGCGTCTGACGAGCTCTACATTATTCCGCTCACCTTCATTATCGAATCGCTGCAGCCGCGCGCGGCTGACATCAAAACCATGGCTGGGCGCGGTACGGTGATCAATGTGCGCGGTGAATACCTGCCTTTAATTGCCCTCTATGACATTTTCAGCCTTACCGCGCGCAAAACCAGCTACGAAGAAGGCTTGGTCATCATCCTGGAGGCCGAAGGCCAGAAAGTAGCGCTGTTTGTCGATGATTTGCTCGGTCAGCATCAGGTGGTGGTGAAAAATCTGGAAACCAACTATCGCCGAGTCAGCGGCGTGGCTGGGGCCACCATCATGGGCGATGGGCATGTGGCGTTTATTCTCGATGTGGCGGCGCTGGTGAAAATGGCCCAGCAAGTAACGCCAGCCGAACAAATTGCTGAACTGGTGTAAGGAGTAGGGTCATGGAACTGGCTCATAAAGAAGACGATGTCAGCCGCGAATTGCTGGTATTTGCGCTGGGGCGGGAAGAATACGGGATCGATATTTTAAAAGTGCAGGAAATTCGGGGTTATGACGCCGTAACCAGTATTGCGAATGCACCGAATTTTATTAAAGGCGTGATTAATCTGCGTGGCAATATCGTACCCATTGTCGATTTACGGATTAAATTCAATATCGGCAATGTGACCTATGATCAATTTACGGTGGTGATTATTTTAAATGTTGCTCAGCGCACCATCGGGATTGTGGTGGATGGTGTTTCAGATGTAATGACGTTGTCGACCGAACAATTACGCCAGGCCCCTGAGTTTGGTAGTGCACTCGACACCGCTTATATCCTTGGTTTGGGTACCGTCGAAGAGCGCATGATAATTCTAGTGGATATCGAAAAACTAATGACCAGTGCGGATATGGCTTTGGTTGAAGCTGTGGCCGCTTAGGGAGGGGTGAAATGCATAATCTGCGATTAACTCGATTACTGCTGCTGGGTATTTTCTCAATTATTTTAGTTTTGATGGTGCAATCAATTTCTGCCTATCGGGCAGCAAGCAATACATTTGTTGAGGTGCAAGCATTAACCAATGATCATTTGCCTCATTATGTAAAAACCCAGCATATTTTTAATGAAGTGAATACGATTGCCCGTGCTTTGCGTAATATGCAAATTATTGGGGTAGCTACACCCGAGGATAAACGGCTGGTTGAAGAAGAGTGGCAGCGGGTGTTGGAAGCGCGCCAAAAAATCGGTAATTTAGTGACCGACTTGGATAAGCAGGCACAAAACCTCAATGACGATGAGGCATTAAAAGAGCTGGAAAGTATTAAAGCTCAGCGCGCCAATTTTATTCAGGTGCAGAATAAATTTAAGCAACTCTTGGATAGTGGTGATGTAGGCGCCGCGCGTTCGCTGGTGCTGGGTGAAATGCGCACCGTGTATAACAGTTACCGCGACACCATTTTGGCGATGGGTAGTCAGGAAGAGCAGGGCGCCTTGAGCTCCGCGAAAGAACTGCAAGAGGCAGCCCGCCATGCGGAGCAATTAGCCCTTTTGTTGGGGGCGATTGCCGTGGGTTTGTCCGTGTTTATCGGCTTTGTGCTATTGCGTCGAGTTCGGTCCCAACTGGGCGATGAGCTGGAAAATCTGCAAGCAATGGTTGCCAATATTGCCCAAGGCAATTTGCAACAAGACTTGCCCAGCCATGCCGGCGATGAGCAGAGTTTGCTCGCACGCATCCGACAAATGCAGCAAGCGCTGCGCCAAGCTGCGAGTGTGGCGATTGAGAATGCCCGTATCCGTACCGCACTTGATTCGGTATCAACCAGCGTGATGATTGCCGATGCCGAACGCAATATCATTTACTGCAATAAAGCGCAAAATCAGCTTCTAGCCGCGGCCGAAGCCGATCTGCGCAAAGAGCTGCCGCAATTTAGCGCCCAAACAGTGGTTGGCACCAATATCGATAGCTTCCATAAAAACCCGCAGCATCAACGAAATATGCTGGCGCAACTGAGCCATACCCATAAAGCCCAGCTCACGATTGGTGGCCGTAATTTTGCCTTGACCATAAATCCAGTCTGGGGCGAAAACGGCCAGCGCAGCGGGTATGTGGTGGAGTGGCTGGATCAGACGCAATTGATAGCACAGATGGAGCGCGAAAAAGTGGTGTCGGATGAGCGAGCCCGTATTTTGGGCGCGCTGGATTCCACTTCCACCAATGTGATGCTGGCCGACGAAAACCGCACCATCATCTATATGAACCGTGCCGTGACCAATATGCTGTCGCGAGTGCAGCATGAATTGCGCAAAGTGCTGCCGAATTTTGATGTAAATAAATTACTGGGTAGCAGTATGGATGGTTTCCATCGCAATCCAAGTCATCAAGCCAGCTTGCTCGCCAATCTGCAGGGCACTTATCGCTCGCAAATCACGGTAGCCGGGCAGACCTTTTTGCTAATTGCTAATCCCGTGGTCGATAGCACCGGTAAACGGTTGGGGTCGGTGGTGGAATGGGTTGATCGCACCGCGGAAGTGGCGGTGGAAAATGAGGTGAATGCGCTGGTGGGGGGGGCAGCCAATGGTGATTTCAGTCACCGGATTAATCCCGAAGGTAAAGAGGGCTTTATGCTCAAACTGGCCGAAGGGATGAATCAGATGGCGAGCTCCACCGAAGGGGCGATGAACGATATCGCCCGGGTGCTGGCCGGTTTGGCGCAGGGTGACCTCACGCAAAATATCACTGCCGACTACCACGGCCTGCTGGGACGTTTGAAAGACGATTGCAACCTCACCTGTGCGCGCTTGGCTGAGATCGTGCTCAGCATTCAGGAAGCGGCTGGGGCCATTAATGTGGCGGCGCAAGAAATCTCGGCCGGTAATAGCAATCTATCTAGCCGTACTGAGCAGCAAGCAGCAAGCTTGGAAGAAACCGCGTCCAGCATGGAAGAGCTGACCGGCACGGTGAAACAAAATGCCGAAAACGCCAAGCAAGCGAATCAGCTGGCGATTGGAGCTTCGGATATCGCAGTGAAAGGCGGTGAAGTGGTGAGCCAGGTGGTGGCGACCATGTCGGAAATTAACGAATCCGCCAAGAAAATTGTCGATATTATCGCGGTGATTGATGGCATTGCCTTCCAGACCAATATCTTGGCCTTGAATGCCGCGGTAGAAGCGGCCCGTGCGGGCGAGCAGGGGCGTGGCTTTGCGGTGGTGGCTTCTGAAGTGCGTAATTTGGCGCAGCGCTCAGCGGCGGCGGCGAAAGAAATTAAAACCCTGATTGGTGATTCGGTGGTGAAAGTCGAGGCTGGCTCGAAACTCGTCGATCAGGCTGGCCACACGATGGAAGACGTCGTGGGGGCTGTGCGCCGAGTGACTGACATCATGAGTGAGATTTCGGCGGCCTCCAACGAGCAAAGTGCCGGAATCGAGCAAGTGAATCAGGCCATTACCCACATGGATGAAAACACCCAGCAAAATGCAGCCTTGGTCGAAGAAGCGGCTGCGGCGGCAGAAAGCCTAGAAGAGCAGGCGGGCAACCTCACGCAAACCGTTGGGATCTTTAAATTAGCGGGCGGCAAAACCTTGCCCACGCTGAGCAAGCGCACCGCAGTGAGTGCGCCCGTGGCAAAGCGGGCAGCAGTGGCGGCAGCGCCAAAAGCGAGCCGGCCGGTGCCGAAGATCGGTGGCGATGATGATGCGTGGGAAGAGTTTTAAGTAGGCCTCGCCCAAACCAGTTGGGGGCTGCGGCCCCCATTTTTCCCTCTGATGGCGGGAGTTGATGGTGCCCAATCCTGAGCAGCCCGTTGGCTTATTGATGCCCAATGAGCACGAATTTTCCTACACCCCAAAAGACTTTAAACGGGTGGTGGCGCTGATTTATCAGCATGCCGGCATTCGGCTCAATGAAAGCAAAATGCAGATGGTGTATAGCCGTCTATCCCGCAGATTGCGTGCTTTGCGGATGGATACCTTCTCGGGGTATCTGGATATGTTGCAGGCTAATCCGGATGCGGAGGAGTGGCAGCAATTTGTAAATGCACTTACCACGAATCTGACGGCGTTTTTTCGCGAAGCACATCATTTCGATATGCTGGCTGAGCAAATTGAACGTACGCGTGAGCGACCATTTCGGATCTGGTGTGCCGCATCATCCACCGGAGAAGAGCCCTATTCACTGGCGATGACTGCCTTTGAAGCCTGCCAAAGCGCCAATCCCGCCGTTGAGATTATTGCTTCTGATCTGGATACCCATGTGCTGGCCACCGCCGAGCGCGGGGTTTATCCGCTAGATCGAGTGGAAAAATTGTCGCTAGAACGTAAACGGGGGTTTTTCTTGAAAGGCGCTGGCCCCAATGAAGGTAAAGTCCGCGTGAAAAAACCGCTACGTAGCCTCATCGATTTTCGGCAGATTAATTTGCTGAGCGAACAATGGCCACTACAAGGGCAGTTTGATGCTATTTTTTGCCGCAATGTGATGATTTATTTCGATCAGCCCACTCAGCGGCAAATTCTGGAAAAAATGGGGCGACGCTTAAAGCCTGACGGGCTCTTATACGTGGGCCACTCCGAAAATCTGCACTATATGTCCGATTGGTATCGCCCCTTTGGCAAAACCACTTATAGCCTCACAGAGCGGGCGCTGCAGGAGTGGGGGCGTCGCTCATGACCCATCCTTATGAAGAAGTCCTCGCGCCTAGCTTGTATTTTGACAAGAATTTTCAATCCGAAGCAGCCAAGATCTTGCCTGGTGAATACTACGTCACCACCCGCGACATGGTGCTGGTGACCGTGCTGGGGTCGTGTGTGGCCGCGTGTATCCGCGATGTGGTGACCGGGATCGGTGGTATGAATCATTTTATGTTGCCTGATTCGCACGAAGAGATGGCCTCGGTGAATGGGCTCTCAACGCGCTACGGTACCTATGCGATGGAGATGCTGATTAATCAGCTGCTGAAAAATGGCGCGAGCAAAAACCGCCTCGAGGCTAAGGTATTTGGTGGTGGCAATGTGTTGCGCGGGTTTACGGTCAACAATGTAGGGCTGCGCAACGCTGACTTTGTGAAGTCCTTTTTAGCGCTCGAACGCATCCCAATTGTGGCGCAGGATTTGCTCGATATCTATCCACGGAAAGTCTATTTCTTTCCGCAAACGGGCCGAGTGTTGGTAAAAAAACTCAAAACAGTCCACAACAACACCATCGTGGAACGCGAAAAAAGCTACGAATCTCGCCTTACGCATTTGGATATGGGTGGCGATGTCGAGCTATTTAGCTAGAGCGTGGCGTAGGGAGTGACAAGATGGCAAAAATCAAAGTTGTAGTTGTGGATGATTCGGCCTTAATCCGCAGCTTGCTCAAGGAAATTATCAATAAATCCGGGGACATGGAGTGCGTGGCGACTGCTCCAGATCCACTGGTAGCGCGGGAGCAAATTCGCAATTTGAATCCCGATGTCATCACCCTTGATGTCGAAATGCCCAAAATGGATGGCTTGGATTTTCTAGAGCGGCTGATGCGGCTCAAGCCGACGCCGGTGCTAATGATTTCTTCGCTCACTGAGCAAGGCTCCGAGGTGGCACTTAAAGCGCTGGAATTGGGGGCAATTGATTTTATTGCTAAGCCGAAAGTCGATATTGCAAGTAAAATCGATGCTTACACCGAAGAGATTCGCGAAAAAATCCGCATGGCCGCCAAAGCGAAACCCCATAGCATGACGCATCTTCCAGTTGCCCCCAATCGGACGGCGGACGCAGTATTGCCTAAAACCTCGCGGCCTCTGCTGAAGTCGGAAAAGCTGATTATCGTCGGCGCATCAACCGGCGGGACCGAGGCGCTGAAAGATTTTCTGATGCCTTTGCCGCCCGATGCCCCGGCGGTGCTGATTACCCAGCATATGCCCGAGTCGTTCACCAAATCGTTTGCCAACCGCCTAGATAGCTTATGCCGTATTTCCGTGAAAGAAGCTGAGCACGGCGAGCGTATTTTGCCGGGGCACGCGTATATTGCGCCGGGGCATTCGCATTTGCTGCTGGGGGTATCGGGTGCCAACTATATTTGCGAGCTCTCGAAAGCCGAGCCGGTTAATCGGCATCGGCCTTCGGTAGATGTTTTGTTTCGCTCTGCAGCCAATATCGCCGGCCGCAACGCGGTAGGCGTGATCCTTACCGGAATGGGGAAAGACGGCGCCCAGGGCATGCTGGAAATGCATCAGGCGGGGGCGCACAATTTTGCGCAAGACGAACAAAGCTGCGTGGTGTTTGGCATGCCGAAAGAAGCGATTGCGATGGGCGGCGTGGACGAGATTGTGCCGCTGAAAGACATGTCGCAGCGCGTAATGGCGTGGGTGAATGCCAATAGTAGCCGCGCGTTACGGATTTAATTTAATGCGCATTTTCAGAAGCAAGATTGCGCTGAGTGATTTGAAGTAAAAAGGAAAAATGGATGGGTTTGCCGGTATTGATCGTTGAAGATGACGATGACCTGCGAGAGGCGCTGATTGATACGCTGGAGCTGGATCACTATAGCGTGCTCGTGGCGGAAGATGGCCAAAGCGCGTTGGCAATTCTGGAAAATCATCAAGTGGGATTAGTGGTGTCGGATGTGCAGATGCAGCCTATGGATGGCGAAACGCTGCTACAGGAAATCAAGCTGCGCTACCCATGCTTGCCGGTGATCTTGATGACCGCCTATGGAGTGATCGAGAAGGCCGTGGCCGCGATGCATGCGGGGGCGAGTCACTACTTGCCCAAGCCGTTTGAGCCACACAAATTGCTGGAGCAAGTGGAGCGCTTCCTGCTACCTGATTTGGGCGAGGATGCGATGGTGGCCGAGTCGGCCCCAATGCAGCAACTACTGGCAATTGCGCGGCGGGCGGCGAGTTCAGATGCCTCGATCATGTTGACTGGTGAGTCGGGGGTCGGCAAAGAGGTGATGGCACGTTTTATTCATCGGCAAAGTCCTCGTGCAAACAAGCCATTTGTGGCGATTAACTGCGCGGCGATTCCAGAGCAACTGCTGGAGTCCACTTTATTCGGCCATGAAAAAGGGGCGTTTACTGGTGCTGCCGCCACGCATTTGGGTAAGTTTGAGCAGGCGCAGGGCGGCACACTGCTGCTGGATGAAGTGAGCGAAATGCCTTTGGCACTACAGGCCAAGTTGTTGCGGGTGTTGCAAGAGCGGGAGCTGGAACGAGTGGGCGGACATAAGCCGATTGCGCTTGATATCCGGGTCTTGGCCACCTCCAATCGAGATTTAGCGGCGGAGGTGTCAGCAGGGCGCTTTCGCGAGGATCTGTTTTATCGACTGAATGTGTTTCCGCTGGCGATTCCGGCGCTGCGTGATCGGGCGGCGGATATTTTGCCGTTGGCACAAAACATGCTTCATCGGTATGCCGGTGCGCAAAAGCGCCGAGTGCCAGTTTTACTGCTCAGTGCCCAGCAAGCCTTATGTGCGCATCGCTGGCCGGGCAATATTCGGGAGCTCGACAATGTTATTCAGCGAGCCTTAATTATGGCGCCGGCGGAAGAAATTGCCGCCGAACATTTGCATTTGCCGCAGGTGGCGGCAAGTTTTGCCGCGGTTGCGGGCGTTGAATCAATGCTTGAGCCCATGCCGGTAGGCAAAAATATCAAGGATATGGAAAAGACCATGATCCTCGATGCATTACTGGCCTGTGGCGGCGTGCGTAAGCAAGCGGCGGAACGATTAGGGATGAGTGAGCGGACTCTGCGCTATAAGCTAGCGCAATACCGTGAAGAAGATGGCGAATTGCCCATTTAAAAGACGACAGGGTGTAGGAAGTGCTTGCTGCCCGCAGCGTGCGCCCCTACAATTTTGCAAGGAAGGTAAGTAGTCATGAGCGTGCAAGGAATTGATCAGCTGCTCGGTGAATTACGATCGATGTCGGCTCTGGCTGCTGGGCAACCAGCAAATGCGCCGACAGGTGCGACCGAAGGCCCCGATTTTGCGGCCGTGCTCAAGCAATCGATCGATCAAGTCAACCAAGTGCAGCAGGATGCTCAAGCTCAACAGGTCGCTTTTCAAGCAGGTGACCCGGATGCCAATTTGCAAGATGTGATGGTGTCGTTGCAAAAAGCGAGCTTAAGTTTTCAAACCATGGTCCAAGTCCGCAATAAGCTGGTGACTGCCTATCAGGAAGTTATGAACATGCAGGTTTAATCCTGCAACCAGCTTATCGGTAGGGTATGGCAGAAGCAGGCGTCGCGGCAGATAACACCTTGGTGACGGGAAGAAATATTGGTGGTCTGCGGCAACGCTTTGACGCGCTTCCTGCTGGCCGCAAGATTCTTGCCATGGTGGTGTTCGCCGTTTTGATTGCGGCGATTGCGGGCTCACTGCTTTACACTCGCGAGCCGAGCTACCGTATCCTCTTTACCAATCTGCCCGACAAAGATGGCGGCGCCATCGTTCAGTCGCTCGAGCAGATGAAAATCCCCTACAAACTCGATGCCGGCATGATCTCGGTGCCCGCCGAGCAGATCTATGATGTTCGCCTCAAGCTGGCTGCCCAAGGACTCCCCAAAGCCGGCAATGTAGGCTTTGAATTGCTGGACAACCAGAAATTCGGGGTGTCGCAGTTTGCCGAACAAGTGAATTATCAACGCGCGCTAGAAGGTGAGCTTACTCGCTCGATCGAGTCCATCTCGGCGGTTGAAAAAGCGCGCGTACACCTCGCGAGCCCCAAGCAGACTGTATTTCTGCGGGACCAACAAAAACCCTCTGCGTCGGTGGTGCTTACTTTGCATCCGGGCCGGCAGCTGGATGGCGGGCAAATCGCCGGGATTATCCATCTGGTTTCTTCCAGCATTCCCGGTATGCCGGTGGCGAATGTCACCGTGGTGGATCAGGATGGCAATCTCTTGTCGCGCAGCGCTGATCTAAATGCGCGTGGCAATCTTGATCAGCGGCAGTTGCAATATGTCGGGCAAATCGAACGTGGCTTTGTTGAGCGGCTTGAAGCCATCCTCACCCCGATTGTGGGCAAAGACAATGTGCGGGCCGAAGTGACTGCCCAAATTGACTTTGCCGAAATCGAGCAAACGTCCGAATCCTTTAAACCCAACTCGCCGCCCAATGCTGCCGCAATTCGCAGCCAGCAGACGCTGGATCAGTCCGGGCGCTCTGCCACCGATAGTGCGATGGGCGTTCCCGGCGCGTTGTCCAACCAGCCGCCAGGCGCTGCTACTGCGCCGATTACAGCCCCGGTCGCCAGTGGTGCTTCGGCGGCGGAGGCGGTGAGCGCGACCAATTTGCGTAAAGAAGCCACCACCAACTACGAGGTGGATAAAACCATTCAGCATGTGAAACAGCCCGTTGGCGTGGTGAAGCGCTTGTCGGCAGCGGTGGTGCTGAACTACAAAGCGGGCAAGGATAAGAGTGGTAAAGTGGCCTACGTGCCATTTACCCCAGCGGAAATGGCCCAGATCAATAATCTGGTGCGCGAAGCCATTGGCTACAACAAAGAGCGCGGTGATTCGATTAATGTGGTGAATGCGGCCTTTGCGGAGTCGATTCCGCTGGAAGAAAAGCCGCTACAGGATAAAGCGCTTACCTACGTACAGAACAATGCGCTCGACGTGATTAAGATGCTGGTGATCGGTATTGCTTCACTGTATCTGCTGTTCTTCGTGGTGCGGCCGCTGATGAAAGACCTCACGCGCAGCAAAGAGCAGGAAACCAATGTCGAGCTTGATTTGGGCGAGGCTGGCAGCGGCAATATCTTTGCGCTGGAGCAGGGCACAGGTGATGAATCACCGGAAGAACAGAACAAAATGGCGGCCTTTGCCGATCTCTTGCAGCAGGCTAAAGAGCTGGCTAAAAATGATCCCCGGATGGTGGCCACCATTTTGCGTGAGTGGATGAATCCACCGGATGAGAAGGACAAAAACCCGAACAAGGTCGCTTAAGCAGGAGCTCATATGCCGTCCAATATGAATGAAGATGGTGTGCACAAAAGCGCGCTGCTGCTGATGTCGCTGGGTGAAGAAGCCGCCGTTGAGGTGTTTAAGTTTCTTGGCCCGAAAGAAGTGCAGAAGCTCGGTTTTGAAATGGCCAATATGCAATCGGTTACCCGCGAGCAAATCGACTCGGTGCTGGGGGACTTTATCGCTGCCACCCAAAACCGCGCCAATCTGGGCGCTGCCGATGAGTACATTCGCTCGGTATTAACTAAAGCGCTGGGTACCGACAAAGCGGCCAATCTGCTCGACCGGATTTTGCAGGGCAATGACAATAACGGCATCGAATCACTGAAGTGGATGGATTCCACCGCGGTGGCGGAATTAATCCGCAATGAGCACCCACAGATTATCGCCACGATTCTGGTGCACCTCGAGCCCGATCAGTCGTCCGAAATCATGAGTAATTTCAGCGAGCGGGTACGCAACGATGTCTTGCTGCGGATCGCCACGCTGGAAGGCGTGCAGCCAGCCGCGCTCAAAGAGCTGAATGATGTGCTGACCCAGCTGCTGTCTGGCTCGGACAAACTCAAGAAAAGTGCAATGGGCGGGGTACAAATGGCCGCCGACATCCTCAACTTTATGGGCGGCGTGGTCGAAGCTTCGGCGGTGGCCAATATTCGCGAATACGACCCTGAGCTGGCGCAGAAGATTCAGGACAAGATGTTCACCTTCGACAACGTCATGGACATCGACGATCGTGGCATTCAATTGCTGCTACGCGAAGTGCAATCCGATGCGCTGGTGGTGGCACTGAAAGGCACCAGCCAGGCGCTGCGCGAAAAAATCTTCAAAAATATGTCACAGCGGGCGGCAGAAATGCTGCGCGAAGACCTCGAAGCCAAAGGGCCGGTTAAATTGTCCGAGGTGGAAGGCGAGCAGAAAGAAATCCTCAAAATCGTTCGTCGCCTGGCCGATGAAGGGCAGATTGTCCTCGGCGGTAGCGGCGGCGAAGGCATGATTGAATAAGGCGCGCTGTGACTGCACCAAACCGTCGTATTATCCCGAGCGAAGAGCTTTCGGAGTTTCAGCGCTGGCAGTTTAATTCGCTACTGGGCGACCATAAGCGCCCGGCTTTTCTCGACCCGCTGGCGCATATTCCAGCAAGTGCCGAGGCCGAGCCCGCTGCCGAAATGAGCGCGGCAGCCGAGCTAGTGGCAGAGGAACTGGCTGAGTCAGCGCACGAGCCGGTAGAGCAAGAGCAGGCTGATGTGGCAGCAGATCTCGCCCCAGTGGCCGATGCGATGCCGTATCCAACGGCCGAAGAAATCGAAGCGATTCAGCAGCAGGCGCATGAAGAAGGCTATCAGGCGGGCTTGGCTGAAGGCCGAGCGCAAGCGGCCGCCGAGTTGCAGCAATTGCAAAACGTGCTCAGTAATGCCACCGTGCAGCTGCAAGCGGCGGAGCCCACTTTGGCCGATAGCGTGCTGGAGCTGGCTTTGTTGGTGGCGCGGCACATGGTGGGTGAGGCAATGCATGAGAACCCGAAATTGCGCCTGGCGCAAATTCGCGAGGCGCTCGATCTGATCCCCAGCCCTAGCAATCCTTCCCGGCTATATCTGGCGCCCAGCGATCTGGATTTACTGGCGCAAGATTTGCAGTTTGAATTACCCCCCGATGTTTGGAAAATCATCCCCGATGAGCAGCTGGCCAGTGGTAGCTGCCGAATCGAAACCCCGGTGACCCAGCTTGAGTATTCGCTGGCTAGTCGCTGGGAAAAAATAACCGGGGTATTGCCCTTAAAGCAGCCTATTGAATGGCCTGGCGAGCAATACATGGGTGATGTATCTACGGTCGCTCCGACTGCACCACTTGCCGAGCCCGAAGTCGCGGATGAATATTTGCTGCGCGATACCGATGTCGCCGCGCCAGCCGCGCCGGACAGCTAATCGCCATGCTCAATGATCTACAGGCCTATCTGCGTGATTGCGGCGCCGCGGTGCAGGCGGTGCGGCCATGGTTGCCACGTGGACGGCTCACGCGGGTTTCCGGCTTGGTGCTGGAAGCCGTGGGCCTGCGCTTACCCATTGGCGCATCCTGCGATGTGATGACGCCCAGCGGGCATAAAGTCGAAGCCGTGGTGGTGGGCTTTCACGAGCAGCGGCTGTTTCTGATGCCGATTACCGAAATTTACGGCGTAGAGCCGGGGGCTGCCGTGATGCCACGTGAAGACGTGGCGGCGTGGCGGCCCGAATACGGCCGGCCACGCCCCGCGCAGCGCCGCGCCGAAGATCATGGCCGGCAAGTGCCGGTGGGCTGGGGCTTGCTGGGGCGGATTCTCGATGGCTTGGGCCGCCCCCTCGATGGCAAAGGCCCGCTGCATAACGAAGCCTACTACCCGCTATTTTCCCGCGCCTATAATCCGATGGATCGTGAGCCCGTCCGCCACGTGATGGATGTCGGGGTACGCGCCATTAATGCCATGCTGACGGTTGGGCGTGGGCAGCGCTTGGGCTTGTTCGCCGGCTCTGGTGTGGGTAAGTCGGTCTTGCTAGGGATGATGGCGCGCTACACAGAAGCCGATGTGGTGGTGGTGGGCCTGATTGGTGAGCGCGGCCGCGAGGTGAAGGATTTCATCGAGAATATTCTGGGTGAAGAGGGCCGGGCGCGCAGTGTGGTGGTGGCGGCGCCAGCCGATACCTCCCCGCTGTTGCGGCTGTATGGTGCGGCTTATGCCACCAGTATTGCCGAGTATTTCCGTGATCAGGGGCGGAATGTGCTGCTGATTATGGATTCGCTGACCCGCTATGCGATGGCGCAGCGCGAAATTGCCCTTGCTGTTGGCGAGCCCCCCGCCACCAAAGGGTATCCGGCCTCGGTGTTTGCCCGGCTGCCACAATTGGTGGAGCGGGCCGGGAATGGCCGCGAAGGTGGTGGCTCGATTACCGCTTTTTATACCGTGCTCTCGGAAGGTGATGATCAGCAAGACCCGATTGCCGATAATGCCCGGGCTATTTTGGATGGGCACTTTGTGTTAAGCCGCCAGCTGGCCGAGGCTGGCCATTATCCGGCCATTGATATTGAAGCCTCGATCTCGCGGGTGATGCACGACATTATCCGCCACGACGAATTTGAGCTCGTGCGCCGCTTTAAATATCTGTATTCGCGCTATCAGCGCAGTAAAGATCTGATTAGCGTCGGCGCGTATGTGCCAGGCTCCGATCCGGTGCTGGATGAGGCCATTCGTCGCCATCCGGCCTTTGAGGCTTTCTTGCAGCAGGCCATCACCGAGCGTGAAGGGTATGAGGGCGCTAGAATGAAGCTGGCGCAGCTCTTTGGCTAAGCCACCCGCTAGGGATTGATCGTGGCCGCATTCCGTTTTGCTTTTTTACTGCAGTTGGCGCTGGATGAGCGCGAGGAAGCCTCGCGCGCGATGCAAACCGCGCAAGCCGCGTGGCTACAAGCGCAAGCCAAACTCGAGCAGGTGGACGCGTTTCGCAATGAATACCGCGCCCGCCTGACTCAAAATGGCCAGCAAGGCATGTCGGTGATTCAGTGGCGGGATTTTCAGCTCTTTCTGGCCAAGCTGGATGGCGCCGCCCAGCAGCAGGGGAATGAGGTGCAGCGGCTAGCCCAGTTGTATCAAGAGCGCAAAATCAGCTGGCAGGATTGTGAGCGTAAGGTGAAAGCTTTCGAAGCCCTACGCGATCGGCATGAGCGCAGCGAAATGGCCAAAGAAAACAAACGCGAGCAAAAAATCCTCGATGATTTTAATAGCCGTATCCGCCGCGAGCACTGATTGCGCTTCCCCTTGCGCGACATACCGTGCGCCCAGGCGGCTTTCTTGTTAGAATGGCGCCTGCCATTCGGCATTGCGTCCTCATAGTTTAATGGATAAAACGGCCCCCTCCTAAGGGGCTGATGCAGGTTCGATTCCCGCTGGGGACGCCATCTTCTCACTGCACTTTTCTGCGTTTACGCCACTTTTTTTCTATTATTGAAAGCAATTTGGCGGAAATTGATCATGCTCAGAGCCTGAGCGCCATATCTTGTCACAATACTTAACAATCATTGGACCATGACTGGTCGATGTCAGTCTTCGAATTAATCCGCAAAGGAGTCCTGCATGTTACGTAGCACAAAGATTGTATCCACCTTGGGGCCCGCTTCGGGTGATGCAGCTACCTTGGCGCGTTTGCTCGCGGCGGGCGTGAATATGGTGCGGTTGAATTTTTCGCATGGCACCGCGCAGGATCATCTGGATCGTGCAGCGCTGGTGCGCGAGCAGGCGAAAAAGCTAGGTCGGGCGGTGGCGATTATGGTTGACTTACAAGGGCCAAAAATTCGCGTCGGCAAATTCAAGAAAAACAAAATTGAATTAGCCAAAGGGGCCAAATTCGTTTTGGATGCCAATTGCGAAATGGGCGACCAAGACACGGTGGGGCTGGATTATAAAGAGCTGCCCAATGATGTGGAGCCGGGGGCGATTTTGCTCTTAGATGATGGCAAGATCCAGCTGATTGTTGATGCGGTTGAAGGCCCGAAAGTGTATACCACCGTGCTGGTGGGGGGGGTGCTCTCCAATAATAAGGGCATCAATCGCCAAGGCGGGGGGCTGACTGCGCCGGCGCTGACGGCCAAAGATATGGAAGACATCAAAATCGCCGCCAAGCTACATGCTGATTATGTGGCGGTGTCGTTCCCGAAAAGTGCGGCCGATATGTATATGGCGCGCACCTTGCTGCGCGCCGCCGGTAGCAAAGCGCTACTGATCGCCAAGATCGAACGCACCGAAGCAATTACCAATCTGGATGAAATCCTTGAGGCTTCCGATGGCATTATGGTGGCGCGCGGTGATCTGGCGGTGGAAGTGGGCGATGCGGCCGTACCGGCGCTGCAAAAACGCATGATCAAGGCTGCCCGCAAGCAGAACAAACTCACCATCACCGCCACCCAGATGATGGAATCGATGATTTCCAGCCCGGTGCCGACGCGCGCCGAAGTGTCGGATGTGGCCAATGCGGTGCTGGATGGGACCGATGCGGTGATGTTGTCGGCCGAAACCGCATCAGGCCAGTATCCGGTGGAAACCGTGGAGGCCATGTCGCGCATTTGTTTGGAAGCCGAGCAATCGCAAGACTATAAGGTGAGCAGTGCGGCCTTGCTGGACGGTGAGTTTTCGCGCATTGATCAGGCGATCTCGATGGCCGCCCTGTTTAGTGCCAACCACCTGAATATCAAGGTGATCGCAGCGCTGACCCAGTCAGGTTCATCCGCATTGTGGATGTCGCGCGTGGTTTCGGGTGTACCGATTTATGCGCTGACGCCGGAAGCTGAAACCTACAGCCGGCTGGCCTTGTTCCGTGATGTTGAGCCTGTGATGCTCTCGCATGACAACACGGATCGCGAATCGCTGCTGGTACGCGCCGAGAGTGAAATGCTTAAACGTGGGATTGTGCAGCCAGGCGATCTGATTGCTTTCACCTTTGGTGATGTTGTTGGCTTAGGTGGCGGTACTAATTGCCTGAAAATTGTGAAAGCGGGTTTTTCCGGCCGCTGAGATGCTAGTCGGCGGTGTTTATTTCGCCTATGAAAAAAGCCACCGTAAGGTGGCTTTTTTAATGGGGTATTGCTCTGAAAGCATTTCAATTTAATACTTACCTAGCAATACCCTGCTTGAGTATTAAACTTTGAAGCGCCCAAACATTTGCCGCAGGAAGCCGGCCAAGTGGTTGAGTTGCTCTACTGACTGATTGGCACGATACAACGCCGCATCGGATTGCTGCATCTGGTTGGTGATGTTTTCGGCGCTTTGGGCCATCATGGTGGTGGCATCTTGCTGCTCTTTGGTGGCCAGCGCGATTTCGCTCATTTTCTCCATCACTTGGCTCATATTCTGGCGAATATCCACAATCTTGCCAGCGGCTTCGTTCGACAAACTCACCCCGCTTTGAACTGCATTCAGTGTCGATTCCATATTGCGCACGGCTGCGTTGGTCTCGCCGCGAATCCCGTCAATCATGCCGGTAATTTCCAGCGTGGCCGAGCTGGTGCGTTCGGCCAGTTTGCGCACTTCATCCGCCACCACGGCAAACCCGCGGCCTTGCTCGCCAGCCCGCGCCGCTTCAATCGCTGCATTCAGCGCCAGCAGATTGGTTTGGTCGGCAATTTCTTTAATGACCTGAATAATGCCGCTGATTTCTTGGCTACGCTGATTCAGGCGATCGAGCAGGGAAGACAATTCGCTGACTTCGCTGGCTGATTTGCCCACTTCGGCCGCGACCTCGTTCATGGTTTTGGCTGAATCGGCCGAGAGGGCGCCGGTGTTATTCACCAGATCGTTGGCTTCGCCTGCATTGTCGGCAATGTGGCTGATACTGACGGTGATTTCCTCAATGGTGGCGGCGTTGGTCGCGGCCATATCCGACAGCACGCGTGAATCATTCGCCAGCGTGTTGATCACCTGATTGATCTGCTGCACCCCGCTGGTGAGGTTTTCCGTTTCCTTGCGCAGGTCGCTAAACATAAGCCGCAGGCGATCGGTAAATTGATTAAAGGCTTTGGCGGTTTCGGCGATTTCGTCGTTGCCTTCGATATGAATTTTGCGGGTGAGATCACCTTCACCCTGGGCAATTTCAATCATCCCGTCGCGGACGCGGCGCAGGCCATTGAGCATGCGATTCACCAACACACTGGCCACTGGTACGATCACCAGCAGAATCACCACCAAAGTACCCACGGCTAGCAGCAGCAATTGTTGCAGCGGTTGTTGTACTGCGGCTTCATCGATAATCAACACCAGATAAATATCGCTGTTATCAATCGCGCGGGCGAAGATAAATTTACCGGCACCTGCGACATCAGCACGCAGCATATCACCGCTGCTGGCAATGCCCGCCAGCGCATCGGCGGTCAGGGCTGGGCTCACTTCGGTGCTGGGTTTGGTGACTTTGCTTTGATCTGCGGCAACCAAAACAGCACCGGTTTTATCTACCAGCAGGGCGTAGCCATCGCCGATCAGTTTGATGTTCAGTACGTCTTTAACGATGTCATCCAAAATAATATCGGTACCGATCACACCATAAACTTGGCCTTGCTTTTTGACGGGGGCGGCAAAAGACAAAATCAGTTTTTTGGTGCCCGCATCGATATAGGGCGGGGTCATCACTGTTTTGTCTTCTTTAAGCGCCTGCTGATACCAAGGACGCCCAGTTGGGTCGTAGCCTGGAGGCAGACCCAGATCACGGGTGGTGATCATTTGTTTGTCGTGTACGCCCAAGTAGGCCGAATCAAATTTGGCGCTTTTCTCGGCTTGCAGCAAGGTAGGGATCGGATCTGGTGCAGTTTCCAAGGCTTTAGCCACAGAACTGACGATCATTTTTTTGTCGTCGATCCAGTTACGTAGCATCACGTTGTAACCGGTGGCAATGCCACTCACTTCACTGCGTAAGCCCTGTTCCAGCATCTGGCTGCGCATCTTGATGTATGCGCCCATCGTGAGCAGGGAGGCGATGATGAGCACCAGAACGGCAACGAAGGCGATCAGACGGACGCGCAGAGAAGTAAACATAGTGAGGCCCTTTTGAACTGCGAGGTGGTTATCTAGCAATAGACCAAGATCGGTAATATTGCCAAATTCTAAAGGGCCGGTTTAGGGATGGAAAGCCAACATGGGTTTGGCTTTCGCCTTTATTTCAAGTAATTGAATTCTATGCGCTTCTGCTGTCGCATTTTTAATAGCATCAATGGCGTTGGCAGCGAATAATGCCTGACACTTCCTGAATTCTGGCGAATATTTTTTGTAATTGTTCGTTGTCGCGGATTTCAATTGTGAGCGCGATCCGCGAGCGGCCATCGCGGGCTTGCATATTCGCCGCGCTCACATTGATTTTTTCGCGCGACATAATATCGGTGAGATCGCGCAATAAATTGGGGCGCTCATTGGCTTCCACTTGAATATCCACCGCAAAAACATGGCCATTACCCTGCAAATTACCCCATTCGGCTTTAATGAGTCGCTCTGGTGTATCGGCGGCGAGGCGTTTCAGCGCTAAGCAATCGCAGCGGTGAATAGAAATACCGCGTCCTTTGGTCACATAACCCATAACCGGGTCGGGTGGCACGGGCTTGCAGCACTTGGCCAGCATGGTCATCAGTTTGTCGATGCCCTCGATCAAGATCCCCTCGCCATGCTGGCTGGCGCGAGCCGCTTTCACGAAGTCTTCTGGTGTTTCTTCGGCCGGTGGTTCGGCGGGGCGCTGTGCATCGCTAAAGGCCAGATTGAGCTCACGCAGGCTGATTTCACCTTGGCCCAGGCCAACATACACCTCATCAATGGTTTTGCACTGCAGGCGGCTGGCGACGGTATCCTGATTCAGATTGCTCGCGCCGGCGCGCGACGCTTCCTTGTCATACAGGTTTTTGCCCGCTTCGAGCGCTACATCGAGATTTTGCTGGCGAATCCAGTGGCGGATTTTTTGCGCTGCCCGATGGCTTTTCACATAGCCTTGGTGCAGCCAATCAAGGCTAGGCCCGCCTTCTTTGGTGGCCAGAATCTCAATACGCTGGCCGTTTTCCAGCGCGGTATTCAAGGGCACGATCTGGCCATTGATCTTGGCCCCACGGCAGCGATGCCCCAGATCTGTGTGCAGGTGATAGGCAAAGTCCACCGGCGTGCTGCCTTTGGGCAGGGCAATCACCCGCCCGGCGGGGGTGAGCACATAGATGGTGTCCTGAAACAGCTCGGCTTTGAAGGCGTCGGTAAACTTATCATCGGCGGCGACATCTTCACGCCAATCCAGCAGCTGGCGTAGCCAGGCGATTTTTTCTTCATAGCGCGCATCGCCGTGGCCGCCTTCTTTGTAGCGCCAGTGGGCTGCCACGCCATGTTCGGCATGATCGTGCATCTCAAAAGTGCGGATTTGCACTTCCACCGCTTTATCCTGCGGGCCAATCACCGCCGTGTGCAGGCTGCGATAGAAATTGCCTTTGGGTTGGGCGATATAGTCGTCAAATTCGCCCGGGATCGGCTGCCACAGGTTGTGCACAATCCCGAGTACTGTGTAGCAATCTTTTACATCATCCACCAGCACGCGCACGGCGCGGATATCGTAGAGCTCGGAAAAATCGAGCTTTTTCTTCTGCATCTTTTTCCAGATGCTGTAAATGTGTTTAGGCCGCCCCATCAAATCCACGTGAGTAACGCCGGCTTTGGCCAGCTCGCGCCGCAGCGTCTCCAGCACATCGGTGATGAAATGCTCGCGATCTACCCGCCGCTCGTCCAGGAGCTTGGCGATTTTTTTGTAGGTGTCGGTATGCAGGAAGCGAAAACCGAGGTCTTCCAGCTCCCATTTGATTTGCCACACCCCCAGCCGGTTGGCCAGTGGGGCAAACACATCCAGTGTTTCCTGCGCGATTTTGCGGCGGCGCTCTTCGGGCAATTTGGCAATGCTGTGCATGGTTTGGGTGCGCCAAGCCAATTTGATCAGCACTGCGCGAATGTCTTCCACCATCGCCAGCAGCATTTTGCGCTGCGCTTCAACCTGCTGGGCGTAGTCATCGGCTTTGCCACTGGCGGGTTTTGCCAGCGCGCGTAGCTTGCGCACTTTGCTCACGCCATCCACCAGCTTGCTGACCACCGGGCCAAAGCGTTTTTCAATCGCTTCGGCGGATTTATCCAGTTTGTCCGGGATGCAAAATAGCAGGCTGGCAATGACCGCGTTGGCATCCATGCGCAAATCGGCCACGATGGAGGCGCTGGCCACCGCGTGTAAAAACAGCGGCTCGTCGGTATCGGTATTGAGTGCATCGCCATACACCTCGGCAATCCAGTCCAGCGCTTCGCGCAGGCGCGTGAGCTCGGCCGGAGCATAGCGCTCGGCCAGCGCGGCCAGCCAGCGATCTGGGTCGGCCGCTTCAGCAATCGATTGGGCAAGGGGGCGGGTAACTGCAACCATGAAAAACGTAGCCTCTAACAGTCGGGCGGCCAGCAAAACGGGCACAAGCGGGGGCCGGCAGGCGCCGGTGAGCTCCGATTGGCAGAAAAAACTGCCAGCACACTGAATTTTGCCGAAAATAGTGGGTCTGTGATAGCGAAATTATGAACTGAAACCTGTCATGCCCAGAAAACTATTGCGTCGATATTTGCCAGATCAAGCCCAGTTGCAAGAAAACCGGGTGCTACGGCGCTTTGCGCACTGGTTTGAGCACCCTAATTACTGGCATCTGAATCGACGCTCGGTGGCGGGTGGTTTGGCGGCCGGCATGCTGGGCGGGCTGATTCCGGGGCCTTTGCAGATTATCACGGCTTCGCTGCTGGCCTGGTGGTGGCGGGTGAATTTACCGGTGGCGGTGCTGGGCACTTTTTACACTAATCCCCTGACTATTGGCCCTTTGTATTGGCTGGCCTTCACCTTGGGGAGTTGGGTGACGGGCCAGGATGGCGTTGCCACCATGGCGCAAATGCCGTCGCTGTGGCAACTGGGGTTGTGGGATTGGCTGCTGGCGTTGCCAGATTGGCTGGCAGCACTGGGCGCGCCTCTATTGGTTGGGCTGCCACTGCTGGGGATTTTGCTGGCGCTTGGGGCGTTTGTACTGGTGCAGCTGGGGTGGCGCCTATCGGTGTATCGCTCGGTGGCCAAGCGTAATCAACGTGTGCAGGCCAATACCGAGGGTGGGTATAAAAAAGCGAGCTAATCGCTCGCTTTTCATCGCATCTGCTGCGCTGACTCAGTAATTGTTTTTGGCCAGATAGATTTCATCCTGCAGCCGGTGCAAGAGCTCCAGTCGGCCGGGGGCGATGTCGCCGCTTGCCACGGCGGCGGTGACTTGGCAGCCGGGCTCTTGCCGGTGGCGGCAATTGGCAAAGCGACATTGGCCAATATACGGCACAAAATCGGCCATCAAGCGCGGCAAGTCTTCAGCCGCCACGTGGGCGAGCCCAAATGATTGCAAACCCGGTGAATCAATCAACTCGGCCGTTTCATCTAGCTTATATAGCTGCGCGTGGGTGGTGGTGTGTTTGCCGGAATCCAGCGCCTGTGAAATCTCATTCACCCGCGCATTCGCGTCAGGAATCAGCGCATTGGTGATGGTGGATTTGCCCATGCCCGATTGCCCCACCAGTACGCTCACCTGGCCGGCTAGCCATGGCCGTAGCGGGCTTAAATCCTGTTTGGCCGAGATTTCTACGACCGGATATGCATAGCGCTGATAGTAGGCCAGCCGCGCGCGGGCTTGCTCGCTTTCAGGGAGGTCACATTTATTCAGGCAAATCAGTGGGCGGATGCCGGCTTCGGCAGCGGCTAAGAGTGCCCGGCCAATCAGTTCATCCGAAAAGCTGGGCACTGGCGCCACCACGATGATGATTTGCGTGACATTGGCTGCGATGAGTTTGCTTTTCCACTGATCAGAGCGATAGAGCAGGGTTTGCCGCTCTAGTGCCTTATTGATCACCGCTTGTTCTTGATTCAGTACGGTGATGGCTACCCGATCGCCGCAGGCATAATCGGTTTTTTTGCCGCGGGTGGAGGCCGACAGGCGTTGGCCATCGGCTAATTCCACAATATAAACTTTGCCGTAACTGGTAACGATGCGGGCGGTGGTGTCGGTCATGAGGTCCTGAAGTCGCTAGGGCTTAAGTAAATCCACCCGCGCGGCACAAATAAAATCATTACGTGAAAGGCCGCCGGCCGAGTGGGTATTCCAGCTCAGCTTGCAGCGCGAAAAGGTTAACTCCATGGCCGGGTGGTGATCTTGCTGGTGCGCAAGATAAGCCACCGCGTTGGCAAAGGCCATGGTCTCGTGGAAATTGCGAAAGCGGAAGATTTTTTCCAGCGAGCCATTATTGATAATCCAGTCGTGCACCTCGGTGCACAACATTTCGGCGGCGACTTCATCGAGTTTGTCAGCTTTTGCGGCGCAGTGTTCGTCAGCCAGTGCCATGGTGCGCTCCTTGTTTGGCGGGGGTAAACAGTGTCTTTCTAGCACGGTTTTTTACCCTCGCCAGCGCAATCTCATCCTTGGGCTAAGCGTTGCAAGGCAGCAATTCGCAAGCTGGCCGGTGGGTGGCTGTCATAAAACATACTGTGCAGCGGATCAGGTGTGAGCGTGGCGGCATTATCGCGGTACAGCTTCACCAAAGCCGCCACCAAATCACTGGCCGCAGTCTGGCTGGCGGCATAGGCATCGGCTTCATATTCATGCCGGCGCGACATCAGTGAGCCCAGCGGGGAAAAGATAAAGGTAAACACTGGCAAGACCAGGAAAAACAGCAGCAAAGCGCTGGCCGTTGAAGCGCTTTGCACGCCCAAGCCCTGATAAAACCACAGCTCGGTTTTGAGCTGGCCCAATAGCCACAATAGGCCCAGCATCAGGGCAAAAGTCCAGATCAGGCGTTTGGCAATATGGCGGTGTTTGAAATGCCCTAGCTCATGCGCGAGCACGGCTTCCACTTCTTGCGGAGCCAGATGATTGAGCAGGGTATCGAAAAACACAATGCGCTTGGCTTTGCCTAGGCCGGTAAAGTAGGCATTGCCGTGGCTAGAGCGTTTGCTGCCATCCATCACAAACAGGCCATTACTTTGAAAACCGCAGCGCGCCAGCAAGGTTTCAATCCGCGTTTTCATTTCGCCATCGGCCAGCGGCTCAAAGCGATTGAACAGCGGGGCAATATAAGTCGGAAATAGCCACATCAAGAGCAGCGAAAAGCCCAGCCAAGTACCCCAGACATACAGCCACCATTGCTCGCCCATACGCGCCATCAGCCACAGTACCGCAGCGACCAGCGGCAGGCCAATCAGCGCCGCCAATGCGGTGGATTTGAGGGTGTCGGCAATAAAGAGCTTGGGGCTCATCTGATTAAAGCCAAAGCGCGCTTCGATCACAAAGGTGGAAATCCATGCAAACGGCAGGCTTAGCAGCGAATTGGCGATGGCCAAGAGGCTGATCAGGGCCAACCCTTGGGCTATTTCATGGCTGAACCAGCTTTGGCTCAGCTGGCTAAACCACTCGATACCGCCGCCGAGGGTGAAGGCGGCCAACACCATGGCATCAAAAATACTCACAAACAGCCCAAAGCGGGTTTTGGCCACGGTATAGGCGGCCGCCCGGCCATGCGATTCGAGGCTGATTTGCGCGGCAAATTCCGCCGGCACCGTCTGGCGATGGCGCAAAACATGGTTGATATGGCGCATGCCCAGCCATAGTTGCAGCGCAACGCTGGCGACAAGGGCAAACACAAACAGAATAGAAAATTGGCTGGCAGTCATCGGTGGGGCAAGCCGGCCGTAGCGGGCGTGCGCCCAGCGGTACGGTTTGCGGCTAAAATAGCGGTTTGGATTAAATTCAAGCGAGTAAGTATGCCACAAGACCAGAACTACTTGGCGTGGGTTGATATGGAAATGACGGGCCTGGAGCCCGAAACCGACCGCGTACTGGAAATCGCGCTGATCATCACCGACAGCCATCTGAACATCGTGGCCGAAGGCCCGGTGCTAGTGGTGCATCAGCCTGCGAGCGTGCTCGATGCGATGGACGAATGGTGCACGAAAACGCACGGCAATTCCGGCCTTACCGCCCGCGTGCAAGCATCAACGCTGGATGAAGCCGCGGTTGAAGCACAAATGCTCGAGTTTCTGGCGCAATATTGCCCTAAAGGCGCTTCGCCTTTGTGCGGCAACTCGGTGCATCAGGATCGCCGCTTCCTGGTGAAATACATGCCGCAACTGGAAAGCTGGTTCCACTATCGCAATCTGGATGTCTCTACCGTGAAAGAGCTGTGCAAACGCTGGGCTCCACAAGTGGCTAAGCAATTTAAAAAACGTGGCGCGCACACGGCCTTGGCGGATATCCAGGAATCCATCGACGAGATGAAATTTTACCGTGAGCATTTCATCAAGCTGCCGGGGCAGGGCGTGGATGTGACGCTACTGCAAACCGAAGAAGATGACGCGTAAGCATTCGGCCTAGGAGCGGCGATGACTGATTTTCCTGCACCGTTTGCCCGCGAAGTTGACGCGCTAGCCACCGAAATTGGCCAGCTCTTGCTCGCGCGGGGTGAAACGCTGGCGACGGCTGAATCGTGCACCGGTGGTTTGATTGCGGCGGCGATCACCGAGATTGCCGGCTCCAGCGCTTGGTTTGAGCGCGGCTATATCACTTATGCCAACCACGCCAAGGCTGAGATGCTGGATGTGCCACCGGCGTTTATTGACGGGCTGGGCGCGGTGAGCGAACCGGTCGTGGCGGCGATGGCGCAAGGCGCGGCCAGCCATGCCAGCGCCCGCTGGGCGATTGCGGTATCCGGCATCGCCGGGCCCAGTGGCGGCACGCCAGAAAAACCAGTCGGCACGGTGTGGCTGGCTTGGGCGACCCCGGCTGGTATTGTGACCGAACGGCAGGTATTTGCCGGAAACCGTTCACAGATCAGGGCTGCCACGGTATACCGTGCCTTGGAGCGTCTAGCCCAATTATTGCTAGAGGCAGCCTGATGGCACGCGCGGCCCGCTTGCTGGATTTGCTGCAGCTCTTACGCCAGCATCGTTTTCCGGTGAGCGGGCAGGTGCTGGCGGCGGAGCTGGGTATCAGTTTGCGCACGCTGTACCGTGATATTGCCACCCTGCAGGCGCAGGGCGCGGAAATTAGCGGCGAAGCCGGGCTGGGCTATGTGCTCCAGCCCGGTTTTGTTTTGCCGCCGCTGATGTTTGATCAAGATGAGCTGGATGCTGTCTTGCTCGGTTTGAGCTGGGTGGCCGAGCGCACCGATCCGGCCTTGCAAAGCGCCGCGCGGCAGGCCTTGGCCAAAATCAGTGCGGTGCTACCCCCGGAGCGCCGCCCGCAGCCGGGGCAAGCGGTGCAGCTGGTGGGGCCTGTACCCTTGGCGCCCGAGAGTAATACCTTGCTGGCGCAATTGCGCCAAGCGATCCGCCGCCAGCAGGTGCTGCAGATTCATTACCTCGATCTGCAGCAGATTCCGTCGCGCCGCGCCATCTGGCCACTGGCGATTGGCTACTTTGAGCAAGTGCGGGTGCTCGTGGCCTGGTGCGAGTTGCGTCAGAGTTTTCGCCATTTTCGCACCGACCGCATTAGCCACTGCGAGCCATCGGGGGCGCGTTATGCTGGTTCGCGGGCGCAGTTACTGCAGGCTTGGCGCGCGCAGGAAGGCATTGCCCGTAGCGTGGCGACTGCTGACATTTTCTGACACTGGCATGGCGCATAGTGGGGGTACGGGCAGGCCACAGTGGCCAGCTCACTGACCAAACCACGGAGAATGACCATGTCTGCTTTTGACCCTAGCTATGTATTGCTTTATGTCCAAGATCCACAAGCCAGTGCCGCCGCGTATCAGCGCTTACTGGGGCAAGCACCAGTCGAGCTGAGCCCGACGTTTGCGTTGTTTGTGCTGCCGTCTGGGCGCAAACTGGGTTTGTGGCAGCAGGCTGGGGTCTTGCCGGTGGCAGAGGGGCAGGGCGCGCGGGGCGAATTGTGCAGCACGGTGGCTGATCTGGCGGCGCTGGAAGCCGCCCAAACCGCCGGTGTCGCGGCGGGTTGGACGCTAATCCAGCCGATTACGGAAATGGACTTTGGCACGACGCTGGTGCTGGCCGATATCGATGGCCATCGCCTGCGTTACTTCGTGCCAGCCCAAGCTGAAGGCGGGGTTTAGTTCAGGCCATTTAAGCGCAAGGTGAGCTGCACCCGATCGGCAATGCCCAGTTTTTCGTAGCAACTGGTCAAGTGCGCCTTGACCGTGCGTTCGGAAATATTCAAAAAACGGGCGATTTCCTTATTGGCATAGCCTTTGGCGGCGTAGCGGGCGGTTTCCAGTTCCCGCTCGCTCAGGGCCGATAAATCGGGCGCCTGTTGCGCGGGTAAATGGTTGATCGCGGCCAGAATCCGCTGTACCAGGCTGCGGCCGGCCCAGATTTCGCCAGCACTAACCACGGCCATAACTTGCTGCAATAATTCATTCGGTGCGAGCGCGTGGCAGTAGCCGCGTGCTCCCATGCTCAGCCACTGGTGACCTTGCTCATCGCTGGGCACGGTACTGGTGGCAATGCTGGCGTAGCGCTGTAAAGCGGCCCGCCATTTTTCAACAATCTGACATGCTGGATGCTGGGTATCCAGCACCACGATGCTGTCCGGAGCCAAATCCGGCAGTGGATAAGCGACGGGCTGACAACGCTCCCCCCACGCTTGCTGCCAGTGCTTAAGCAGGCCGGCATCTTGGCTGAGCAGATAAATCAACTGACTCATGCGTATTCCAATCTAAGCGGGTATTGTGCTGCAGGGCATTATAGTTAATGCCTGCAGCACAATAGGTAGGGGTAGTATTACTCAGTACGACCGCTGGTCACGCGCTCGCGCTGGATCTTCCATTTGCCACCTTCCTGCACCAGCTCCAGCGTCTTTTGCACGGTGTCGCTGTAGTCTTGCGAGTGGTATTGCTGGGTGAAGGTCACTTCGCTGCGCTCTTTGCTCACCACTTTGCAGCTTGGCTGTTCCAGTTTCAGCGTGATCGGGCCTTCTTTGGTCACGCGCACACGGCGTTTGGCAGCCCAATCGGCGCGGCTGCGGCCGCCACTGGCTTCAAAGCTTTGCGCGTAGAAGCCCAGATAGGTGTCCAGCTGTTTGCCCGACCAGGCGGCCGACCAGTTGCTGACCAGATCGGTGACGGCTTTCTCGCAAGTGCTGCTGTCCGCCGGTTTGGCTTCCGGGGCTGGGGCCGGAGCGGGCATGGCTGGGCGTGGTGGACGACCGGCCAGGGCGGCGTCGCGGTCGAGTTTCACGCTGTCGATCAGATTGCCGCCGCAGGCGATTTTTTCATCATCGCTGATGCTGTCGCCCAGATCATCCGCCGGGGCGGTGTTTTCCAGCGGGGCCAGTTGCAGCGCGCCCAACAGCTGGTGGGTTTGCGCCAGTACGCGCGCTTGCGCCAGCTGGTAGTCAAACTCGCCATTCACCAAGGCGATGCGTGCTTCGAACAATTCGTTTTCGGTATCCAGTACGTCCAAGAGCGAGCGCTGGCCAATGTCGAACTGGCGGCGGAAGGCATCGCGCGATTTCTCGGTGGCCAGCACGTGCTGATCCAGATAGCCGATCTGCTCTTTCAGCTTGGCGGTGTCGTTCCAGGCGATCTGGGTGGTTTGGCGAATATCGCGGCAGACTTTGTCGCGCACTTCATAGGCCACATTCAAGAGCTCGGCGTATTGCGCCGCACGTGCCGTGGTGGTGCCACCGCGGAACAGGTTGTAATTCATCACCAGCTGGATGCTACCGTCGCGGTAGTTGCCATCCAGATTGTCGCGGTTTTTATCCAAACCTTGGCTGGCGCGCAGCTCGAAGGTTGGGTAGTAATCGCTCTTCTTGTTTTGCGCATCGGCGCGAGCGGAACGGATGTTGTACACCGCAGCTTTGAATTGCGGGTTGGTTGCCAGCTGAGTGCGCAGGCTGGCGGTATCGCGCGGCAACACCGAGGCCAGATCAGCTGGTTTGCTCATGTCATTGCTTGGAGCCATGCCGGTCAGGCGTTCGTAGCGGGCGGACACATCATGCAGATTGGAAGACTGGGTCAGCCAATTGGATTCGGCCAGCGCCAAACGGCCGGTGGCGGTTTCCAGATCCACGCGGCGGCCCACGCCAGCATTCACACGCTCGGCGATCTGATCGTAGGTTTCTTTGTGGATGGCGTAATTGTCACGCGCCAGATTCACCAGCTCACGGTAGCGCAAGACATCCAGATACGCCTGGGTGGTTTCCAGCGCCGCTTGATCGCTGGCGGCCAGTAATTCGTAATAGCGAGTCAGTTTGCCATAACCGAGGCGGCGCACTTCGGTTTGGGTGGCAAAGCCATCAAACAACATCTGGCGCAATTCCAGATTCACGCCAGGGTGAGTGAAACTGCCGGTTTTGCTGTTGGGATAATCTTTGTTTTCCACGCCGTAATAGCCATTCAGATCGACGCGTGGATAGTAATTCCCTTTGGCGGCATTTTGCTCTTCGCCCGCGGCTTTGTAGCTCAGCCATTTCATGCGCACTTCAGGGTTTTTGAGGATGGTTTGCTCTACGGCGTCTTTAAGCGTGTTGGCGGCGAAAACCGGGCTAGCGAAAAGGCCAGCCAGCAGCAGAACGAGCGGTTTCATAGATGATCCTTTGTCCGTGTATAACTGATGTCTTTTTATATTAGTAAAATGTGATGTAAGCCCTAGTGGGCCCAGCATGCAGACTGCTAAAATACCACCGGTATATTAAAATCTTCTAATTTTTCCGTCTGGCGCGGTAATTTTTCGCAGATAGTAACCAAGCAAATATGCTATTTCAATGCGCTTAACAATTGTTAACAGTTGTCAGCCATTGGCAAGATCATTTGAAAGCATAGTCCGCCGCCAGCTGCATTGTTGATTTCCAGCTCGCCGCCATGCCGCGCCACTACGGTTTGCACCAGGCTCAGCCCCAAGCCAGCGCCGGATGCACCGCTCGCTAACTGTTTGAATTTTTGCCCCAATTGCATTAGCTGCGCGGCCGATAAACCCGGCCCGTAATCACGCACCGCCAGTATCACCCCGCCGGCATGGCCATCGCGGATGAGGCAATCAATCTGCCCACCACTGGCGGCATACTTGAGTGCATTCTCGATTAAATTACCAATGGCTCGACCCAGCAAGCTGCGATCGGCCGGATAAGCGGCCCAGCGATTTGTTGTACTTTCGCATCGTACGTTAATGCGTACGGCATGCAATTGCGCCTTTTCCCAACAGCTATCGCTTATTTCGTAGCACAGGTCCAATAGATCGGTGGGGGCAAAGTGGTATTGCTGGTGGCGCGCGCGCGCCAGCTGGATAAAGTCTTCGGCCAGCGCCAGCGAGCGTTCGGCATGCTGGCGAATGCGCGCCAGCAGATCAGGCCCGGCTGAAGCGTGCCCAGCGTGCAGCTCCAATAAGGCGAGGATGGCCGATTGTGGCGAGCGCATATCGTGCGAGAGGAAATCCAGCGCCTCATCGCGGGCTGCTTGGGCAGCTTGCACCACGCTCAGGTCCGTTAAGCTCATTACCCAGCCCAGCAATTGCTGCTGCCGATCCAGCCGCGGGCGGCAGCTGAGCAAGACGGCTGCGCCATCTGCCAGCTGCAGATTCTGGGTGTAGCCTGTTGGTGCAAACAACGCCGCAGCCTCCAGCTGCGCGCCCTGCGCGGCCAGTAGTGCCAAAACCTGCGGTCGTGACTCGCTCTCCAGCTTGGGCAATAGCCGCTGGGCGGCCGGATTACTCAGCACCACCGCGCCATCGGCATCGCAAATCAACACCCCATCGGCCAGCTGAGCCAGACTTTCGTGCACCAAACGGCGCAGGCCGGCCAGTTGGCCCACGGCATGGCCCAGGGTGGCCATTTTGCGCCCCAGCACATCGGCGCCGGCGCCAGATTGGGGCAGACTGGCCAAGACCGGGTCTTCGGCACGGATGCGCGCTAGCTCGCGGGCAAAAAAGCGCACCGCCAGCTCCAGCCGCAGCCAGCTCCAGATCGGATACAGCAAGACCACGCTACATAAAGCCGCCAGCGGCGCCACCAGCACTTGGGTGCTGGCAAGTAGCCAACTGGTGCAGAGTACGATGGCCGGCAGGCTGATCAGCAAGGCCAGCAGCGCCCATTGTGGGCGGGTATAGCGGATGGCCAGCCAGGCCAGTGCCGTCCACAGCGCGGTAAACAGCGCATTTTCTAGCCCCGTGGCACTGCGCCAGTGCAGGCCCTGTTTCAGCATCGCCAAGGTGTGGGCCAAGATTTCGACCCCAGTCATTCGTTGTTCGGCGTGGGTGCTGGGCGTGGCGTAGGCGTCGCCCAAGCCGGTGGCCGCCGCCCCCACCAGCAGGTATTTGCCGCGCAGCAAAGCGGGGTCTACCTTACCGGCCCATACCTCGGCAAAACTGTATTGGGGGTATTGCCCCGCCGGGCCGCTAAAGGCAATCCGTCGTGGCGAGAAATCGGCGGGCACCGCCTGACTATCCAGCGCCAGTAATGCGGCACTCAGGTGCGGCCAGCCGGGCGCCCGCGCGAGCGGCACCTGCCGTACGACGCCATCGGCATCCAGCGTCGGGTGTATATGCCCCAGCCCCGCGGCGGCGGCGGCCAGCGTGGGCAGCGGTAAGACAGTTTGGGTGGTTACGCCGGCGGGTGAGTTCTGCCAGGCATCAAACACCGGCAACACCACATTGCCATTGGCGCGGAGCGCCTTGGCCAGCTGCGCATCGCTGCTCGGCTCGGCGGCTTCGCTAAAAATCACATCGTAGCCAATGGCTTTGGCGGGTAGCTGCTGCAGGCGGTCCAACAGCTGGGCGTGTAATTCGCGCGGCCACGGCCAGCGCCCCAGCGCGGCGATGCTGGTGTCATCGATGACGATCAGCGCGATCTCGGGGTCGGCGGGGCGGTTTTGCTGGCGGCTGGCCCAATCCTGCAGCAATAAATCGCCGCGCCCCAGCCCATTTTGATAGCCAAGCAGCGCACTGGCCGTCAGCAGCAAAAGCGGCAGCGCCCATGGCGTTATCCTCGCCAGCAGGCGCAGTGGGCTGTGCTGGGCGATCCTGGCGAACCAGATCAAGGGCAGGCGCATGCCTTACTGCTTCTGCCGCACAGGCTGGCCATTGGCATCCACAATCCCGCGACCATTGCTGCTGCACAGTACCGGGGGCAGATTCAGTTTGCGTGGCTTGGAAAAGCCCGAGCGCATGCCGTACTGATTGATGGTTTCTAGGCGGATAAAGTAATCGATGCAGCCCAGTGGTAGATCAAGCTTGGCCTGCGGCTCGCTGACGGTGCGATCAATCAGCGGCTGGGCAAAACTGCGCTCGGTGGCAATCTGGAGCTGATATTGCTGCTGCGCTTCGCCGGCCCATTGCACGGTCAGGCCATCGGCAAACGCCAGAGTGGGCTCGGGCGCGACTGGGGCTGGCACCACCTGCAGCGCGCTCACCGGGCTAAACGGCCCGCGGCTGGCGGCGCTATCGGCTTGCTCTAGCGTGGCCACGCGCCAGTAATATTGGCCGGCTGTGGCGAGGCTGTGATCCCAGCGGCATAGGCTGCCCTGGCTAATGTGTTGCTGGGTATGGCTCAGAAAGTCTTTGCTGCTGCTGATTTCAAACAGATACCCCTTGGCATCTTCATCGCCTGCGCAAATAAAACTCCGCGCGCCGGTGGGAATGGGCTTGCCAGCCAGTGGTGCCTGCAGCAGTGGCGCTTGTGGCGTGGTTTTCAGTTTAACGGTTTGAATTTGCTCTAGGCCTTGCAGGCCATTGCGGCTTTGCAGCCGCACCCGCAGGCGGTAGTCGCCATCAGTCAGCGGGCCGGTGAGCGTGAGTTGTGGGCCGCGTTCCACCCACAATAGCCGCGGCGGGGTGTCTAAGGTTTCGAGCTGGCCCACGAGGAGGTCCCCATCGCTCACGGCGGGCAGCGGCAGGGTGTAGGGCAGGGCATCGATTTGTGTGGGCGGCGTTATCCATACTGGCGCGGCCGGCAGGGCTTGCACGCTGGGGGCCTGGCCGGCTTCGCGCAGCCAGCCCTCGCCCGGGGCCAATTCGGCTTGAGCCTGAGCGCTGCTGATCGCGACTTTGCCTTCCACCAAGTCGGTGAGTGCGCGCTGCCCGCTGGTGGCTACGCCAAAGCGGGTACCACGTACGCCGGTGACCGCCAGCGGCGTTTTCACTTCAAAGCGCGAACCGCTAGTTTGCGGCTGGACGGCAAAATCGGCGCGGCCGGCTTTAAGCTGTAATTCGGTCTGGCGCAGATTGGCTTGGGGCATCGCGCGCATTTTTTGCAGCCCAAACTGGCTATTGGGTGACACATACAGCTGGCTACCGTCGCTCAGCAGCAGGCCTACCCAGCCATTGGCCCCCGCGCGAATCACGTCGCCTTCCCGCAAGGTCTGGCCGGCAGCCAGCGGTTTACCGCGATTGGGACCAGCGCTAATGCTGACCTCACCGCGCACCAGTTGTACCGTGGCCGTTTGCGGTTGGCCACGCAAGAGGCGCACCGGTATTGACAAGCTGCTGCCGGGCTGCAGGATATTCGGGTCGCTGATTTTGTTCAGCTTGGCCACCACTGCCCAATCGCTGGGGCGCAGTAATTGCTGGCGCGCCAGCGTGTAGAGGTTGTCGCCGGCTTTGACTTGATACTGAATGGTGGCTTCGTTGGCGTGCACCAGTGTGCTCGCGCTGGCCAGCACGGCGCAGCCGGCTAGCAATACCGCCAGCTGGTGCAGAGAAAAATGCTTCATACGGTTGAATCCTGCAGGGAAGTAGCGGCTGTGCCGGGGGCGGTATCGCTTAGCGCATCCAGCCGGTAGCCATGGCCATACACGGCGCTTAAACGAAAGCCGCGCTCGGGGCGCAGTTGTAATTTGCTGCGCAAGGCGGAAATATGCGTATCGAGGCTGCGCGAAGACAACTCCACGGCCAGCCCCCACACGGTTTCCTGTAAATACTGGCGCGACACCAGCTGGCCCAGATGCTCAAACAGGACCACAGCCAAGTCGTATTCGCGCTCTTTCAGCGGCTGCGGCGCGCCGGCGTAATGGATGATCTTGGCCTGCCGATCGAGGGTGAATTCACCAAACTGGCTCTGGCTGCTTTGGCTAGCCGGGTAGGTGCGCCGCGCCATGGCCATAATTCGCGCCTGCAGCTCGCTGGTGCGCAGCGGTTTGGTCATAAAATCATCGGCGCCGGCGGTCAGGCTGGTGACCACATCGGCTTCGCTGCTGCGCAGGGTCAGCATAATGATCGGGGTGTTGGCGCCCAATTGCTGGCGAACAAATTGAATCACCTCAATGCCACTGCGATCGGGTAGCTCCCAATCGACCAGCAATAAATCATAGGTATCGCGCCGTAGCTGGCGAATTAGCTCGTCTGCACGGCTATACCCTGTGATCTGATGGCCCATCTGGCCCACGGTCTGTACCACCAGCGCCAGCTGGTCGGCATCATCGTCTAGTGCAGCGATCCGCATCATGCTGTGGCCGGCGAGGCCGGCAAAGGATGAAATGCGGCCATTTTACCAAAAGCCGCGCCTTACATTTGTTTGAATTGGCCGGCGTGGCTGCGCGAGAGTGGTAAGGGCTCGCTCACGGCTTTTAAATGCACGCGCTGGCGGCCGAGTAAATCACGGTCAATTTTCAAAATCGCCGGCAGGCTGACGATATAGCTGCGGTGAATTTGCGCAAAGCGGCTTGGGTCGAGCTGCGGCAGCAGCTCTTTGAGCGAAGTGCGGATCAAATGCCGCTCATGCGCGGTAATGATCTCGGTGTATTTTTCATTGGCCTGAAAATACAGCACCTCCTCGCAGGCCACCAGCCGCGTGGTTTCGGCTAGCCCCGTGGTTAGCCAGTGCAGATAGGTGGGGGCGGCGGGGCTGAGTTGCCGCAGTAGCTGGCTTAAATCCAGCGTGGCGGGGTCGAGCGCGGCCGGGCGCGCTTGGCTGCGCTGCAGTTTGGCCACGCATTGGGCCAGCCGCTCATCGCTGACTGGCTTAAGCAGATAATCGACCGCGTTGTGTTCAAAGGCGGCCACCGCGTATTCGTCATACGCGGTCACAAACACGATGCGCGTGTGCTGCTGGGTGCCCGCCACCTGCAAGCCCGATAAGCCCGGCATGCGGATATCCAAAAACGCCAATTCGGGCTGCTGGCTGGCCAAGATCGCGCTGGCTTCCAGCCCGTTACGGGCAATGCCAATAATTTGCAGCGCGGGCCACAGCTGTTGCAGCCGCTCGGCCAGCGCCTGGGCCAGCAGCGGTTCATCATCGGCGATCAGGGCGCGCAGCGGGGTGGGGCTCATGGGTGAGTTTCCTGAATGGCGGTTGCGGTTGCGCTGGGCTCCAGCTCGAAGGGCAGGCGGATTTCGGCCAGGACACCGCGGCCGGCCGGGTGCGGATAAATCGCCAGCTGGCCATCCGCGCCATACAGCGCCTCTAGCCGCGCGCGCACATTCGCCAGGCCAATGCCGCTGCTGGCCTCACTTTGCGCCGACCAGCCGAGCCCGCTATCGAGCACCTGCAGGCACAGCTGCTGGCCAGTGTGCGTCGCGCGAACGATGATTTCGCCACCCTCAATCGCCGGCTCGATGCCGTGTTCTAGCGCGTTTTCAACCAAGGGCTGCAAGAGCAGCGGCGGTAGCCGCGCCGCGCGGGTGGCCGGCTCGATTTCCAAGCGATAGCGCAGGCGCTCACCCAAGCGGATGGCGCTGATGGCCAGCAGGGCTTCCAGCAGGTGTAGCTCATCAGCCAGCGTGCTATGGCGCTGGCGGGTGCGGCTTAGGCTGGCACGCAGATAATTATTCAAGTGTTCAAGCATGATTTGCGCCCGCCCCGGTTCGCGGCTAATCAGGCTATGCACATTGGCAAGGGTGTTAAACAGAAAATGCGGCTCAATCTGCGCTTGCAGCATGGCCAGCTGGCTGGCGGTTTCGGCCTGCCTCGCCTCGGCTTCACGGCGCTGGGCTTTTTCCATTTCGGTTTTAAACGCCATCGAGTGATACCAGATCACAAAAAACGCGCAGGCCACCACCGAAATGGCCAGCGTAATCGCCAGCGAGCGCCATTGGCCGCTGGGGTCGGCCAGCATGTAATCCAAATAATTGGGCTCGCCAAACCAGCTGGCGACATGAAAGCCGCTATACACCCCCAACAGCATGGCAATCGGGGTGCGCCAATTCCACTGCACGCGCGGGAAAGCCCGGCACAGCAAATAATTAAATACGCCAATCGAGGCGCCAATGCTGTGCGCGATCAGCATATTGCTACTGAATTCGCGCCCGGCTTCGATGATGGTCAAAAAGCCGCCGATGCAGCTATTGATCACCAGCAAAATCAGCACTTCCTGCCACCAAGGCTGCTCGGGTAATTCATAGCGGGTGGAGAAAATAGCCACGCGAAATCCTTGGGCAATAATTGAATAAGTAGGGCGGCGTTGTTAGAAATAGTAGCGCAACAACAGTTGCCAACGCTCGCCGGCTTGTGCGCCATAGTGGCTCAAGGCGCTGCCACTGCTGTGGGTCCATTGCAGGGCCAGATCGGCTTGCGCCCAATGATAGCGGGCTTCGAGCCACTGCTGGTGGCTGTGATCGACCAGATCATGATTAAGCATCAGGCTGAGCTCCAGCTGTGGCCAAAATGCCTTGTTCCAGCTCACCAGCGCAAACAGATTGTGCTGGGTGGGCGGGGCTTGCAGCAGGCCGGCGGCCTGGCGATAGCGGCCATAGCGCGGTAAATCTTGCTGCAAAGCCTGCCACTGCGCCTGATTGGCCGCGCGGCCGTTGTAGTGGTATTCCAGCGTGCTGCTCAGGCTGCTGCCGGCCAGTGGCCAGGTCACCGTCGCGCCGGTAGCAATTTGCTGTTGCCAGTGGGTATCACCTGCAGTGCCCGATGCTGCAAGCAGATCATGGCTATACCCCCCGCTGTATTCGGCAAACAGCGTGGTGGCGTCATTGGCCAGCAGGCTAATATTCAATCCCCACTGCGGCGGGGCGCCACTTTCGGCCAGCATCAGCCCTTGCACACTCCAGCGCTCATTCAGGCTAGGGCTGTAGCTCAGCAGCATGCGGTGGGCCGGGTTGCTGGCGGCCCAGTCGGGTGAGAAAGGACTGCTGCTGCGCTGATCGCCCAGCTTGGGTGAATAAGCCAGGCTGGCCGCGCCGCCGGCCCACAACCACTGGCTGCGCCACATGCCGCTGCCGAGGCGGTTTTCCCGCAGGCTATCGGGGGCAATCGACACAATCGAGCGCAGCGCGCCCACTTTAAAATAATCGGTGGGGTTGTAGCCCAGCGCCACGCCCTGGCGCAGATTAATCCGCCCCAGCTGATGCACCCAATCCGGGCTGGCTTGCCAGCTAAGATACAACTCTTTCAGAGTATTGGTCTGGCTATCCTGCCAGTGGCCATCGTGGCTGGCTTGCTGCTGGCGTAGATCGAGCCGATTCGCCCCCAGTAAGCGCCAGCCGGGGGCGAAAGTCCAATCCAGCGCCAGATCCAGCGAGATACGCCCATCCTGTATCTCGCCAGCACCGTTATCTGGCTTGAAACTGCCGGCCATACCCTCAATAAAGCCCCGCCATGGCCGCTGCAGTGGCGGGCTGGCGGGCGTTGGTGTGGCAGCATCCAGCAGGGCAAACGCCGCCAACTCATCGCCGCTATTCGGGCTGGCGGGTGTGGCCGGGGCGCTGTCGCTTCCAGTATTCGCCAGCGGCTCATTTGCTGTGATAAACGCGCTCGCCGTCGTGCTCTCGCCGGGGGCGACGAGCGCAGCGGCGTTGGCGTTGGGAGACAGGCTGGTGATGGCACTGGCAATGGCGCTGGCGATGAGGCCAAGGCTGGCGCGCCGCCAATGGTGCCAGCGCCCAGCACGCGGGCGGGGTGGGTTGCGCATTATTCGGCCTTAAAGTTGGGCAGATACTCACGCTGCAGCCAGTTTTCCGGCACGTCGCGATAACGCCAGTCACTACTGCGCACCACGGTAATCCATTTGGGGTCGAGCCCGTCGATGATCACCGTTTCGGTTGGGCGCAGGGCGCCGAGTTGCTGTTCAAACTTGCGATAAAAAGCGGTTTTCAGCAAACGATCGCTACTGGAATAAAACCGCGCCTTGATCGGCTGCAAGCTGGTTTTATCCAGCCAGTAATCGATGCGGTGGTATGTTACCTCTGGCGTTTTGGCGCTGAGCTTGAGTAAATACGCTTGGCGCGGCTGCTGCTGACCATCTTGCACCGCTTCTTCACCGGCGAGCTGGGCGCTGTAATCCACGGCCAGATTCACCGTGACCACATCGCCATTGGCCGCCTGCCCCAGTAAACGCTGCTGTGGCGAGATGCGCACGCTGGCCTTGCTGGCCGGATCGAAAAACCACAGGTCGTTGCCGTTTTTCAGCAGCAATTTGCCGTTATCACGCTGCGGGGCCACAAAGCGGATCAGGTTGCGGTATTGGCCCGTATTGGGCTCAGCCCGTGCATACACCGCCAGCGTGGTTTGCTCGGTTTGCTGGCCATTGCGGTATTCGGTCAGCGTGCTGGTGAGGGCAAACGATTGGCTGGGGTTGCGAATGCCATCGCTGGTGGCCAGCAGGCTTTGTGCCGTCGGGGCTGCTGCGGCGCTGGCGGCTAGCAAGGCGCTGGCCAGCAGCAGGCCATAGCGGGGTAGCGGTTTAAACATGGCCTTGCTCCCGAGGGTGGCTGCAATGATGTTCGCTACGGCGTGGCGCCAGCAGGCCGGCGATGCCCACCGCGATTAAGATCAGCGGCCACCACACGCTAAGCAGGCTAAAGAGATTTGGCCACAGGCCCAAGTTGTGGCCGAGAAAAGCCACGCCCAGCAGGATAAGAATGAATGCGTGTTTCATGATGTGCTCCTTCGCGGGTATAAGCCGCTAGATTAGGTTTGATATGGTTTCAATCGGCATACTCGGCTAGGTATATCTGGCAGGGTAGGCCGATGGGTTTAGGCATGCCGCAAGGCATCGACAATATTCAGCGCGCTGGCACGGCGGGCGGGCCACCAGGCCGAGAATGCAGCCACCAGCAAGAGCCCCAGCGCGCTCCCCAGCAACATCCCCCATTCGCCCCACACCCGCACGGTGAGCGCCACGGGTTCGCTATTGCCCGGTGGCATCCAGGTCAGGCCGCTGTGGTTAATCACATAAGCCAGCAAGAGAGCCAAGCTCAGGCCGGTGACGGCGCTGGCGGCGCCTAGCAGCACGCCTTCACATAAAAACAGCTGGCGGATACCGCGGGCCCGCAAGCCCATGGCCCGCAAGGTGCCGATTTCGACTGTGCGCTCCACAATCGCCATATTCATGGTGTTGCCCACCGTGAACAGCACGATGGCGCCGATCAGGATGGCGATAAAGCCGAAGATGGCGGCAAACATGCCGGTGATCTGGCCGTAACTGGGGTTTAAGGTGGCGAAATCCTGCACCGCCAGTGGCTGCGCCTTAAACTGGCTGCGCAGCAGGGTTTCAAGCCGTTCGCGGGCGGCGGGCATTTGGGACGTGTGTTTCAGCTGCACCACCACCGCGGTGACTTTGGGCGTGTCTTGGCCGTAAATCAGCTGTTGCGCCTGGCGCAGATGCAGGGTGATGGCGATATCGTCCAGCTCTTTCACCCCCAGCTGCTCGGCTTTCACCACATCCAGCGCCGCCACATTGGGCGCGCCATGCGCATTGGCGGCCAACAGCTCAATCCGTGTGCCGGCTTGAGCGGCTGGCGCTGCTGGGTTTTGGCTGGCTGCGCCCAAGGCAGCTAGATCAGTGGGTGTCGCGGTTTTGCTGGCATCCATCGCCTCGTGTGCGGGTTGCGGGCAATGTTTGACGTTTAATTCGCCACACAGCTGCAATACCCGTGCCACGCCCGTGCCGATGGTGGCGCCATTGGGCGCGCTGCCGGTGAGCGGCAGTAAGCGGGCGGCGCCGGGAAAGCGGTAGTCATTCCATTGCCGCAGCTGATTTTGCTCGTCCACCACCACGCCGCTACCTAGCACAGTGCGCGATACTCCAGCATTAAAATTTCCGGCAATCCCGCCCAGGCTGAGCGTGGGGGTCACGACCGTGAGCATTGGCCGCAATACCGGGTCGGCTTCGATGGTGCGGATTAAGCGCTGGTAATCGACAATGCCGTAGGCAGCCGGGTTGCCGCTGCCAAACAGAAAATAATCACGATGTTGAATTTGCAAATGGCCGCTGCTGCGCACAAAGCCGGTTTGCAGGCCCAGATTGATATTGCCGCTATAGCCGCCGAACAAAAGCACGGCCATCAAGCCGATGGTCATCGCCAGCAAGGTGGCCAGCGAGCGGCGGCGATTGCGCGTTAGATTGCGCGCGGCCAAAGTCAGGATTTTCATGCGTAGGCCCTCTCAGGGTGCGGCTGGCTTGCCAGGTTGCGGCTTTCGACGATGCGGCCATCGCGGATAAACACCGCCTCATCGGCCGCCGCCAGCACTTGCGGATCGTGGGAAGAAAAAATAAACGACACCTGCAGATCGCGTTGCATCTGCCGCATCAGCGCGATAATTGCCGCGCCGGTGGCTTGATCGAGATTGGCCGTGGGCTCATCCGCCAGAATCCATTGCGCATTGGTGGCCAGCGCCCGGGCAATAGCCACCCGTTGGCGTTGCCCGCCCGAGAGTTGGCCGGGGCGATGCTGGGCCTTGTCGGCAAGGCCGACTGCAGCGAGTAATTCCATCACGCGGTTGCGCCGCACCTGAGGTGGCACTTTGGCCAGAATCAGTGGGTATTCGACGTTTTCATAGGCCGATAACACCGGCAGCAAATTAAAGTTTTGAAAAATAAACCCAATCTGCCGGGCCCGAAAATCCGCCAGCTGATCGTCATTCAGCCGCGATAAAGGCTGGCCATTGAGGATGATTTCGCCGCTTGTGGGGCGATCGAGCGCGCCAATTAAATTCAGCAATGTGGTTTTGCCACTGCCGGAGGGGCCGGAAAGTACGGTAAAGCGATTGGGCTGAATATCCAGCTGGATATCGGTCAGCGCCGGCACGCTAATGTCGTCCAGCCGGTAGCGCTTGTTCAGCTGGCGAATTTGCAAGATAGACATGGTGGTTTCCTTCAGATCGCTAGTGAGCTAGCAGTGGATGTCACTACTGTATGGCGTTGGCATGGGCGGTGCTGGTGGCTGCGACGAGCTGCATGGCCGCGGGATAAAACGCCACCCGCACCGATGAATGACCGCGCTTTAGAAGGTGCCGCTGACCGCAATCGCCATAAACGGCGCTGGATCGTGCTTTTCCTGGCTGATTTCGCGTTCTTGGGCGTCGTGCAGGGTGAGCTTGCCCGCCAGACCTGCGCCCAGATAGGCATCCAGTCGCATAAACGGGCTAAAGGCATAGCCGGCGCGCACAAACACCGGCACCGTGGTTTGCTCTAGTACTCCGCCTGCGGCCACGGTATTGTTGGCGGCGAGCCGGCTGCTGTAGCTGCGGATGGTGGCGCCGGTGGCCAGCTCCAGTTTGGGCAGGGGGGACCAGCTTAGCTCCAGCCCTGCCGGGCCAACGGGGCCGGCGCTAAATGGGTTGTGCAGGCGCAAGCTGGGACTAATCCGCCAATCGACCACAATAAACGGAAAGGCGCTGGTGTTCTCTAAACCGCTCCAAGCCGAAATACCCAGCCCGAGCAAGAGATCGGGGCTCCATGCGCGCGCAATAAAGCCGGTTGCACCGTAGCCGAGGGCATCACTGCGCTTGGCATCGGCTTCGCCGGCGTATTCGATCCCCGGCGCGATTTGATAAATCCAGCCATCTTGGCTGGCGTACTGATAGCTCACACTGAGCCCGGCCCGTTCAAGGGTTTGCCATGGCGCGCGCCCGCCCCAAGCTTTGGGCTGGGTAAAGGTCCATTTTTGCTTGCCGCCGCTGATGTCGAGCCCCAGAGTGCGCTGCGGATCGAGGCGGTGTTGCACACCAATGCCCACTTGCTGCCAGTTAAAGCGCGCTTCGCCGCCGCGATTGAGTTCAAAATCGCGCGTGAATAAATAGCTGGCGCTGTAATCAACGCTTGTGTCGTTGGCGTAAGCCAGCCACGGGGTGCTGAGCGCCATTAGCGTCAGCCAGATCGATCGATGCATGGTGTTCTCCAGTTGTATGATGAGACCGCAGGGCGGTGCGAGCACTGTACGCAGCGGCGGCAGAGCACTGGATGACATGCGATTAAATGCCTTTAGCATCGATAAACGCACCGGATGGGCGATAAAGTGCCGGCTGGGGGCTAGCCCCTTGGTAAAACGGGCCGTGACTTGGCGGGGGTAAAATGCCGCAGCGCTGGGCGGCAAGGTTGACGCCTGCGCCCGCTGCGGCTCAGACTTTGGTTTTTCGGACAGCAGGAACGCAAAAAACCATGACAACGGTAGTGGTGGTGCGCAAAGACGGCCAGATTGCTATTGCGGCAGATAGCCAATCAACTTTTGGAGATATGCGGCTGGGTGCGCTGGACGATGCGCGCTGGAATAAGATTTTCCAGCACGATGGCAGCTATTTCGCCATTTGCGGCAGCGCCGCGCATGATCTGGTGCTGCAATCGGCGCTCAAACGGATTAAGAACCTTGATTTTACCAGCCGCGCCGCCATCTTTGAGTCATTCCGCAAATTACACGCCAAGCTCAAGGAAGAGTTTTACCTCAAGCCCGAAGAGGAAGAGGACGACCCTTACGAGTCGAGCCAGATGACGGTGCTAATCGCCAATGCCTACGGCATTTTTGGCGTTTATAGCCTGCGCGAAGTGTATGAGTTTCAGCGATTCTGGGCGATGGGCAGCGGCCGCGATTACGCGATTGGGGCCATGCATGCGCTGTATGACACGCTCGATGCCGCGGCCTTGGCCAAAGCCGGCATCGAGGCCGGCTGCGCCTTTGATGTGAGCTCTAGTCTGCCGATGACCAGCTATCAGCTCACCGAGCAGCTGGGCTAGCCGGCCGCAAGCCGGCGGTGGGCTTCGGGTATAATGCGCGGCAATCCAGATTAATCCGATATTTAGGTTGTAGTGATGAAAGATGTTTTGGAACGCTTCCTGTTTGACAACGCGCCGGTTCGTGGCGAACTGGTGCAACTGGAAGCCACCTATCAGGAAGTGCTCAATCGCCATGATTACCCAGCTATCTTGCGCGAGCGTCTGGGCGAGCTGATGGCGGCTGGCGCTTTGCTGTCGGCGATGCTGAAATTTGATGGCACGCTGATTATGCAAATGCACGGCCCCGGCGCTTTGCAGCTTTTGGTGGTGGAAGTGACCAGCGAGAAAACCCTGCGGGCGACTGCGCGTTGGGATGCCGAGAAAATCGCGGCCGCACCGAGCGATTGGTCAATTGCCGAGCTGCTGGGCGGCGGACGCTTCTTTATTACCCTTGATCCACGCGTGGGTGAGCCATATCAGGGCGTGGTGGGCATGCAAGCGGGCCAAACCGTGGCGCAGATTATCGAGCATTACATGACCCATTCCGAGCAGCTGGATACCCGGCTGTGGCTCGCCTGCCAAGATGGCATGGCTGCCGGCATGATGCTGCAAAAAATGCCCGCGCAAGACGATGCCGAGCAAAGCTGGGAACACTTGGTGACCCTGGCCGACACGGTCAAGCACGAAGAGCTCTTGCAATTGCCACCGCGTGAAACGCTGTATCGCCTGTTCCACGAAGACAGTGTCCGCGTATTCGAGCCGGCAACGCCCCGCTTTGCCTGCACCTGTTCGCGCGAGCGCGTGGGCGGCATGATCAAGCTGATGGAGCGCCCAGAAGTGGATGAGCTTTTGGCCGAACGTGGCCAAGTGCATGTGGTGTGCGATTTCTGCGGCAAGGAATACGGCTTTGATGCCGTTGATGTCGGGGCGCTGTTTGCCACCCATGAAGCGCCGGGTAGTACCGCGATCCAATAATGGGTATATCGCTCTGGCCTTTTAATATCAAGCGCTAGCAGCCGATACCCCTCAGAGAATAACCGGCCGCTTGGCCGGTTTTCTTTTGTGGGGCAGCCTGTCGCGGGATGCGTGCAAAGATTTTTCTTTCAAGGCTTAAAGTATTTTGTCAAGTTGCCGATAGCGCTGATGATGGGGTGTTTCCCCGCCTGAGGTGTTTGCTCCATGCAAATTACGACAAACGTGCCCGCGCTGAATACGCAGCGCCACCTGGCCCAGACCGGTACTGGTCTGAGTCAGGTCTTGTCACGTCTGTCGTCTGGCCTGCGCATCAACTCCGCCAAGGATGACGCGGCCGGTCTGGCGATTTCCAGCCGCATGGAATCGCTGATTCGAGGCGATCAGCAAGCTGTGCGCAATATGAATGATGGCGTTTCCTTATTGCAGACCGCTGAAGGCGCGATGAGTAATGCCGCCGATGTCGTGCAGCGCATTCGAGAGCTAGGCGTGCAAGCTGCCAACGGCAGTTTGTCGGGCTCGGATCGGCAAGCCTTGCAGGCCGAGGCGAATCAACTGCTGCAAAGCCTCAGCACCCAAGCGCAGAATGCCGAATTTAACGGCCAAAAAATCTTTGCCCAATCGGAAAGTAGCTTGGGGGGCGATGCGGCTCGGCGCGGCATTATTGATGGCTTGAAAATGGGCTGGCTGGAAGAAGCCGAAACCCGGATTACCAATCTGCTGGGCATTACCGCCGATGGCGTTGATCTGAATATCGTCTTTGAGCCACCGGCAGGCTCGGGGCTGAGTAATGTAGCGGGCGGCGCTGCAGCGGCCGTCGGTAGTACAACCGGTACAGCCGACGCCAATGGCAAAACTCTGAATATGTTCCTCTGGATTGACCCCGAGGATTTCAAACCGCCCAACCTACCTGATGGTGGTGGCGTGGCAATGGACAATGGCACGGTGTATAGCGACCGGATTATTGCGCATGAAATGGTGCATGCCGTCATGGGGCGCACCATGAACTTTGCCCCCATGGATACGTGGTTCAAAGAAGGGATGGCCGAATTCATCCACGGTGCCGATGAGCGTCTCTTTGCCGATACCTCGGGCGGTACCAGTACGGCGGTGGCTTTAAGCTATAAAACCAACCCCGCCAGCGGCTCGGCGGTGTATAGCGGCGGTTATCTGGCGGTGCGTTATATGCATCAGCAAATTAAAGCCGCCGGAGGGGAGGGGATCAAAGACATCATGACCTACCTTAGCAAAAATACCGGCTCTACCCTCGATCAGGCGCTCACCAATGCCAGCCATGGCGCCTTTGCCAGCTTTAATGATTTTGATAGCAAATTTCTGGCCGCTGCGGCCACGCCGGCCCTGTTTACCAATCTGGGCGTGAACCTCACCAATGCCGATACCGGCGCATTGGGCGGTGCCGATGTGGATGGCAAAGCGCCGCTGAGTAGTACCGACGTATTTAAAGATCAAGGGACGCAATTTAATAAGCAGGTGCTCAAGGGTTTTAAGCAGGTATGGGCGGCGGGCACGACTGGCATTGATGTGCAGGGCGCAACGGGGCTAAAAGAAACGACCTTTCAGGTGGGCAATGGGGCCGGGCAAAAAATCACCGTGCAGTTTGGCGGGATGAGTGCCAAAAATCTGGGGCTGGATGATATCGATCTGGTGAAGCTGCCCACACTGGCGATCGCCCATGCTGATGAAGCGCTCGATTATATTAATGGCGAGCGGGCCAAGGCTGGCGCTAATTTATCGCGCTTGCAGTCGGCGATTAATAATGTCAGCAACACCATCGAAAACAATAGCGCGGCGCGCTCGCGAATCCGCGATACCGACTATGCGCAGGAAACCGCCAATCTCACCCGCCAGCAAATACTGCAACAGGCCGGCACAGCCATGCTGGCACAAGCCAATAGTTTGCCGCAGCTGGCCCTGTCACTGCTACGTGGCTAAGCTTCGCAAGCTGCAATAAAAAACCGCCCTGAGGGGCGGTTTTTTATTGGCTGCTGCTCGCATTTACTGCGCGGCTTGCAGCGCTTTGCTCACAATCTCGTAGGTGTCGGATGACAAACCTTCGTGCGCGCGGATCCGCTCCAGCTCTTGCTTCATCAGCGACTGGCGTTGCGGTTCGACCTTGGTCCAGCGATTAAAGCTGCCAGCCAGGCGCGCGGCCACTTGCGGGTTGATGGCATCGAGCTCAATGATTTTGTCGGCGGCAAAAGCATAGGCATAGCCATCCGCGGCATGGAAATGCTGCAAGTTCAGGCTGCAGAATGAAGTGAGCAAGGCCCGGACCTTATTCGGGTTTTTCAGCGAGAAGGCCGGATGAGCCAGCAGGCTTTGCACGCGGTTTAATGCGCCTGGGCGGCGGCTGGTGGCCTGCAGGGCAAACCATTTATCCATCACCAGCGCATCATCGTGCCATTGCTGGGCAAAATCGGCCAATTGCGCTTCGCCGCCGTCGCGATTGACCAGCGCCTTGAGAGCCGCCAGCCGGTCGGTCATATTGTCGGCTTTGCGATATTGCTCGGCCAGCAGGCTGCCGATCATGGCTTCATCGAGTTCAGCGAGGTAATCAAGGCAGACGTTTTTCAGGCTGCGGCGCGCTACTTGCTCACCGCCGTAGCGATATGGGCTGCCATCATTCAGTTGTTGATAGTGGGCCAATAGCTCTTGGCGCAGTTCGCGCGCAAGCTGCTGTTTCAGGCTGCTACCCACCAGCGCCAGGCGGCTAGGGTCGACGGCGTCCAGTTGCTCGAGCAGGTATTTTTCATCCGGTAATTCCAGCATCAGCGCGACTAATGCTGGGTCCAGCTTACTATTGAGCACCTTGCGATAGGCTTCAATGAAGTTGGCCGGTGCCAGTAGCGGTTGTTCGGCCGGTTGGCGATACAGTTGCAGGATCAGTTTCACTGCCAGCTGGTTTGCCGCTTCCCAGCGGCCAAAAGCATCACTGTCGTGTGCCATCAGGAACAGCAGCTCTTCATCGCTGTAGGCGTAATCGAGCACCACGGGTGCGGAAAACTCACGCGACAGCGATGGCACCGGTGGGCAAGGCACATTGATAAAGGTGAAGCTTTGTTCGGCTTCGCGCAATTCCAGCACCCGCGTTGGCGCGCCGGCAGTGGCTTCGCCCGCGAGCTGCAGCGGCAAATCTTGGCCGCGGCGATCAATCAGACCGACGGCAACCGGAATATGGAATGGCAGCTTCTGGCTTTGGCCCGGTGTGGCCGGGCAGCTTTGGCGCAGGGTAAGGGTATAGCGCTGCGCGCCCGCATCATAAGCCCCGCAGGCCGATACCCGGGGGGTGCCAGCCTGACTGTACCAGCGTTCAAACTGGGTCAGGTCGACTTGATTGGCATCGGCCATCGCGGCGCGGAAATCATCGCAGGTGACCGCCTGCCCATCGTGGCGCTTAAAGTACAGATCCATCCCTTTGCGGAAACCGTCGCGACCAAGCAGGGTTTCGTACATGCGCACGATTTCGCTGCCTTTTTCATACACAGTGAGGGTGTAGAAGTTATTGATTTCCAGATATTCATCCGGGCGGATGGGGTGCGCTTGCGGGCCCGCATCTTCGGCAAACTGATGCGTGCGTAGCACGCGCACATTGTGAATACGCTGTACGGCGCGCGAGCCGATGTCGCTGGAAAACTCTTGATCGCGGTAAACGGTCAGGCCTTCTTTCAGGCTAAGCTGGAACCAATCCCGACAGGTCACGCGGTTGCCGGTCCAGTTGTGGAAATACTCATGCGCTACCACGGCATCAATGCCGTCAAAGTCGGCATCAGTGGCGGTTTCGGGCTTGGCCAACACGTATTTGGTGTTGAAGATATTCAAACCCTTGTTTTCCATCGCGCCCATATTAAAGTCGGAAACGGCCACGATCATGTAAGTGTCCAGATCGTATTCAAGGCCATAGCGGCTCTCATCCCAGGCCATGGCTTTTTGCGCTGCGGCCAGGGCATGATGGCATTTATCCAGATCACCCGGCTCGACATAAATCTCGATGTTGACCGTACGGCCGGATTGCGTGGTGTGTGTACCGGCCAGGTGCACCAGCTTGCCGGCGACCAAGGCAAACAGATAGGCTGGCTTTTTGAATGGGTCTACCCATTTCACCCAGTGACGGTTTTTATCTAAGTTGCCGCTGCCCACGCGATTGCCATTCGAGAGCAGGACCGGGTACTTGCTCTTATCCGCGATAATGGTGGTGGTGAATTTGGCCATCACATCGGGACGGTCGAGGTAATAGGTAATCTTGCGAAAGCCTTCGGCTTCACACTGGGTAAAGAAATTACCATTGCTCTGATACAGGCCCATCAAGCTGGTGTTGTTGGCTGGATCAATGGTGGTAGTGATTTCCAGAATGCCATCTTCCGGCATCTGGGTAATCGTGAGCAGATCCGCTTGCGCTTGGTAAGCGCTGGCGGGCAGAGTGGCGCCATCGAGCTTAATGGCATCCAGTTGCAATGCTTCACCATGCAAAACCAGCGGGGTATCTGCCGCGACATCCTTATTACGCCGGATGATCAGGCGTGAATGAACTTTGGTCTGGGTATCTTCCAGATCGAAAGTCAAATCAACGCGGTCAATCAGATAGTGTGGGGGGGTATAGTCCAGACGCTGGATGGCTTGGCGGCTGCTCATAGGATGCGGCTCTTTTTAGGGCAAATAAAGATTGCAAGATTAACCCCAGCCCGATGGCAAGACAATGACTGAAACCCCCAGTGGCAACTTGCCGACAATCGAGTGCTTTTTCGGCTTTGCGCTGGATCAGATAGAACTAAAAAACTGATACATATTCAAAAAGAATCGTTCTCTTGGATATAGAACGGCGGTATCATGACGGACTATTAGCCGTTTTACCGGATTGACCGCCATGTATATTTACGACGAATACGACCAGAAGATCGTGGATCAGCGCGTTGCGCAATACCGCGACCAGACGCGCCGCTATCTGGCCGGCGAACTGACTGACGATGAATTCCGCCCTTTGCGTTTGCAAAACGGCCTGTATATCCAGCGCCATGCGCCGATGTTGCGCGTGGCCATTCCTTACGGTCATTTGCGCAGCAAGCAGGTGCGCAAGCTGGCTGAGCTGGCCCGCAAATATGACAAAGGCTATGTGCACTTTACGACGCGCCAGAATGTCCAGTTCAACTGGCCGGCGCTGGAAAACGTGCCGGAGATGCTGGCTGAACTCTCCACCGTGGAAATGCACGCGATTCAAACTTCTGGCGCCTGTATTCGCAACACCACTTCGGATCAATTTGCCGGGGTGGCGCATGATGAAATCGTCGATCCACGTCCATGGTGTGAAATTATCCGCCAGTGGTCGACATTCCATCCGGAATTCGCACACTTGCCACGTAAGTTCAAAATCGCGGTCAATGGTGCCAAAGAAGATCGTGCCGCCATCTTGCTGCACGATATCGGCATCAATGTGAAATTGAATGCTGCCGGTGAAGTAGGCTTCGAGATTTTTGTGGGCGGTGGCCTTGGCCGCACGCCGATGATTGGCGATCTGATCAAACCATGGTTAGAGCCGAAACACCTGCTGACTTATCTCAACGCCGTGCTGCGCGTGTATAACCGTTACGGTCGTCGCGATAATAAATACAAAGCCCGGATCAAGATTCTGGTGAAAGCCATGACGCCGGAAGCCTTTGCCGCCAAGGTTGAACAGGAATGGGCGTTTGAAAAAGACGGCCCGCAAACGCTGACCGATGCTGAAATCGCTCGCAATCATCGCTTCTTTACCAAGCCGGCCTACGAAGCCTTGCCCGCCCAAGATGCGGGTTTTGCCGCAGCGCAACGTGATAACGCCGCCTTTGCCCGCTGGGTAGAGCGCAATGTATTCGCGCACCAAGTGGCCGGTTATGCCGCAGTGACCTTGTCGCTGAAGAAAACCGGTGTGCCACCGGGTGATGCAACTGATGCCCAGCTGGATGCAGTGGCCGAGCTGGCCGATCGTTTCAGTTTTGGTGAAGTGCGCGTATCGCACGGGCAAAATCTGATTCTGGCCGATGTGAAGCAAGCCGATTTGCTGGCACTGTGGGAAGAAGCGAAACGCATTGGTTTTGCAACGCCCAATATTGGTCTGCTCACCGACGTAATCTGCTGCCCGGGTGGTGATTTCTGTTCGCTGGCCAATGCCAAGTCAATCCCTGTTGCCCAAGCGATTCAAGAGCGCTTTGATGATCTGGATTATTTATTTGATCTGGGCGAAATCGATGTCAACATGTCGGGCTGTATTAATGCCTGCGGTCATCACCACATTGGCAATATCGGTGTACTGGGCGTGGATAAAAACAATGCCGAGTACTATCAGATCACGCTGGGCGGTCGCCAGGGCGTTGATGCCAAAGTGGGTAAAGTGATCGGCCCATCGTTCGCGCAAGAAGAAATGCCGGATGTGATGAGCAAGATTATTGAAGTGTTTGTGGCTAACCGCGAAGGCGACGAGCGCTTTATTGAAGTCTTTGATCGGATTGGCGCCGAGCCATTCAAAGCCAAAGTCTACGAAGGCAAGCCAATTCGCAAGGAGAAAGCCGATGCTTGAGCAAGCAAATAGCGCAGCGGCCAAAGTAATTGTCGGTCGTGAAGTGGTTGAAAACCGCTGGGTGCGGGTAGTCGCCAACGAAGCAGGGGAGGTATCTCTCCCTGAGCAAGGCGCAGTGCTGGTTCCGTACCAATACTGGCTAGCCAACCGTGATGCACTGGCTGGGCGTGAAGTGGCGGTGTGTTTCGCACCGACCGATGAGCCTGAGTCTTTGCCGGTAGATGCTAATACTTTCAGCATGATCGCCTGCGAATTTCCGGCCTTTACGGATGGGCGTGGTTTCTCAATCGGCCGCTTGCTGCGTGAGCGCTATGGTTTTACCGGCGAATTGCGCGCGGTGGGCGATGTCTTTAAAGATACGCTGAACTATCTTGCGCGCTGCGGCTTTACCGCCTTTGAAGTTCGCGCGGATAAAGATATCTACGAAGCGGTGAAAGGGATTGATGACTTTACCGAGTTCTACCAAAGCAGCGTGGCGCAGCCGGCGCCACTGTTCCTGCGCCGCGCCACGGCCTAAATTGCCTTAGTTCTAACCCTAACACAGCCCGCGTCAGCGGGCTGTGGTGTTTCTAGGCTGGGTTTTGGCTGCTTTTGCGCTGGTGCTGTGATGTTGCTGGCTTTTGCTGCGGATTGTTTTTCTTGGTTTGCTGCGATTTTCTTTGATGTTCGCCTCTTTGCAAATCAATCGCTTATCGACTTGTTGGCGCTTTTTCGTTGGATTGGTGTTGACGTGTTTTCGATGGGTGGGTATAGTTCGGCCTCTCTGCTGATGACGCAGCGAAACAAAACAAGTTTC